>CANKOT010000001.1 GCA_947484245.1 Comamonadaceae bacterium
CCTACAAAGAAGCCGGTTTTCTTTTTGATTGAATTGAATTAAGATAAATAGCATGTCAAACATTAACCTCGAGTCCCTCACCAGCCAGATGAAAGTCATGGCCGATATGGCATCGGGTCAGTTAAATTCAACAGCCACTTTGCCAAAGGCAGGCGAGCCCGATTTTGAATCAGCTTTGAAAAAAGCCGTGTTGGCAGTCAACGAAACTCAAAACGTAGCGCAAGCCAAAGTGCAAAGTTTTTCCACCGGTCAAAGCAACATGACTTTGGAAGAAGTGATGGTCGACTTGCAAAAAGCCAACCTGTCATTCCAAACCATGATTGCTGTGCGAAATCGTTTGGTTGATGCCTACAAAGAAGTCACCAACCTGCAGGTTTGAGTGCTTTTCTTTTAAATCAGTATTTAGATTCTTCCAACTTCTTGTCTTCTTCATGCGCCCAAGCCAACACTTGGGCAATGGCTGCGTAAAGCTCGGGGGGTACCCAAGCGTTGAGGTCTAGTTCCATTAAGAAGGCCACCAAGCTGGGTTCACTGCGTGTGGGAATGCCAAGCTCTTTAGCGCGGTCTAATATGGCTTGGGCAATTTCGCCTTTGCCTTTGCTTAAAACGCGAGGTGCTGGCGTGTTGGGCTTATAGCCAACGGCCACTGCTTGCAAAATTTCTTCATGACCCAAGTTAGACATTGGGTGCTTCCCTGTCTGAAAGCAAAGCTGTTGGGTCGGGCAATTGCTCTACCCTGACATCAGTTAGCCCCTGCGTTTTCAATTCTTGCAATAGCTTGGGCGCAAGGGCCGACCAATTGACTTTGCCATCTTCGTCTGGCTTGCCATACAAAACCTGCAAGCTAATGTCTTGCCCCCATTGAGACCCTGCAACTCGAAGCTGCCCAAGGTTTGGAAGTGTGATTTCCACTTTCAACATGGCGCCTTTTTCAAGCTGCCCAGCTTGCTCTGGGTTATTGCGCCAAGCGTCTTCCCGAACAATGCGCATGGGCACGCCAGGTACCAACTCGGTCTGCCACACCATGTTGCCTTGCGTCAACATGCGCGTTGCTTGTTCGGCTGCATCGCTGTCGGGCTCTAAGGCCGACACCCATTGAGTTAACTGTGCTGCACTGGGCTCTTGGAAAGAGGCGTCGCGCCTAGACAGCCAGGCTTCATTCAGCTTTTGCGCTGCAAACACATCACTTTTGGCAATGGCTTGGTAAATACTTTTGAGTTGGCTATTGATATCTGCAGAAGAAGGGGCCTTAGGGTCACTGTCTTTGGGCTTTGTGGAGATCTGTGCTGCCAAGTTCAACATGAATGGAATCAAGTTGGCAACATTCCCATTCGATTTGGCCAACACACCACTCAACCAAGTTGACAAACCTTGCGCCAACAAGGGATGCACATCACCCGATTTCAATGCGTCGGGATCTGCGCCTTGAGGCTGGAACCCGGGCACTGCCAATTTGGGCGATTGAAGCAAAGCTTGAGGTAGTGGGGCTGCCTGTGCAGAGCGTCCTGCTTGCCCCTCTGCGCCTGCAAACACGGGCTGTGTCCATTGCAAGGCTACTCGGCTGTCTAAGGATTGTGCTTCTTCTGCCACACCGGGCACTGCAGTTACCGGCGACACCGGGCCCACCTCTAACTTTTGCGTTAGCGGCAGGTGCAGTTCTTGAACTGGTGTAGGTATAAACATGGTGCCAAGCAATGATATGGCTTAGCGGCCATTTGGTAAATGCCCGTTGGTCCGTTAGGCGCTGGCTGCAAACGCGGCATTCATGCCATTGATGCCACTAGAAGAGGTGCCAACCGCTTTGCTAGACAAAGACTTGGCTGTTGTCATAACGGGCTGCAAATACTTAGATGCAAAAGATTCGTCTTTTTGGCCAGCGTGTTCGAGCCAAGCTTCTGCCAAAGGCACAAACGCATTGATCACGCCTTGAATCATTTCGGGGTCGCGGCGCAGGCGGGCACGAATAATCTCTTTGCCGGCCCAGTCGTAAATGAAGGCCAAGTTTTGTGCAATCTCGCCGCCTTTTTCTTTGTCCAAGCAAGACTCAAGACCGGTGGTAATGAGGTCGATGGCTTTGGTCAAAGACTCTGAAGAATCTGTACCTTCAGCCATTTGAATTTTGCCCGTCTGCAAGTGATCTAGCAGGCGCTGGTAAACCATGGCCACAAGCTCCACTGGTTTGGCGGAAGACACAGAGGTTTCGCGCTGTGTTGCTGCATAGGTTCGGTGTGCACGCATGGTCATAAGGGTTCCTTTAACAAACAGGGGGTGCTATTAAATTCAATTGTTTTTCTGGGAGTTGGTTAGCCCATCCAGCGCGCTCTTCAAAGAGTCGCTGGTGCCTTGCAGTTTGAACAGCAAAGCGTCGAGGGAAGCATATTGCGCGGTATAGCGGGCTTGCACACCAATGAGTTTGTCTTGCAGCGCTGTTTTGCGCTTGTTGAGGTCGGACTGTGTGCTTTGCTCGCTGGCAATTCGATCTTGAATAACGCCGCCGCTCAAAATCATGTCGCCAATTTGAGAGGCCAAATCTGAGGTGGTGGTGCTGCTGTAGCCAATTCGAATGCCAGCGGCCAGGCGAGTTTGCAGAGTGCTGCTGGCAGCCGCCAACAACGTATCGTCTACCGCCAAATTGCCACTGTCTAAAAGCTTCAGGCCCATAGCGGACAAATCGGTTTGATCCGTTAAGGCGCCACCTGTGATGTTGGTCATGGGCAGCATGAGCCCAGTGAGCAATTGGCGCATCATGCTGGCCACACCAAAGTCGCTGTTTAAAACACCTCGTGACGATGTATCTATGCTGGAGGCGGTTTGAGATTTGTACAAAGAATACAAATCGTTGTAGGCTTTGACCAAGGCATCTAGTTTGGGCCGAGCCGACACAGTATCGTTTGATACCGTCAAGGTAATGGGCGTTGCCAATGCCGTGGTTGTGGCCAAGTTAAGCGTAATGCCCGTTATGGCATCAGACACCGTATTGCTGGCGCGGGTGAACTCTACGCCGTTCAGTTTAAACGCAGCATTTTGGGCTGCTTGATATTGCGTCTTGGTAATGCCTGCTGCTACCGTGTTATCCGCCAAAGAAAATGCAGCAGCGGTGCCTGTTGTTTTTGATTTAAGCGAAAGCACATACTGCCCTGTATCGCTCAGAAAAACAGTGGCATCGGCACTTGTTTTAACAGCAGCTTGCGCATCATTGTCGTACCAAGCTTGCGCATCTGCTGCTGTGGTAAATCCAGACACATTCCAAATGGTAGGCTGCGCAAGGCTGGTTACTTCCATTTGATAGCTGGCCGCAGTGGCCGTAGCAGTAATTTCTGCCGATGCAACTGAAGCATTGCTAATTTTTGCCGCTTGCTTGGAAAAATTTGCCGGCGTTTGAAGCTCAATTAAGCTGGCTTTGAGTGCAGACAACTGACTCTTAATTTGCCCCAGGGCCGTAATTTTGACCGTGGACCTGCTGATTCTGGCGTCTAGCTTGTTAACCGGTACATTTTCGGCCTCCATAAGCCCACTCACAATGCCAGCTACATCGAGTGAGCTGCCTGCGCGTGAAGTGCTAGATGAACTGGAAGTGACGGCCATGATTTAGCAAATGCAAAAATCAGGCCACCTGATGAACCATTTTGTTTCCGAGCATTTCAAAAGAGCGAGCCAAGCGCAACAATTCTTCAGAAGGTAGGGTGCGAATGACTTCGCCAGTATCGGGGTCTACCAGCTGAACAATCATGTGGCCTGAGGTTTCGTCTTTTGAAATGCGAACAGACCGAGCTTGGGATGAAATGAAATGCTGGATGTCGCGCATTGCAGATTCAGCAGCATCTTTCAAGTCTTTGCTAGATTCAACAACATCAGATCTAGGAAGTGGCACACTGGCAACCTTAGACACTGCTGCTGCGCCAGAATTCAAACTCGTGTCAGGGGCTTTTGTTTCAGCTACAAATAAACCCGGTTTGACTGCATTAAATGAAATTGCATCCATGGGTAAATTCTCCTATTGAAAACTCGATTTGACCATTAGAGGTCAAATCGAGCAATCAAATATTATTTCAAAAGACTCAAAATGACGTTTGGCATTTGATTGGCTTGAGCCAACATTGCCGTAGCGGCCTGTTGAAGAATTTGACCTTTGGTCAATTGAGCAGTTTCACTTGCATAGTCAGTATCAACCACACGGCTGCGAGCGGACGCAAGGTTTGCAGACAACTCGGTAATGTTGTTAACTGAGTATTCCATCTGATTTTGAGTTGCACCCAATAAACCGCGTTGTGTATCTATGGCTGTGATGTAAGTAGATACAGCAGATGTGATACTTTGGAAAACAGCTTGAGTCACAGTTGTAGCTGCAGTGGTGACATGAGTGCTTAGAGTGCTAGCAGCGCCACCAGAGGCAGTTGAAATGGTAGCCAGTGAGCCCGTGGAAATGGTGACTACGTCAGAAGACTCTTTGCTGCTGTAGACGCTAATTGCTGTACTAGCAAAAAGTGTTGTGGTGCTGCTTCCAAACTTTGTACGAGCTTGAATGGCGTCAATCCCATCCAACAGCTTGCGCATTTCGGAGCTGATTGATTTTTTCTGATCACTGGACAGCGAGTCGTTGGTACCCTGAATTGACAATGTAAGGATGCGTTGAGCCATCTCACTTACTTGGGCCAGTGCACCTTCAGCAGTTTGTACGATTGAAATGCCATCATTCAGGTTGCGAATACCCTGGTCGGCGCTGTTAATTTGCTGAGTTAAAGCATTGGAAATACCAAGGCCTGCCGCATCATCACGCGCTCTGTTAATTCTTAAACCTGAGGACAATCTTTCCACAGAGTTCGCCATGTTACTCTGTGCGGACTGAAGATTTTTAGATGCCCACAATGAGGCTACGTTGGTTCCGAGTACTGCTGCCATGATATTTCCTTAAATTGATTTGTGAGTTACTTCAAAAGACTCAAGATGACATTTGGCATTTGGTTTGCCTGAGCTAACATAGCTGTTGCTGCTTGTTGCAGAATTTGACCCTTGGTCAATTTGGCAGTTTCTGTAGCGTAGTCGGTATCAATCACACGGCTGCGAGCAGAAGAAAGATTTGCAGACAGCTCAGTAATGTTGTTGACTGAGTATTCCATCTGGTTTTGAGTTGCACCCAAGAGACCGCGTTGCGTATCCAACGCTGTAATGTAGCTAGAGACTGCAGTTGTAATGGATTGAAAATTCGCTACAGTTGTGCTGCTGATTGCGGCGCTGACTGAAGAATTCAAGGTGGCAGCGCCGCCATTGGCAGCAGTGGTACCTGTCGTAAATGAGGCCAAGGCAGTAGCAGTAATAACTATGGAGTCAGTTGATTCCTTGCTACTGTAGACGCTGATTGAACTTCCAGAAAGCAAAGAAGCCGTGCTGCTACCAAACTTTGTACGCGCTTGAATCGCATCAATGCCATTCAACAACCTTGTCATTTCGGAAGTAATGGATGTCTTTTGATCACTTGACAACGCGCCGTTCGTTCCTTGAATAGACAGTGTCAGAATTCTTTGCGCCATTTCGGTCACTTGAGCCAATGCGCCTTCAGCAGTTTGAACAACTGAAATACCATCGTTGAGGTTGCGAATGCCTTGGTCAGCGCTGTTAATTTGTTGAGTTAACGCATTTGCGATACCCAAACCCGCTGCATCGTCACGAGCTCTGTTTATTCTCAAGCCAGAAGAAAGGCGCTCAACAGAGTTGGCCATGTTGCTCTGTGCGGATTGAAGATTCTTAGACGCCCACAATGAGGCTACGTTGGTACCTAGTACTGCTGCCATGTCTGTTCTCCCGTGAAGTGAAAGGGTTCTGGGATGAATGTTTTCAATCCCTTGCCTTTGCTCTTACGGCAGTGGGTCTGGAAGCGTTTAGTTTTTAAACCAAATGGTGTGTTCGCATTTGGCGTTTGACTGTTAGGCAATTCATAATTAGAGTTAAAACAGCCCCTTGCTTATAAATTTAAGACTAAAAAGTGGAGAAGCTTTATGTTGCCAAGCCCTATCAAACGCCCCTATCAGCACTCTCTAGGTAAGCCTGTCGGTCAAATTTCAATTGAGAATTTTGATGATTCGCAACTGCAAAAAGGGGTTGACCTTCATAAAGCTGGTCAACTGGCTGAAGCCAAATCAATTTATGAGGGGCTGTTGAATATTGATCCTGAAAGATTTGAAGTTCTACACTTACTTGGAACTTTAGAAGCTCAAATTGGGAATTTTTCAAAATCTATCGGCCTACTTAAAAAGGCAACACATATAAATCCTAATCAATGGGATACACATTCAAATTTAGGCAATGCATTAATTGAAACTAATGAATTTGAACAAGCTATAGACAGTTATGATAAATCAATTAAATTAAACCCTAATAATGCGAATGATTATTGCCATCGGGGATTTGCTCTTTATCGTAAAAATAGATTTGATGAGGCATTGGACAGTATTGAAAACGCATTAAAAATTAGACCAAATTATGTTTTAGCATTGCTACACTTTGGTAACGCTCAATTAAGCCTGGGTAAAAATACTGATGCAATTCAAACATTTAAAAATGCCATTGCATGCGAACCTAATAATCCTCTTTGCCACATGAGTTGCGGCACAGCTTTATTGGCAGATTCGAAATTAATTGAAGCACTTTCAAGTATTGATCAGGCCATAATTTTGAAAGAAGATTATGCAGAAGCCCACTTGTCTAAGGGCGACGTACTTGTGGCCCTAGGTCGAAAGCAGGAAGCACTGGAAAGCTATCGACGCTCAATTGAACTAAATCACAAAAGGGTTGAGGCGCACTTTAACCTGGGCGTCACTTTGGCCGATTGCAATCAGCAAGATGCCGCCATTGTGAGTTTGGAAACGGCTTTAACTTTAGACCCCCAATTTGCTGAAGCCCATGCAGCCATTGGAATTATCAAAGGCGCTAGCAAGCAGTATGAGCTAGCCTGCGCCAAGCTAACTGAGGCAATAAAAATCAAACCTGACGACTGTAGCTTTTATCTTAATAGAGGAAATATACTGGCTGAACTTCGACGATTTGATGAAAGCTTGGCTGACTATGACAAAGCCATTGAATTAAAGTCGGATTATTATTTTGCATTTTCTAATAAAGGTCATGTATTACTGACCTTTCTATTTCGGCCTGAGGCGGCATTAACTTATTTTGATATTGCACTTGCATTAAAGCCGGATTTTGTAAGTGCATTAATTAATCGTGCCGAAGCCTGTAACCGCTTGTGGAAACTAGAGGAAGCCTTGGAGTGTTTTTTGAAGGCGTTAGAAATTGATCCTAGCGCTCCTTTTATCATTGGTAAGTGCTTGCACTACAAAATGAAAATATGTCAGTGGGACAATCTTAATGAGGGATTCTCAATTTATGAATCAATGCTTCACGATAATATACCGGCATCGGTTCCTTTTGAGTCTCTAAACTTTACAGACAATCCCGAACTTCATTTGAAGTCAGCCAAATTAAATTTAGTTGAAAAGCACCCATCAAATCACATTCTGGGCGAGATACCCAAACGTCAGGCACACGACAGAGTGCGAATTGGCTACTACTCAGCCGACCTGTACTACCACCCGGTGTCGATCTGGCTGGCCGAGCAGCTGGAGAACCACGACAAGACGAGGGTGGAGCTGTACGCGTTTTGCCTGAAGTCTGTGCAAGATCCGATGAGAGACAGGCTGCAGGCGGGGTTTGACCACTGGATCGATGTGCAGGGCATGTCGGACTTGGAAATTAGCAAGCTGTCACGGGAGCTGGAGATAGACATTGCCATTGACCTCAATGGCCACACGGCAGATGGGCGCACGGGTATCTTTGCCGCCAGAGCGGCCCCCATCCAGCTGAACTACATGGGCTTTCCTGGCTCGATGGGGGCTCAGTACATTGACTACATGCTGGGCCACGCGCCCGTGCAGGGCGAGGACCTAGAGGAGTTGGCGTATGACAGGCAGTTCATCACGGAGAAGATTGCGTATGTGCCCAGCAGCTTCACCTACGACCGGCAGCGCCAGCTGAGCGAGGAGCCTCTGAGCAGGGCGCAGTTTGGGCTGCCAGAGAAGGGTTTTGTGTTCACCTGCCAGAACGGTTGCCAGAAGCTCACGCCCGAGGTGTTTGATGTGTGGATGGCCATCTTAAAGGCGGTACCGGGCAGCGTGCTGTGGCTCTTGAAGCCCAACGAGACGGCGGTGAAGAACTTGATGAGGGAGGCAGTTGTCAGGGGGGTAGAGGCCGAGCGCTTGGTCTTTACGGCGCGCGAGGTGGTGCCCATTGAGCAAGAGAAGGCGCGCATTGGGCGGTACTTGGCCAGCTACAAACTAGCGGACTTGTTCCTAGACACATGGCCGTACAACGCTGGGACGACGGCGATTGATGCGTTGTGGGCGGGCTTGCCGGTGCTGACCAAGGAGGGCAGAGCGCCGGTGGCGAGGATGGCTGCGGGCGCTTTGAGGGGCATCGAGGTACCAGAGCTGATCACGAGAACGCAGCAGCAGTACCAGGAGTTAGCGATAGAGTTGGGGCGCAGTCCAGTCAAGCTCAGGCAGCTCAAAGACAAGGTGCAGGCCAACAGACTGAGCACAGCGCTGTTTGATCCGGTGGGCAACACGCGCCACATTGAGAGTGCTTATCTGGAGATGTACAGAAGGTATGAGCAGGGGCTCAAGCCTGAGGATTTTGTGATTCATTCATGAATCAGCCCAAGCTTACTGTAAAGTGCAACCCATGAAAGCAGTCATACTTGCCGGCGGCCTAGGTACTCGCATATCTGAGGAAACCGATCTCAAACCCAAGCCCATGATTTCAATAGGCGGCATGCCTATTCTTTGGCACATTATGAAAATGTATTCTCACCATGGCATCAATGACTTCATTGTTTGCTGTGGCTACAAGGGGTACGTGATCAAGGAGTACTTTGCCAACTATTTTCTGCACATGTCTGACGTTACTTTTGATATGTCAGAAAACCGCATGACTGTTCACAATCAAAAAGCCGAGCCCTGGAAAGTGACCTTGGTAGACACAGGCGACGACACAATGACGGGCGGCAGGCTTAAGCGTGTGGCCAGCTACCTGCAAGACGAAGACATGTTTTGTCTCACCTATGGTGATGGTTTGAGTGATGTCAACATCACAGAGCTCATTGAATTTCACAAATCTCAAAACGTCAAAGCCACAGTGACTGCAGTTTTGCCACCAGGTCGTTTTGGCGCGCTGGATGTCACTGGCCATCGTGTGAATAGTTTTAGAGAAAAACCTCAAGGTGACGGAGCCAATGTCAATGGCGGTTTCTTTGTCCTGTCAAAAAAAGTGATTGATTACATTAGTGGCGACAAAACAATTTGGGAGCGTGGCCCTATTGAGCGTTTGGCTAAAGAAGGCGACTTGGCCGCTTATCAGCACAACGGCTTTTGGCAGCCTATGGACACACTCAGAGACAAAACTTATCTTGAAGAACTTTGGCAAAGCGGTAAAGCGCCTTGGAAGGTTTGGCAGTGAATGCAGAATTTTGGAAAGGCAAACGCGTATTTTTGACGGGCCATACCGGCTTCAAAGGTAGCTGGCTTTCCATCTGGTTGCAAAGCCTTGGCGCCGAGCTGACGGGTTATGCACTGCCGCCACCCACTGCCCCTAACTTGTTCGAAGTGGCCGATGTAGGGCTTGGCATGACATCCATCATGGCCGATATACGTGATTTGCCTAAGCTTCAAAAAGCCATGCAGATGGCTTGCCCAGACATTTTGATTCACATGGCTGCTCAACCCCTGGTGCGCCAATCTTATGCTGAACCCGTTGAAACATACGCCACCAATGTCATGGGTACGGTACATGTATTGGAGGCTGTTCGCCATACGCCCAGTGTGAAAGCGGTACTGGTGGTAACCACGGATAAATGTTACGAAAACAATGAAGAAATGCACAAGGCCTACCAAGAACATGAACCCATGGGCGGCCACGATCCATACAGCAGCAGCAAAGCTTGCGCTGAACTGGTCACTGCGGCTTACCGCAAGTCATTTCTTGAACATCAAAACATTGCCGTGGCAACAGCAAGAGCAGGCAATGTGATTGGCGGAGGTGATTGGGCTGCAGACCGCTTGGTGCCCGACATTCTTCATGCCTTTGAGCGAAACGCAGTTGTTCAAATACGCAACCCACATGCAACGCGCCCCTGGCAACACGTGCTTGAACCACTCAGCGGATACCTTACATTGGCTGAGCACCTCTTTTCTAAGGGTCCAACCTACTCAGAAGGCTGGAACTTTGGTCCTCATGAGGAAGACGCTAGGCCCGTTCAATGGATCGTTGAGCAGCTTGCAATGAGTTGGGGAAATGAAGCCAGTTGGCAGCTAGACCCAGGTCAGCACCCCCACGAAGCCAATTACCTTAAGCTGGATATTTCTAAAGCCAAGTCGCAATTGGGATGGAGCCCGTCTTGGAATCTCCAAACCGCTTTGCAAAATATCACGCAATGGCACCGCGCGTGGCTTGACCAAGAAAACATGAAAAAGCTATGCCTTGATCAAATACTGCAATACAGTATGGCTATGCAGACCAAAGCGCTATGACAGCATCCAATATGCCCTTGCAAGCCAAAAGTGCAGATTCAATACGGCGTGAAATTGCCGATCTGGTTCAGCAATATGCCGAAATTGCTTATGCACCTTCGGTTTTTTTGCCGGGAGCCTCGGCTGTTCCACCATCAGGCAAACTGATGGGCGCCCAAGAACTCAAATACATGGTTGAGGCCAGCCTAGATGGTTGGCTAACCACTGGCCGCTTTAATGCCGAGTTTGAGAAAAAGCTGGCCGCCTTCATTGGCATCAAACATTTGATAACCGTTAACTCTGGCTCTTCGGCTAACCTGGTTGCGTTCAATACCTTGACATCTCCCAAGTTAGGCGAGCGGGCAATTCAAAAAGGCGATGAAGTGATTGGCGTGGCAGCCGGCTTTCCCACCACTGTTAACCCTATTTTGCAATTTGGCGCAGTGCCAGTCTTTGTCGATGTAGATCCGCTTACCCACAACATCGACGCTAGCAAAATTGAGGCTGCTGTTAGCTCTAAAACCAAGGCCATTATGCTGGCCCACTCACTTGGCAATCCTTTCAACTTAGATGTCGTAACGGCTATTTGCAAAAAATATAACTTGTGGTTGGTAGAAGATTGTTGCGACGCTCTAGGCTCAACATATCGAGGTCAAATGGTGGGCACATTTGGAGATATTGCCACCCTTAGTTTTTACCCCGCTCACCACATTACCATGGGCGAAGGCGGCGCAGTCTTTACCAAACATGATGAACTAAAAGTTATTGCTGAGTCTTTTAGGGATTGGGGACGCGATTGCTATTGCCAACCCGGTAAAGACAATACGTGTGGCAAACGATTTTGCCAACAATTGGGTGACTTGCCCTATGGCTACGACCACAAGTACACCTACAGCCACCTTGGTTACAACCTCAAGATTACAGACATGCAAGCTGCATGTGGGCTGGCGCAACTGGAAAGAGCGCCAGAATTTATTAAGGCTCGCAAGGATAACTTTGCATTTTTAAAAAATCGCTTAAAGGCTTGTGAAGAATTTATCAGTCTGCCAGAGGCTACAGAGCACTCCGACCCTTCGTGGTTTGGGTTTCCCATTACTTTGAAAGAAAATTGCCCAGTCTCACGACTCGACTTGCTGACATACCTAGATCAAAATAAGATTGGTACTAGGCTTTTGTTCGCAGGAAACCTAACGCGTCAGCCGTATATGGCTGGGTCTAATTATCGCGTCAGTGGAGATTTGATAAATACAGATATTGTGATGAATAATACATTTTGGGTCGGGGTTCAGCCTACACTTGAAAAGGTTATGCTGGAGTTCGTAGCAAAGAAAATAGAGTCTTACTTGGGTGTAAATTTTTAACCAAATAATGGCAGTAAAGATGATTCCTGAAAAACTAATCGTTCTTGAAATGGCGAACAATCACATGGGGGATTTGGCTCATGGGTTTAAGGTCATATCTGCATTTGGTGCGGTATGCCGTCAGTTTCCAGAATTTAAGTTTGCCTTCAAACTTCAATATCGTGATTTGGACACCTTTATTCACCCATCCATGAAGAGTCGGGATGATATAAAGTACATAAAGAGGTTTTCTGAGACGCGATTAAATCGCCAAGACTTTGATAAATTAGTTGAGAAAATTCGCGGGGAGGGCTTTCTGGCGATGGCAACGCCTTTTGACAACGCATCAGTTAATGTAATTGTTGAACAAAAACTCGACATACTGAAGATCGCCAGTTGCTCCTTCAATGATTGGCCTTTACTTGAAGAAGTTGTAGCGACAAATTTGCCAATCATCGCATCAACTGCGGGAGCAGAAATCGAAGATGTCGATCGAGTCATTAGTTTTCTAACACACCGCAACAAGGACTTTGCCATCATGCACTGTGTTGGTGAGTATCCAACGGCAGACGAAAATCTTCACATCAGCCAGATTGACTATCTCAAACGACGCTACCCTGGTGTCAGGGTAGGCTTTTCAACGCATGAAAATCCTGCGAATACAGATATCGTAAAGATGGCTATATCAAAAGGAGCAACGATTTTTGAAAAGCACGTTGGTTTGGAGACCGATACATATGCTTTAAACGCCTACTCTGCTAGCCCCCAACAAATCCAAGCCTGGCTTGAAGCTGCGCAAAAGGCCCTAATTATTTGTGGCGTTGGTGAACAACGTTTACCAGTCAATCAAGCAGAGCTAACTAGTTTACGGTCACTCAGAAGAGGTGTTTTTCTCCGTAAAGACATCGAGGCAGGGTATTTGATTACGCCAGACGATGTCTATTTTGCTTTCCCGGCTGAAGAAGGTCAATTTACCGCCAACGACTATTCAAAGTACATCCAGTTTCGGACAAAAATCAAAGTCTATAAAGATGAGGCACTTAATACTACGAATACGCTGGTAACAGATTCTCGCGAAAAGATTTGGTGCATAGCACAAAAAGTACGACAACTCATAACTGAAAGCAAGATCGTTGTGCCAGGAGGGATTGACTTGGAGATTTCTCATCATTACGGCATTGAAAAATTTGATGAAGTAGGGCTAACCATGCTCACTGTAGTCAACCGTGGCTACTGTAAAAAGTTGCTTGTTTCATTACCTAATCAACACCATCCAGAACAGTACCATCTTAAAAAAGAGGAAACCTTTCATGTACTATTTGGCGAAGTACACCTATATTTAAATGGCGAAATGCAAATATGCCTACCGGGGGACGTTGTCAATATTGAACCTGGTGTACGACATGCATTTACGAGTCCACACGGTTCTATCATTGAAGAAATTTCTTCAACTCATTTTAAGGAAGACTCCTTTTATACTGACGAGTTGATTATGTTGAATAAGAGTCGTAAAACATTGTTAACCTACTGGATGGGTTAAATATGACTAACTCCTCAATACGTGTTGCTGATTATTTAATACAGAGACTTGCCAATCTTGGGGTGAGCGATATCTTTGTACTTCCTGGAGGCGGTGCCATGTATCTCAATGATGCAATCGCCTGTGAGCCAAGAATCAACTCAATTGCATGTCATCATGAACAAGCCTGTGGCATTGCCGCAGAAGCTTATGGTAGGACCCACCCTGTTGGATTTGGTGTTGCTATGGTAACCACTGGACCTGGAGCGACCAACATTGTTACTCCAGTTGCCGGTGCTTGGATCGAGTCCTTGCCTCTCTTGGTTATCTCTGGTCAAGTTAAGCGAATCGATGCGATAAATGGACGCGAAATTAGGCAGGGGGGAGTTCAAGAGGTAGACATAATTTCAGTGGTTAAGCCGATCACCAAATATGCTGTGACCATAAAGTCAACATCAGATGTTCGCAAGTGTTTGGAAGAGGCATTGTGGCACATGAAGAACGGCAGGCCTGGCCCTGTTTGGATTGATGTACCACTGGATATTCAGGCTGCACCAATTATTCCCGAAGACTTGGTGGGATATTCATTTATATTCCAAGACAGAAATGATGAACTATGCAAGGAAATTGAGCAACTTAATTCGATTTTAGAAAAAGCAAAGAGACCTATTTTCTTGATAGGTCATGGTGTTCGAGTAGCAGGCGCAACAGAAAACTTTAAAAAGTTAGCCGAAAATCTCAATATTCCCTGTGTATTTACTTGGAACGCGGCTGATACATTTGAATGGGAGCATGATTTATATATCGGTCGTCCAGGAGTTGTCGCTGCAAGAGCCCCCAATTTCGCTGTCCAAAATTGTGATTGTTTAATTAGTATTGGGTGCAGACTTGACAATGTCATTACTGCATATAACCCATTAGGCTTCGCAAGGGCGGCAAGGAAAATCGTTGTTGATGTTGACCAGAATGAACTAAATCGACATCAGATGTTGATCGATGTGAAAATTTGCTCCGATGCATTAGATTTTATTAATGCATGGTCTTCACGAATGCCTTTATTGGAAAATATCAATGAGTGGAGGCTGAAATGCTTGGACTGGAAGAGACGTTACCCGCCTCTAGACGGAAAGATTTTGGAAAAAACCTCTCCCATTGGACATTTTCAGTTCATTGATAAGCTGTCAGAAGTGATTGAAAAAGATTGCTTAGTGGTTACGGGAAGTTCTGGTCTAGCAGTTGAGGTTTTCTACACGGTTTTTAGAAACAAAAAAGGCCAGCGAATATTTTTGACTTCTGGCTTGGGTTCAATGGGCTATGGTTTACCAGCTGCAATAGGCGCTTGCATTGGAGCGGGTCGTGTGCCTACAGTTTGCGTTGAGAGCGATGGGAGCTTAATGCTAAATTTGCAGGAACTAGCCACTCTTAAGCAGCTTGATCTGCCAATAACGCTGATTATCATGAACAATAATGGATATGCATCCATTCGCAACACTCAAAAAACATATTTCAACGAACGCTATATTGCTAGCAATAAAAAATCGGGACTATTGATCCCTGATTTTATTTCCTTGGCTGGTGCAATTGGTATTGAATGTCTACGAGTAACTAATTTATCTGATCTTCAATCATCGGTGTTCTTGAATAAACTACAAATAATAGAAATAGTGTTGGAGGAGAGTGTAGTTCTGTCTCCAAAAGTTTCAGCCGTACCACAACCAGACGGATCGATCATTTCTATGCCGCTGGAGGACATGTCGCCGCTCCTATCTCGAAAGGAGTTAAGAAATGAGATGTTAATACCTCTTCATTTCTCATCTGAGTCAATAAATGATTAGAACAATATTTTATCTTGATCGAAAAGATAACACCATCAGAGTTAGTCTAGTGTAGCCAATTAATGTGAGTTGATTCTACAAATCTGTAAATATCAGAATACTATGGAGTTACCTATCAATTACAGCATTCGTTGTCGCCTTTGCCGAGAGACGATTGGAGATGTACGCAAGCTATTTTTTGATCATGCTCCTTCAGGTGCCCAATTGTTTGGTGCTACTTCACTTGAGGCTAAAGATTTATCTCTCAAGCTCACTATCGTTGAGTGCAATCATTGCGGATTGGTGCAGAGTGAGTCTCCTACGGTCCCATACTATCGAAACGCGATATCCGCAGCAGGTGTATCGCCCAGCATGATTGCTCACAGACAGTCGCAGGCCCATCAAATGGCCGCACTTGTGGATCAACATAAAGTTAAACTTGCGCTGGTTGGATGTGGGAGCGGATACGAACTTCCTATTCTCGCAGAGGCCGGATTCGATCCTGTGGGGATAGAGTGGGGCGGAGCTCCTGTTGGCTACACTGGTCTATATCCGATAATTAATGCATATCCATCAGAGACAGAGCTTCCGAACGGGACATTCGGGGCTTTTGCGTGCTTTAACTTTTTGGAGCACGCACCTGAACCACGTGAATTCCTCAGAGCCATTCGAGCATGGCTTACTCCCGAGGCCTTGGGTCTAATTGAAGTGCCTAATCACGCTAAACAAAGGAGAGATGGCCGAGTTGCAGCCTACGTTGCAGATCATTTATCGTATTTTGATAAAAGAACACTCAACACTATTCTAGGGGTTTGTGGTTTTGAAGTACTAAATATCAGAGAAGTACGAGAAGGTGAAAATTTGGAAGTGTTGTTAAAACCAATGCCCTCAGCAAAGCTAGGAGATGAGCAAGTTCTGCTTTCATCAGCTTTAAAGATAATTGCCGACTTTTTTTTGAGCTCGAAGAAGGCAGGTTTACATACGTTGGTATGGGGCGCGAGCCATGAAGCGCTAACTATCCTATGTGGAATTTCTAACGAAATTCTCCCAACCGCAATCATCGATTCAGCCCCGTTTAAGCAAGGGCTATTTGCACCTGTTACGGGTATACCGATCATCGCTCCTTCTCGCGATGCGTTTTCTGGTGTTGGCTCCGTGCTTATTATTGCGCCAGGGTTTGAGTCTGAGATCAAACAGACACTTCGCAATCAATATGAATTTATCGGTGAAATCTGGACTGCGCATCCTCAGGGAGTAAAAAAACTTGGTTGATCGTTCACTTGCATTAGGGGTCTTGCCTAATTCCTGTTGGTCTGTTGTCAATTGGTCTGCACTTGCCGGCCAAAAGTTATTTCTCACTGGTGCAACGGGATTTGTTGGTGGATGGGTATTGGCGACAATTGCGAAAATGAACGCAATAAGCGAAACCCCATTGTATGTTCGTGCTTTAACTAGGGAGAGTCAGGGGTTCAAAAGACCTTGGCTCACATGGGTCCCTGGTGACATTCGCAATTTCACTGATGATGAGCATGTAGATCTGGTGCTGCACGCAGCTCTTCCTAGTACGGCCACCCCACCCGGCGGTGAAGCAGAATTGATCGATATTGCGTGCCTTGGTGCTGAACGTTTGATGAAACATGCAGTTAATTCAGGCTCTCGACGCACCATGGTTTTAAGCTCCGGCGCGGTTTATGGCTCCGCGAGTTTGCCTCTAAGCGAGGAAGCAACATTAGGTCCTATTTCAGCAACAGATACATACGCATGGGCTAAGCGACAGGTGGAGGCAATTGCTCGAGATTCCTCTCATAAAGATCATGATATTCTCATCGCACGGCTCTTTACTTGCATTGGTGAGGGGTATCGTTTGCACAATCATCTAGCGCATGTTTCACTTCTAAAGGATGCAAGAGCTGGAGGGCCGCTTTTTTTGAGAGGAGATGGGACTTCAATTAGAAGTTATCTTGCTGGTGAGGATCTTGGATTATGGTTGCTTACGTTACTCTCTCGCAAAGGTTGTGATACCGTAAATGTCGGAAGCGATGATGCAATTTCTATACGTGAATTTGCTTTACTGATAGCACGGTGCGCCTGTCTCGACCCAACTACCGTTAAGTTCGCTGGCGAAACAGGAGGTGCACGTCCTTACTTCGTACCCGACATTACAAAAGCACGAACACTTTACGGATTAGAAACCTGGACGCCGGTAAAGACGGTGGTCGAGCGTTTGCTGCGAAATCCGACAACGAAATGAAAATTCTAATTACAGGTGCAACCGGTTTTCTAGGCAGTCACCTTACTAGGACTCTACTAGCTAACGGAAAAGAGGTGCATGCCTTTAGTCGAGGCAACGTTAAAGGCTCTCGGTTATCAGATGTGGCAGACAAGATTCAATGGTACGAGGCGAATTCTGATGTCGATTTAGTACTCAAGAAGGTTCGACCAGAAGTGGTTTTACATGCCGCTACCGTTTACGGCCGGAAGGGTGAAAGTGTCGCAAGCGTTGAAAGTGTGAACTTTGAATGGCCTTCTGCAATTATCAGCGCAGCCGAGGCTAACGAAAGTCGGTTGTTTGTGAATATAGATACAAGTCTGCCACCTGGGCTTGGTCACTACTCCCGCACTAAGAGAGCCTTTTCAGAAGTCGTACGAAAAAAGGCTGAGACTTCGGGCAGAATTCGCGCACTCAACGTAAAGTTAGAGTCAGTGTTTGGTGCGGGTGACGACCCGTTGAAGTTTCAGATGATGCTATTGCATGCTCTTATCCGTGGGGATGCTGTGTTTCCTATGACCCCAGGTAATCAGACTCGCGATTATATTCATGTCACGGATGCTGTTGCCGCAATTCTTTTGTTAACAGAGCACGCGTACACCTCCGATACCTTTTACTCAACTGCTGGAGTTGGATCTGGCCGATCTGTGCGTATTCGAGACTTCGCTGAGACTATCAACCGACAGGTTGGAGGGCTAACCAAACTGGGGTTTGGTATGTTGCCTTACCGTAAAGGTGAGCTGATGGAAGCTTGTGCCAACGTCTCGGAACTTGTCCGTCTGCAGTTTGATTTTGTCTAGTCTTGTAACTTATAAATATTCAACTCATTTATAGTGCACTGCAAATGCTTTCCAATCAATTTCTCTAAATATCAAAAGAAGCGTGAAATTAACGAACCTGTAATGATTACTTTCTTAACAGCATAACAAGTCGTTGCTATGATGTTGAAAACCAATTAACTAAATGGCAACCATCACGTCCAGACTTGAAGGGCTTAAGAAACCCTTGGCTCAAGCCGGCGTGCCGGTCATGGTGCTGCTCATCCTGGTTATGATGCTGGTGCCCCTGCCGGCGCTCCTGCTCGACCTGCTTTTTACGCTCAACATTGGCATGGCCATCATGGTGTTGATCGCGGCCTTGAACGTCAAAAACTTCAAGGACTTTGTTTCTTTCCCCACGCTTCTGCTCATTACCACCCTCATGCGCTTGTCGCTCAATGTGGCTTCCACGCGCATTGTGTTGTTAAATGGCCACTCTGGCACCGATGCCGCGGGTAAGGTCATTGAGTCGTTTGGGCAGTTCCTCATTGGGGGCAATTTCACGGTGGGTGTGGTCATTTTTATCCTCATCACCATCATCAATTTCGTGGTCATTACCAAGGGCTCAGGGCGTGTGGCCGAGGTGTCTGCCCGCTTTGCCTTGGACTCTATGCCCGGCAAGCAAATGGCCATTGATGCCGACATGAATGCGGGCCTCATTAAACAAGAGGAAGCCAAGCAGCGGCGCCAAGAGGTGGCGCAAGAGGCCGACTTTTTTGGCTCCATGGACGGTGCTTCTAAGTTTGTGCGCGGCGATGCCATTGCCGGCATTCTCATTTTGGTGATCAACCTCATTGGCGGCTTGATCATTGGCATGATTGCTCACAACATGAGCTTTGACAAGGCGCTCACCGTTTACGGCACGCTCACCATTGGCGATGGCCTGGTAGCCCAGGTGCCTGCGCTCATTATTTCTACGGCGGCTGGCATTTTGGTCACGCGTGTGGCTACCGAGGACAATTTCTCGGAGCAGCTTTCCAAGCAGATGAGTAGCAATCAAAGCTCTTTGTTCATTGCTGCGGGTGTGCTGGGTTTGTTGGGCGTGTTGCCTGGTATGCCGCATGCCATGTTTATTTCATTTGCAGTGTTTTTTGCTGGCTTGGCGTACATGATCAGGCGCAAAGCGGCCAATGTGGTCAGCGACGCTGCGGCCCTCAACAAAACAGACGAAGCTCGGCAGGAGTTGGGCTGGACCGATGTGCCAGTAGTCGAGCCCTTGTGCCTCGAGTTGCCCTACCGCCTCATTCCCATGGTGGACAAGGGGGAGGACAGCGACCTCATCAAGCGCATCAGAGCTATTCGGCGCAAGTTCATTAACGACATGGGCTTCCTCACCCCTTCGGTGCACATTCGAGACAACCTGCAGCTGCCACCCGAAACCTATCGCTTCTTAATTTATGGCGGCGAAGTGGGGCGTGGTCAGTGCTTGCCCGACAGGCTGTTGGCCATTGCGCCCGAGGGTGTCGAGCCTATGCCTGGTTTGCAAATTCGCGACCCCTCCTTTGGCATGCCCGCCACTTGGATTGAAACCAGCAGCCGAGAATCTGCCATCAGCCGAGGGCACACCGTGGTGGAGCCCGCCGTGGTTATGGCCACGCACCTAGACACGCTCATTCACCGCCACGCTTCAGAGCTTTTGGGCCGGCAAGAAACGCAAGAACTGCTTGATCACTTTAAAGGCAGTTTTCCCAAGCTGGTGGAAGATGTGGTGCCCAAGGTGGTGCCCTTGGCTTTGTTGCAGCGTTTGCTCCAGCTGCTGCTAGAAGAAGGCATCAACGTGAAAGACCTGCGAACCATTTTGGAAGTGGCTGCAGAGCACGCTCCCAAAACGCCAGATCCATTGGAAATTCTGCCCATGGTGCGCCAAGCTTTGCGCCGTACCATTGTGCAAAACGCTTTAGGCAGTGGCCAACAAGCCCGAGTGTTGGGCGTGCAGCCCGAGTTTGAGCGCCTCATTGAGCAAGCCATTGGCACTGCCGCAGTAGCGCCCGATGGTGTGATTGAGCCTTCGCTCATGCGCCTGTTGGTACAAGAAATTTCTACCCATGTAGACGACATGGAGGCCAAAAACTTGCCGCCCGTCATTGTGTGCAACCCTCGCACTCGATTAACTTTTGCCAGAATTGTGAAGAAAATTCGCAGCCAGGCGCATGTGTTGGCCATGACAGAATTGCCACTAGACACACAGCTCACGTTTGAAAAATTCTTGTGTTCGCAAGCAAGTGCTGGCTAAATCAAATATAAACACATCAAAGCGGAATAACTCTTTCAAATGGCCCCCCACAAAATCATTGCAGCTACCACCACCGAAGCGCTTAAGCTGGTTCGCGAGCAAGTGGGTGGCGATGCTTTGGTGTTGTCCACCCGAGACACACCAGACGGTGTTGAAATTGTGGCCATTTCGCCAGAAGCCCTGGCCAAGATGTCGCAAAGGCCTGAAGCTAAGGTGGCGCCAGTGGCAAGTCCAGCCGCTAATCCTTTAGCTCCAAGCCCTAGCAGCACTGCTTCTGCAAATAGCTTTAGCTCGCCTGCAACAGCCACTGCCCCTAAGGTTTTCAAACCATCAGCAGCAGACTTTTCACCCCCCGAAGACAAGCGCGTCGACAAACTGTTGGCCGAGTTTTCTGAAGTGAAGCAATTGCTGCAAACGCATTTGTCAGCCCGCGCGTGGGACGACATGCAGGCGCAGTCTACAGAAAAAGCCGAAGCACTTCGCATTCTTTTGAACGCAGGATTTTCTCCACAACTTTGTGGTGAAACGGCAGATCAATTGAGCGCGCAAGGCCCTTCCGATGTGCCCTTGATGGATCGCTTGCAAGCCTTGCTCGAATCCAAAATTCAAACCCTAGACCCGCTCTCGGTGTTTGACCCTGGTGGTGTGTTCGCCTTCATTGGCCCCACAGGCGTTGGCAAAACCACTGCCATTGCCAAAATTGCCGCCCGTTGTGTATTGCGCTATGGCCGCGACCAATTGGCCTTGCTCACCACCGACACTTTCCGTATTGGCGCGCAAGAACAATTGAAGGTTTACGCCAAAATCATTGGCGTGCCTGTGGTGTCATTGCGCGACAGCGACGATTTGGCCTCCAAGCTCAGCAGCATGAAAGACCGTCGCGTTATATTGCTAGACACCGCCGGTGTGAGCCAACGCGACACCCAAATGCTTGAGCAGTCTCAATTGTTGTTAGAAGGCGCACCCGCGCTCAAGCGCATTTTGGTCATGAGCAGCACCACCGATTTGCGCACGCAAGAAGATGTGATCTTGATGTACCAAATGGCCGAGAAGAATGAAAAGTCTCGCGCTGTGACCGCGGCCATCATTACCAAAACCGATGAGGCCGCGCAAATTGGTCCTGTGCTCGATTGCCTCATTCGCCATCAGTTGCCGCTCATGTTTTTGGCCAATGGCCAGCGCGTGCCCGAAGACTTAAGCCAAGCCAACACGGCCTACCTTAGCCACAGAGCATTGCGCCCACGCATGCTGTCTAGCCGTTTGCAAATTCCCGACGATCAAATTCCTGTGCACATGGCCGACCAGTTGAACGATTGGGTCAAGGCTTCATGAGTGAACCGGCCACACTGAACGGGCTCAAAGACCAAGCCGATGGTCTTCGTGAGTTGTTTGGTCAATCGCCGCCGCCAGTGCATGTGCTGTGTTGCCCCACCAGGCCCTCGCTGGCCTTGTCTTTGATGAGCGAACTAAGCCAAAGCTTGGTGGCCTTAGAGCGAACCGTGATGTGGGTGGACGAAATTGATTTTGCCAACCGCGAGCAATGGCCTCTGCCTTGCAAAGTGAAGTTTGATTTGTCCAAAACCCTTCAAGGCTTTGTAGACCTTGAACAAAGCGTATCGCCCTTGCAACCCACACTTTGGTATGGTTTGTCTTTGCACACTGCGCGCATCCAAGACAGCGTACAAACTTTGTCCGATCGCTTGATGCGAAGCGGCGTAGAGTTTGACACCATCGTTGTTTCAACGGCCGCGCTCAAGGCAGACAGCTTCAAGCACTATGGCCCGCGCATTCACTGCACGGCCTTAACTGGATGCGAAGCGGCAGAGTTGAACCAAACCTTTGAGTGGTTGGCCCACATTCAAGATCAAACACCGGTAGCGTCTTGGGGCTTGGTGTTGGCCGGTGAAGCAGGTACCTCTGCAAATACCTTAGGGTGGGCCGAAGAAAAAGTCAAAACCAATTTAGGCCCCCATGTAAAAGTGCTGGGCCACATAGATACATCGGTTGCAAATTTGCCTTTGCACAGTGCTTGGCAAAGGTGGCCCGAACTCACTGCCAAGCTCACCAACCATCTGTTGATTCACTAGCATGCCGCCTAAGTATCAACAAGATTTGGGTGAGCAACTCAAACAATATCAACCGCTTGTAAAGCGCATTGCCTCGCGCATTGGCTCCAAGTTGCCCGCCAATGTGATGTTGGACGACCTGATTCAAGAAGGCATGACGGGTTTGCTAGATGCCTTGCAGCGTTATGTGCCGCAACCCAACCAAAGCTTTGAAGCCTATGCCAGCATGCGCATTCGAGGCGCTATTTATGATGCTTGCCGCAAAGAAGACATCTTGCCGCGCAACCAACGCGACCAACTAAATTTGCTAGAAAAAGTAACGCAGCGCTTAGAACACAGCTTGGGCAGGCTGCCCACCGAGCAAGAAATTGCCAAAGAAGCAGGCGTGTCGATTGAAGATTATTTTGTGATCATCGACACCTTCGTGAATGTGATGCCCATTGACGATGTGCCCGAAAATTTGTTGCCCACAGATTATTCGGCAGACCCCTTAGAAAAGGTGTCAGGCCAACAATTCTTGGGGCAGGTGGTAGACATTTTAAAAACGCTGCCAGAAAAGCAGCGCTTGGTGATGGCCTTGCATTACCAAGAAGATTTGTCGTACCGAGAAATTGCAGCAGTGCTAGACCTCACGCCAGGCCGCATTAGCCAGCTGCACACACAGGCCATGATTTCTATTCGGGCCTTGCTTAACGTGGAAGTTGGTTGAGCTATTGTTGAGTAGCTTGAGTTGAAGTGTTGGCTTTAGAACTTGCCAAGCAGCTGACCACCACCTAAAAACGAAACGCCGCCTTCGCTTGAGTAAGTAGCACCGGCAGAAGATTGCGCCGCATAGGCCTGAAGTGCCGCATTGCGCTGCATGGCCAAACGAATGAGGTCGCTATTGAGTTGATGGTCAGAGCGGGCCTGCGCTAGGCGATTGTTCAATTGCGCTTGTTGGTCTTCTGTGTAGGTGGCAATGAGTTGTTTCAATCCATCTACGCCGCCAGGATGGTTCTCCAAGCTTTTGAGGGCCATTTGGCTGTTAACAATGGCCGCCTCTAGTCCGGGCAATGCGTGATTTTCTAATGTGATGCGCAAGTCATGCACAGCCTGTGCCACTTGCTCTACCAGGGCATGCGTGTTTTCAAATGTCATGCAGGCTTACTAAGCTGTGGTGCTTTATTTGTGGCCTGCTCGAACTGCAGCCACTGCATCACCCAACAAGTTGCCAGCCACTTTGTTGTAATCAATTTCAAAGGTACCGTCGGCCAAGCGTTGGCGAATTTCTTTCACCAATTCAATGTCAAATTTGTCGCTGGCGTGGGCTTTTACTGCGGCGCTGGTGCTGGCATTAGATTGAGCAGCCACAGACACAGCCGCCTCACTGATGCCAATGCGAACGGCTGGCTCAGATTTGTTAGGTGTAGGTTGTTGCAAAGACGCAGCAGCAGGGCCACCCTGAAGGCCAGGCGCCTTGGGTTGTGCCAATCCACGAATGTCATTTTTAATCACCATGATTTACCTCATTCCATCACCACTTCAACCACGCCCTGCGAAACAGCAGTGCCTTGGATTATTTTGCCATCAGAAATACGTACTTTAACTGATGCCCCCAAAGCCGCGTCAGCCAGAGCCTGTCCTGACGCATCGATGCCAAATCCACGGCCCACAATGGCCACCCGAACTTGGTCTCCCGATTTAATTACGGACATTGGCCTGAAATCGTTTAGTCGAAGGGCGTTTCCGGCCTGCTGAGCCCGGCTGAGCTCCATGTTTTTGAGCAATTCTGGGCTGTCTACCAAGCTGTCGCCCATCTTTGACAGGTCGCCGTCCACCCATTTCCAATCGCTTGGCGATAAAACTTGCCCAGACTTCAAGGGTCTGGTGGCTGCCAAATAGCGGCCCTTGACCAATACATAAAGGCCAACGGGCCTGGCCCAAACCCGACCTGTATCGCACCTTAAATTCAAAAGAAGCTTGCCCCAGGCCTTGTCTTTTCTTAAAAGTTCAACACTTGGGTTTTTAGTACAAGCTGGAAACTCCAGCTTGCTTGGGTCCCATTGAATGCTGAACTCTCGGCCCTCTAAAGAAGGGTGTTGGTCTAGAAACTGTTTTACGGCATCTTCAGCCTGAACGCTTAATGCAGCTTGTGCAGGGCTAGCCAAGCAAAACACCAGACAGAAAATAGATAACAAAGTACGCATAAGTAAGCTGGTTATGCCATTTTCAAGTCATGCTCAAACAATAATAGATCTCGCCCATGGCATCCAAAGCCACACCCGAAACGCCCTCAGGCTTGGGGATATCTGGGGGCACGGCAAAAATATTCATATTTTGTGCAGGCAACACGCGCTCTACTTGAAGGGTTTGATTGGCAAGGCCCGAACACAAAGTGAGCACACCCGCAAAGCCACTGCCATCGGCATGGGGGTCAAACTGAATGAATTGACCCGCACCCACCGCGTAGCGCACGCCATTTTGAACATAGGGCGTCATGCGCATGCGCGAAAGACTGCACGAAAAAACCAATCTGTAGCCATCTGCCAAGCGTTTCACATGGCCTGCCACAGCCGCCATGCATTGCCCCAGCTTTTGAAACTCTTCATTGCTTAAGTTCAATCCCAGCCAGTCCATGTAAATGGTGAGGCTTCTAGATTGCGCCTGAATGCTGCCGGCTTGGGCACCCAATTCTCTGAGCGGGTCTAACAAATCAAGCAAATTGCTGTCTAACCAAACCTCTTGCATGGCTGGAGCAGACATGGGAAACAGTTGCGACAAAGGCACTTGGCCCACACGCAAAGTCCAGTCTTGCAACTCACTCAAAAGCGCGTCCATTTGCACCACCGTGCGTTCGTCGTCGCGTTGGTTCACAATGCGGGCGTTTTGAATGAGGCTAAGGCCTTTCATGCGCATGGCTTTAAAGCCTGGATCGCCTTGGCCTAGCAGTTGTGCTTGTGCACTTTTGGGTGCCACAGCTTCAAAACTGCTAAGCGACGCTGTGTCGCGCGAAACCAAAACTTGTAGCCTAGAAGCCCAAGGCCCAAACACTTTGAGCTGCGCATCGGGCTCCAGAATTTGCCCCAGTTGAATGTCCTTGAGGGCACTGGCCACGTTGGGCAACAAACCTTGCGCGACATCTAAAACACTGGGCTGCCCCAATGTGAGTTGCCGTGCCACGTCTTCTACCAAGCTGGCTGCGGTGTCGAGGCCCAGCACCGACAATGCGCCCGACAAATCGCGTGCATACAAAGCGCCCTGTTGCATGTCGACCGAGCCTACTTGAATGCTGCGTGTCAAACCCTCTAAGCTATGTTCGGCATCGGACACCACCAAAGACAGGTGGTCAAACTGATGGGTTGCCATGGGGCCTCCCTGTCACTCTTTCATTGACTCTGGGCGAGTTGAGCAAATCAAACCTTTTGCCATCGGGCACATCTTCCACGGCCACTTGCAATTTATCAGACAGGTCGCGCAGTTGTTGGGTCATGCGCTTGACCGAATTTTTGAGGTTTGAAATTTGCGACATCATGGCCACTACTTCTTGGTCATTGCCCACCGCATCGGTTTGATGCAAATGTTCTTTGAGAAGGGCAAACGAACGTCCCAAATCGGAGGCGGTGGTTAGCACGGTTTGAATGCCCTCTGCCGTGAAGGCCAAGTCGTATACCAAGTTTTCATGGGTGGCGCCAGAGCAAAATTGAAGGTGAATGTTCAACAGCTTTTCGCGCAAAAGCATGAGCTCACTTTCTAGGTCGGCCTGCATGCGGGCAGTTGTGCGCCATGCCTGATCTTCTAAAGACTTTTCTGGCGATTCCACGGGCGTGTTCATGGTTTGCTGAAGCAACTTAGATTGCTCAAGCAAGCGGTTGAATTCGGCAATGAGTTCTTCTTGTTGGGTAATTGAAGTGGCCAAAGGTTGCGTGACGTCGCGCAATGTATTTTCTAATTGCTGCGTGAGGGCTAGCCATTTTTGAGACATGAGTTTCAAATGTTGCTGGCCAGAAATGTGCGTTGCCAACAGCACGGAGAGACCAATGACCAAAAGGGCCATGGCACCCATCAGGCCCTCTGCCGGATTGCCAGGAAAGGCCAATTGAGACCAAGAAAAAGGTGCTGGCGCAACAATCACTTTGGGCACCGGTGGCAGCTGCTCCAGCGACGCCAGCAAACGCTCGTGAGCCGTCCACACTTTGCTCATTTGCTCATCGGTCGATCGAAGGCTTTGCATCAAGTTGTTGGCATTCAAGGCAGTTAAAAGAGTTTGAGCTGCTTTGGCTTGCGCTGCATTGGCGCTGTCAGTGAGCTTGGTTTCCCCCTCCAAGGCGTCCATTTGGGCATTGATTTGACGCAAAGGCACTTTGGAACTGGCAACGAAGCCCCAAGTGATGGGGGTAGAGATTGCAGGAGACTTTGCAGCACTTGCGCTGACGCTGCTACTGGCGTTAGGCGGTGTGAGCTTCACCCACTCGGCCAAGCCTGTATTGAATTCACGAAACGCTGAGAGCGGCACGGATGCCTGAGGAGAAATAGGGCCCTTGGGTTTGTAAAGCGCGCTCAAACTATCGCGGGTGCGCATCAAATTAAGCGTGGGCTCTTTGGCCAAGATGAGGGTGTTGAGGTCGTCCAAAATAAGATTGGCGCGGCCTGGCCAAATTTGCGCATCGCGAGAATCGGCAGCAGTTTGAGTTGCTTTGGCAGAGGCCTGTGCAAAACCATCTAGCACCGGAATCCGTTCTGCGATTGCATTAAAGAGCTCGGGCGTAAGAACCTGTTCGGCCGCCAAGCTACTCTTTAATTGATCAACGCTCTCCAGAACTTTGGCATGGGCCTGCGCCATGTTGTCTTGCGATTTATCGGGCGCGGGTGGTGCAATGGACAAACCAATCCAAAGGCTGACCAGCAGAAGCACACAGCCTATGCCTATGAGCAAGGAAAGCAGCGTCCAAACGCGGCTGTTGCTGTCGCGCTGCATCTCAAGGCTGAGCTTGCGGCCTTCAAGCATGCGACTCTCCAGCCATATCGCCAGTCATATCGCCAGCCATTTCTCCAGACCGATAAACCACAGTCCATGCTTGGCCGTCGTGGTCTAGCGTGGCCAAGCCAGCTTTGGCCCAAAACGGACCTACCACCGATTGCACACGGCACCCTGTGGCAGACGACATAGGCGGATTCAACACAATGGCCCATTGAGTCAACTCACTTGATGTTTGTGAGTGGCCGTTTGGTGGAAGGGCAAAACAATGGGAAAAAGACTTCATGAAGATGGCGCTGCCATCGTGCACAGCCACATCTAATTGAATAGAAGACACGCTGGGGGTGTCTGCTTGCGTGTTTTTAAAAACAGCCGCAATGCTGTTGAGTGAAATGGCGTAGTTGGCACCCTGCCATTGCACGCCCAGCCATTGAAACAAAGGCCCGCTTGAAAGTGGCCTGTTGTCAAATTCAGAAAGGGTGTTTTCAAACATGGTTAGGTATCATTTTAAGCGAGGGCTTTGACATGGCGCAATTTTTATAGATCTTGCACATCATTGAATGTCAATAGACAATGAGCACTTTCAAGGAGTGTGAATGAAAGTGTACAAATTGACGGGGTGCATATTGGGCGCATTTCTTTTGCTAACAGGCTGCGGAAGCTCGGGGCAAGCTCAAATGACGCCTGAAAAATTCAGAGACATGTATGGCATGCTGTTGAAATTGGACGAGTTGAAAAAGAAAGAAATCATCACCGATGCCGAGTTTCAAATGCAAAAAAAGAAACTCTTGGGTGAAGAAAAGACGCCCTGATTCATTTGGGGCGGCTTTGCGCTAAGGCTCCGTAAGGACAAAAACCAGGCTTGGGCCCTACTTGCGGGTGAGTGCGGCAAGTAGTTGGCCGGTTGGCATACACCGTGCAATGCCGGCCCTTGGCATCTAAAAAATGACAGTCTCCGCTGCTGCGCCTAGCCAGCGTATAGATGCTGTTCTTGAAATTGAAGTGGTCAATCAGGCCCGCCTTGCTCAGGCGCTTGGCAATTTGCTTGGGCTCTTCGTGCTCTGCCTCAAACGTACTGACCAAGTTGAGCCGAATGAGATCGGGCATTTTGACTTCCACCGGCATGGTGCAACAGTTGGCCGCGCAGGTGTCGCACATGCCCGCCTTGTAGCGGGTCCAGCTTTCTGGGCGATCAACGTCAACGATGCTGATGGGGGATTTCACGTGCTGCTTGGGCGGTGCAAAGCGCAAATTTTGTTGCCGTCTGGGTCGCGCAAGTAAGCCAAATAAAGCTTGCCGGCTGGGCCTTCGCGAAGTCCAGGTGGGTCTTCGCAGGTGGTACCGCCATTGGCAATACCAGCCGCATGGAAGGCATCGCCTTGTTCTGCCGACTTCACGGTAAAACCAATGGTGCTGCCGTTGCCGTGGTTGGCTGGCTCACCATTGATGGGCGTGGAAATGGCAAAGGTGCCTGTAGGGCTGCGATAAAAGTAACGGTTCTTGTTGGCCACGCCAGGGCCATAGCCCAGCGTGCCTAACAAGGCGTCGTAAAACTTTTTTGAAACTTCAAGGTCATTGACCCCTAGCATGACGTGGCTGAACATTTGGATTTCCTTGTGTGATAGCGCTGTGATTTATTTATTCTGCTTTGATGCCGGACGCTTTGACAACGGGGCCGTACTTCGCAAGATCTTTACTTAGCTCTGCCCCAAAACTTTCGGGTGTGCCGGGGGATGCCGAAATGCCCATGCCATTGAGTCTTTCCCTCACTTCGGGGTCATTGAGGATGGCATTGAGTTCGGTGTTGAGTCGCGTCACAATGGCGCGCGGTGTTTTGACGGGTGCGAGCAACGCAACCCATGAGCTGGCTTCAAAGTCTGTGACGCCGTTTTCTATGAATGTGGCCACATCAGGCAAAGAGCTGGCGCGCTTGCTGCTAGACACCGCAATGGGCAACAACTTACCCGACTTCACATGGGGAATGGCACCCGCAATGGCGGTGTAGACCAATTGAATGTTGCCACCCAAGACATCGGTCATTGCTTGCCCGCCGCCCTTGTAAGGCACATGAACCAGGTTGGCGCCTGTTCTTAATCGCAACAGTTCACCCGCAATGTGCGGTGTACCGCCAGTGCCTGAGGTGCCATAAGACAAGCCACCCGCTTGGGTTTTGGACAGTGCAATGAGATCTTTGAGGTTCTTGGCGGGAAAGCTGGGGTGGGCCACCAAAATCAAAACGGCGTCGCCAATTTTTCCGATGGGTGCAAAATCTTTGAGCGTGTCAAAGCCTGTTTTGGGAAAGACATGCGGGTTAATGACCAAGGTGCCGTCAAATCCCAACAGCAAGGTGTAGCCATCGCCTTCCGCAGCGGCCACTTGTTGGGTGCCTATCATGCCTGAGGCCCCTGGCTTGTTGTCCACAATCACTTGCTGGCCCAAGCGCTTTGACAATTGCTCGGCAATTAAGCGGCCACTGGTGTCGGTCACGCCGCCAGGGGTGAAGGGCACAATTAAACGGATGGGCTTGGTGGGGTAGCTTTGTGCAAGGGCTGCGCCCATCAAGGTGAGCGAAGCGCCCAAGAAGGCGGCCTGCAACCAATGCCTGCGAAAATTTTTGCTCATCATGTTGTCTCCTGTTAGATTTAAATTCATTGTGGTTCAGCGTATCTTTTTTCAAATTCCCAGATATCTTCAAAGCCCATTAACTTGGTGAGATCGGCAAAATCATAGAGCTCGGTCTGGCCCTTGCTAGAAGAGCCTTGGGCCTGAAACTCTTGATAGACGCGCTGCATGGCATGAACGCCCGCCAACAACGCAGTGACAGGAAAGATGGCCAACTTGTAGCCAATCGATTCGAGCTCTGCGCGAGATAACACGGGTGTTCGGCCACGCTCCACCATGTTGGCCAGCAAAGGCAAATCAAACGATTGACCAATTTGGCGCATCTCTTCTTCTGATTCGGGCGACTCCACAAACAGAATGTCGGCGCCTGCGCGCGCATAGGCTTCTGCGCGGCGCAAGGCCTCGTCCAAGCCCAGCGTGGTTCGGGCATCGGTGCGGGCAATGATGAGAAAGTTGGGATCGGTGCGCGCATCGACGGCCACCTTGATTTTGCGCACCATGTCTTCCATGGCAATGACCCGGCGTCCTGGTGTGTGGCCACACTTTTTGGGAAACTCTTGGTCTTCCAATTGAATGGCTGCAGCGCCCGCGGCCTCATAGCCACGAATGGTGTGGCGCATGTTAAGGAGGCCACCATAGCCTGTGTCGGCATCTGCAATGAGTGGCGTTCTGGCCATGCCCGCCATGGCGGTCACACGGCCCACCATGTCACTGTAAGTGGCAAGCCCCGCATCGGGTAAGCCCATGTGCGAAGCCACTGTGCCGTAGCCCGTCATGTACAGAGCCTCAAACCCAAATGAATCGGCCAAGCGAAGAGAGACCATGTCGAAAACGCCGGGTGCGACAACCAGGCCAGGTTCTTGAAGGCGTTGTCGCAGCCTTGCGCGAAGCGTTGTTTCTTTCATATCAGCCATGGTAGATGTTCGAGTTGGAGTTGGTGTTTTGGCCAAAGTCAAGAAGTCAAAGTCGGTTGAGGGCTTTTGTAAATCGCGCCAACAATTCTTGAATTTCAGCCTCAGAAATAATCAGTGGTGGACAAAAGGCAATGGTGTCACCAATGGCACGCACAATCAAGCCCTCTTCTTCTGCCAGCCTGGCGCATTCACGGCCATGATTGGCTAAAAGCTCAACGCCCGCCAGAAGCCCAATACCACGCACCTCTTTGACCAAGGGGTGGCTTTCCAATTGCCTCAGGCCATTGACAAGGCTTGGGCCCACTTGCCTAACGTGTTCCACAATATTGAGCTCTTCGTAGATGTTCAGTGTTTCCAAGGCCACCGCGGAAGCAACTGGATGTCCTGAATAAGTCATGGTCAGGCCAAACATGCCCAGCTCACCACTTTGTCTTGCAATGGGTTCATAGACTTGCGGCGAAATCATGAGTGCAGAAATGGGGATGTAGGCACTGGACAAGGCTTTGGCACACACCAATAGGTCGGGCTGAAGCTTCATGGTGGTCGACCCAAACATTTCACCCGTTCGGCCAAAAGCTGTAACCACTTCGTCACAAACCAACAAAATCTCGTACTTCTTCAAAAGCCGCTGCAATTTATAGTAATAAGCCGCGGGCGGCACAATGATGCCCCCTGCCGCCATGACAGGCTCTACAAAAAAAGCTGCAATGGTGTGCGCGCCCTCGGCCAGAATGCGCTGCTCAATGTCAGCAATGAGCCGATCACAAAATGCTTCTTCTGTTTCCCCTGGTTGCCCATTTTTGGTGAAGTGAGGCGTGGTGAGATGGATAAAGCCGGGCAGCGGCAAATTGAATTTGTCGTGCGCGTAGCTGGCCCCAGTTAAGCTTGCTGCGGCAATGGTGTTGCCGTGGTAAGCCAATAAATGCGACATGAATTTCTTTTTTTCTGGCTGGCCTACAGCGTTCCAGTAATACCAACACAGGCGGGCCGCGCAGTCGATCGCCTCTGAACCCGTGCTGGCAAACCATATTTTGGACATGGGGGCCGGTGCCATCGACAACAATTTTTCAGCCAAAGCAATAACAGGCTGGTGGCTTTTGTGGTTCGTTAGCGGGTAATAGGCCAACTCCAACATTTGCTTGTGTGCTGCATTGGCCAAGCGTTCATTGCCATAACCCAAGGCAATGCACCACAAACCAGACATGCCCTCAATATAGTCGCGGCCATGAATATCCTGAACCCAGACGCCCTTGCCAGACTGGATAACGCTGGCGCCGCGCTGAGCATGAAGGGACAGGTTGGTTAAGCCGTGAACTACAGCCCTGGCGTCTCTCAACGGAAGAGAGTTGATGTCTGACATATCTGACTCCTTGAATGTCGCTTTCTACAACATCTTAGGGGATTCTTTAAAAACTGCGGGCATCAAGCGTATTCCCGTTCATCGACCCTATTCAGACATTGCGCTTCAGGCTGATGATGTTGAAGGTGGAGGGTGGTTTCAGAAAACGCAGATTTTTTCCATCCGCGAGCTGTTCTTTGTCTAAATATGAGGGGCCGGCATTGTCAAAAAATACGCTTTGATTTTTCGATCTTTTTCTAGGTTAAGCAATAATAAATTCCTCAATTTTATAATTATGTGATAAGTTCTAAAGATAGATGGGAATAGTTTTTCCCTAAATTCTTGAGCAAGTAATGAGAGGTCTTGTCTATGTTGAAGTTTGTACAAATAGTGGCTATTTGTGTTTTGAGCCAGTTGGGTTTAGCTCAAGCACAAGACACACAGATCTCAGTATTGTTGGGGCAACCAACACAAATCCCTTTAAAAATTAAAGTTGCAAGCGATACAACTCGTTGTAATTTAGAAGTTGCAATCCCAGGCCAGAATAAATTCGAAAGAGAAGTATCTGCACCTGACTTTCAAACAATTCTTGATTTCACAGCTCCAAATGAAGGAGCATTTGTAATCGAGTGGAAGGGAAAGTTAAAAAGGCGCGGGCTAAATTCAGTACTCGGTTGCGATGGCTCAGGCAAGATTATGGTTACGGCTAAGCCTGGTTCAGATCAGATTTCAGCGAAGTGGAATGATTACTTTTCCAAAATCAAGCCAGAGGGTGCTGAGTGTGTAAAAACTGGTATGGAATTAAGTCAACTGTATTTTGAATCGTCAGATCCAAATGCAAAACTGACAATGCCAACAGATCAGGCCATGCGCCCTATCTATGATCGATGTGACGCCTTCATGCGTGCCAAACAGCCACAGCAAAATTTTGCTTGCACATTATCTGGTGGTATCAGAACTTTTTGCGACAACGTTTATGCAGAACGCAGATCGGATGGTCAGTTGTCAAGAATATCTAGGACAGATGCTATCAAACTACATTTTGCTGGCAGGGAGTGGGCCTTAGGAAATGTTGAAACAGCAGACGCCAAAACAAATAGAGTTCGTTTAGAGGAAGAAGCTAGAAATCGTCAAGCTGCAGAATCAGCAGCGAAACAAAAACAAGAGGAAGAGCAAAAAGCCAAGCAGGCAGCTGATACTGCTGCTGCTACTGCCACAGCCGCCGCTGCAAGAAAGCGCCAAGAAGAGGCTAAGGCAAAGCAAGCTACCAGCTCTGCAAATACGCCACCCAAGGCAGAACCTTCTAGGGCTGAGACGCCACCTAAGCAAGAGGCTCCCCCCCCACCCCCACCTAAGCAAGAACCTGCTAAGCCCAAACCCACTGTCAAGTCATCAACTGATCTTTAAAAATACTGGAGTCAATATCATGGAAAATTTGAAAAACCAACCACTAACAGAACGGATTGAGGAACTCTTTCTTAAGATATTTAAAGTCGTCATTCTGGTAGTTATGGGGCTGGGATTAATCTTAGCGATTGGTTTGTCGCTTTATTCTGCATCCCTTTATTTCCAAACACCAAAAGAACCGGCACCAGTAAAGGCTGCGCCTGCTGAAGAAGTAAGCTTAGATAAATTATTAAATCAATTAAAACCAGAAGAAGCGCCAAAGCAAGAAGACAAACAATCACCCTCAGATTCTCCTAAAGCGCAAGTCCCTGAAACCTTAAAATATCTTGAAGAAGTAACCGCTCTTTACAGATGCACAATTGAATTCGGGAAAGCAGTGGGAGCGCAAGTCGAAGAGACAGACTCTGCTGCTGCCTCAAGAACGACTGAATACTATAGGAACCTATTTGAAAATACTGCAGATTCCAACGATCGCAGGGGTTTACCGTACGTTAAAGATGCAGTTAAATTTACTTGTGCAGTTCTAAAAAACCAACAAATAATTACCCTACGTAAAGAATCTAAGGTGAGTGGGGTAGTTATGAAAATACTTGAATTTCATGTGAGAGAGTGGGATCGAATTCAACGTGAAAAAGCTAAATTCGAAAGAGAAGAAAAGATGAGAGTCGCCAAAGAAGAGGATGAAGAAGACGCGCGAGTCATGGGCGCTAAAATCCAAGCAATCACCATGATTGCCGCGGCAGGCATTGCTTTTGCAATATTCATGATCATTGCCTTGTATTTGATCTTTGCGAAAATCGAGACTAATTTGAGACGAATTGCCAACAACGGACAAGAACTATTGCCCAATACACACGAAGAGACAAAACCAATAACGTCTTGAAACAGCGAGTATCAATTTCAGGCTAATAGTAATTAGTCTGATCACAAATAGGCTTCCATGGCGACAAAATGCCATGGGAGCCTTTTTTAATCCTGAAAAGCAACTTGGAATAATTCAAGTATGAGATGGTTGGACTTGCGCTGTGTGTTGGCAAATTCTATGAAAACAACTCAAAAGTAGGGGGGTGTACTTTGGCGTTCGTTCAAAAGAAAAGCGTAGCAAGTTTTCACACGCTACGCCTTGTAGATGGTGGCCTGGACTGGAATCGAACCAGTGACACGCGGATTTTCAATCCGCTGCTCTACCAACTGAGCTACCGGGCCTAAGAGAAGCGGGATTATAGCATCAGGAAAGTACCTTCTTTTAGGGGAAATCAGGGAGGAGGGATCGGTCTTGGGGGTGATAAGGTGGGCTGGTGAATACTGCAACATCCACTCAGGCCGACGCCTCCCTCATTGACTCGGCCTACGCCGCCCGGCGCCTCTTCATCACGCTTCTCCTCATGACTTTGGGTGGCAGCAGCATGTATGTGGTGTCGGTAGTGTTGCCCGAAGTGCAAAAAGAATTTGGCATTTCCAGGGCCGACGCATCGCTGCCTTACACCCTCATGATGTTGGGCTTTGGTGCGGGTGGTCTGGCCATGGGCAAGTTGGCCGATAAATGGGGTGTGCATGTTGCCCTCTGGATTGGCGCGGTGGGTGTGGGCAGTGGTTTTATTTTGGCGGGCATGGCCTCCAACATTTGGTTGTTTGTATTGGCACACGGCCTGCTCATGGGCCTGTTGGGCAGTTCATCGACATTTGCGCCGCTGCTTGCCGACACATCTTTGTGGTGGGACAAGCGCCGCGGCATCGCCGTTGCAGTGTGTGCCAGTGGCAATTATTTGGCTGGAAGCATTTGGCCCGCGCTGGCGCAGCAGGGTGTTGAAACTTTGGGCTGGCGCGAAACCTACATTTGGATTGGCATTGTGTGTGGCCTGGGCATGCTGGCCTTGTCATTCTTGATGCGACAACGTCCACCGATGATGGTGGTGGCAGCGCCTGGCAGTGTGCAGTCAATGGCCTCAGAACGGCCGTTTGGTTTGCCGGTTAACACCGCGCATGCTTTGCTTTGCGTGGCGGGTGTTGCCTGTTGCGTGGCCATGGCCATGCCGCAAGTGCACATTGTGGCTTACTGCACCGACCTAGGTTTTGGGGCGGCGCGCGGTTCTGAAATGTTGTCACTCATGTTGGCGTGTGGCATTGTGAGTCGGCTTATTTCGGGGGCCATCTGTGACCGCATTGGAGGGCTCAAAACTTTGGCGCTTGGATCCGTGCTTCAGGGTGTGGCATTGCTGCTCTTTTTGCCGTTTGATGGCATGGTGTCTTTGTATGTGATCTCGGCCTTGTTTGGTTTGTTTCAGGGCGGCATTGTGCCTGCCTATGCCATTATTGTTCGCGAATATTTTCCAGCCAAGCGGGTCGGCGTTTTGGTCGGTGCTGTCATCATGGCCACCATGATTGGCATGGCGCTAGGGGGCTGGATGTCGGGTAAGGTGTTTGACTTAACGGGGTCTTACCACGCAGCCTTTGTGAATGGTGTGGTTTGGAATGCTCTGAATTTGAGCATTGCTTTGTTTTTGTTGTGGCGATTGAAGAAAGTGGTATCGCCCAAGGTCTAGCCCTGTCAATTTTTCGATGGCATGTGTCTTGCAGGAGGGAGTGTCAAAACCCTTGATTTCTCCCTTTAGGAGTCGAAACCTTGACACATGCATACCGCCCCATTTTTACAGCTGCTTTTCTGGCCTTTGGTTTAGCAGCAACTCCTATCAGTCAAGCTACCAGCTTGGTGAATTGGGAGGGCCTGAAGTCAAGTTTCAACTACACCCCCATAGTGGGTGAATCGCTGGAGCGAATCATTGCCAAAACCATGCCCAATCATGACCTTAAACCAGAGGTTTTGGCTGAAGCCTTTAAAGCACTCAACCCCTTGCATTTCAGCAAGGACGCCAACAGTGTGACCAAACTTAGCACGGCCTTGAAGGTGCCCAACCAGAATCAAGTATTTAATATGGTGGAAGCGCAGTTGGGTGACAAATTGACTCAAATTGCAGCGGCTCAAGCTCAAAACTTGGCTGATGCAAGGCTATCAGAGACTAAGATGCCGGCCAAAGGAATGTTGGCAGGTACAAAAACCACCACACCTAAAATCAATCCTAAAACTGAAAGCTGGGTGAGGTTTCCCGCCACCAGGTTTGCCTTGTCTAAAAGGGTCGAAGGCTGGGTGATGTTTCCAAGTACCATTGCACCGAGCCCAGTTACAGCCGAATGGGTTCACTACCCAAGCAACCCCAATCAAGAGCTCTGAAGCCCATTAATTTGAATAAATGGGCCGACCATTGGCAGGTTGAATGGGACGTGCATTCATCTTGAATGGGAAGTCGGTTATTTGCTCTTTGCTAATATTCACTTGCGTCTTCAAAATGAAGAACCTCACTTTTTCTGTGCAAGGCGGCGTGGTAAGTGAGCCGTCGTAGTGGAAGAAATCCAATTCTTTAGGCAGCAAGTTGGCTGGGTTGAACATCACACCGTCCGGCACCACTTCGGAGCCTGCATTTTTGGGTGCGTGCGTCCATAGAGTTTTAATGACTGAATTTTCGTTGCCTTCGCGCAGCATCACACCCAGTACAGCCAGTTCGCCTTCCATGTTTTTGTGGACGAGATGAACCACCATGGCGGAAGGTTTGCCGTCAATGTGCTCTTCGCTAGGGCGGTGGAAGTGAAATTGCACCAAGTCATAAGGCCTGCCATCAATTCGAATTTTGGAGCCATTGGGCACGTTGACTTGAATGGTGTGTCCGTTGTTCACAATTTTGAGCTGGCCTTGCTTGTAATCGGGCGCCAAGCTGTAACGAACCTTTTCAAATGGACCTTTGACGTTCAAAGGTGCTTGCGACTTGCCTCTGCCGCAAGTTGGAAATTCTTTGCCCCAGTTTTCTGGGCCCATGGCACCTTCGTATTCCCAATGTACAGCGTGTGCATCGGCAGGTCCGTGGGCAGCACTCTTCTTGTCTAATTTTTTATTATTTTTTTTTTCGTCAGAGCTTTTAGCGTCTTTACTTTCTGCTTTGTCAGCTGGTGCTGCTTTGGAGCCCGCCTTACTCTCACCTTTACCAGAAGCAGCCTCAGGCTGACATTCCGACATGACCTTCACTTTTTCGCCAGCCGCAGCCAACGCATTTTGAGCAGCGCAAATGACTTTTTGTTGGCCTTTCCAGTCGGTCATTTCCAATGCTTTTTGGAAAGCCTCTACGGTGGCGGGATCTTTGGTGCCATTGGTCAAGAGGCGAACACCAGCCAAGCCCAGTTGTCGCTCGGTGGAAAGTCCTTTTTTTTCTTTCGCATAAGCGGCCTCAAGGTCTTTCAACACCATGCCAGAAGCAAAAGCCGCTTTCACAGCTTCAAGCTCTTGGGCTTTTGTCTTCAAGGTTGGCAGCATTTCTTTGCTTGCAGCCAACTCTTCCTCGGTAGCCTCGAACTTTTTATCTGCCTCTTCTACTTTTTGAGTAAGTTCAGCCACTTGCTCTGTTGCCGCAGCGCTCGACTTCTTTTGTGTCCAGCCAAAGTAGCCCGCACCAGCAGTAGAGATGGCGAGCAATATGATGGCGATAAGTTTGATCATGGTCTATTCCAGAATGTAATTTCCGTGCTTAGACAGATTCGTCAGAAAGCTTGAAAACTTGAATTTATCGATCGGCTTTGAAACTGATTCCTCGGCCGTCGGAAGTGATGCCTACTAAATAGAGGCGTAGTGTTTTGCCAGCAACTGGGCTAGTCGTGATAAAAGCTGCGCCGGTTAAATCTTTATTTCCTAAATTATTTTGAGTGCAAGCATTGGCGGCTGGAATGCTTACCGACACTTTGTAAAGATTCGTGCCGTCAAAGTTAGGCTTTATGTCACCCTTAGTGAGTTGACAATCGCCCCAAAAGAACATGTAACTGCTGAGTGCCCCTGTCGATGATATGCTGATCGAGTAGGCCTCATTGGAACCATTGCTGTAGGACAAGACGCCCAGCCAATTTCCTTGAACTGTACTCAGTGTTGCAGCTGTGTTGTAAATGTAGCTTGTTGGAAATTTGAGCTCTAAGTCTTTTATTTCCAGTGCATTGTCCAAGTTGATCAATGGAAAATTAAGCGAGGCATTCATTTTTCCGGAGCTGATGCTATTTAAGGTCCCAGTGCCGGTTCGAATAAAAGGTGCGAAATAGCGTTGGTAATTGACTTGAGCCAAAGAGGCTGATGCTTTGCCTGTGATTTGCCCAGTACCGCTGTAAATGTCAGGGTTGGCGTCGTCGTAGTGCAAGGCATAAAACTTGGTGACGCCTCCAGACTCGGGCTCTGTTGGCAGCAAGATTGTGACAAAGTCTTTTGGCAATTTGTCCAATTTGCCAGCCAAAGTGCCAACATAGGCACCTGCCGTGATGAGTGAGGCCGGTGGTACTTCGGGTGTTGCGGCAGGTGGGTTGCCGCTGTTGGCATCAGATCCGCCCCCACCCCCGCAGGCCGAAATGCCGACTGCCAAAAGGCAAGCCAAAATAGAAGCCACGACAGGCCTCGTGCAGAAACTCAAGTTTTGAGTGTCGTTGGTGTGTGTGCAGTTGTTCATGGCTTGGCTCTTTTCAAGATCAGTGCGCTACTTTATAGTAGGGCGCATGAATACCAAACACCATCTTGTTAAAAATACGGCCCCCCCACCAGGATTGGGTGCTGTTTTGAGTGTTGGCTTGGCGCTTGTTGCCAGTTTGCTTGTTCTTTGGGCGCCACTTTCCGCTCAGGCCGAATGGAAAAAAATAACTACTACCGATTCCGGCATTATTTATGTCGATGACGGCACCATCAAACGCAATGGCCCCATTCGATCGTTTTGGAGCTTGCTCGATTACAGAACACCCCAAAAAGCGCAAAGAGGTGCTTTCTTTGTGTCCACACGCACGCACATGGAAATGGATTGCCGCAAAGAAATGGTTCATATTTTGCAGTTTTCTATGCACAGCGGCCCCATGCTCACGGGTGAAATTGTCGACTCGCAGGGTGTGATGCGCGAATGGCAAACCATTCCCCCCGACACGCCCTTGGTGGCACTTTACAAATTCATTTGCGGCAAATAAGCCCTTCAAACCATTCATGGCCGCACCCATCCGGCCTGAAGCCAGTGTCTGTAGTTGGCTGAAAAATTCCAAGCAAAATTCTGCACCGATACGCCAGTTGGAAAAACGTCTTGCGTTAAGTGATCCAGCCAGGGGCTTTGCGCATCCAATTGCGTGAGCCAGTGTTGATCGTGCCAATCGGGGTGCCGAACAGGCAAAGCACTTTCGAGCGCGATGGGCCGTGTGCATGGCCCAGACATTCGATCATGCAAGCTGCCCCATTCTCTGCCTTTGAGTTGCACCTTGAGTTGTTTGAGCCGGCGCTCTATTAGCTGCCAGTCGGTGGCCAATTTTTGAAATCGCAATTGGCCCAAAACATTGTCAAAAAATACACAGGCCTTGGGGTGTGCCGAAAGCAATGCATGAAGGTCTTGCAAGGCATCGCGAGTGTGGCAATGAAGCGCTGTGCCACTGGCTTGAAGTGTTTTGCCATGGCGCCATTTAAACAACATGGCTGCCCTAGGGTCGATGTCAAAAGTGTCGACCCTGGCAAATTTCTGAAGCCATTGGCTCGACATCATCCAGCCCGCACTGGCACCAATGAGCAGCAGGCTGGGTTGGCCTGCCGTATTGCTAGTTTTGAATGCTTGCGCATCAGACAGCAACCAATTTTCAATGGCTTGTGAAGTGGGTGCCCAACGTGCGTGAGAACGCCACGCCAACCAGTGCCAAGCCAAGCCACCCGTGAGGTTCATGCTTGTGGCTTGAGGTTGAACTGCATCACACCCAAAGCGTCCATGCGGCGTTGGTCTTTTTTATTCTCTTCACGTTGAACAGCCATGGCATTTTGATCGGCCAATGTTTGCATTTTGATGCGCTCGCGCTCTTGCACAATCAACTGCTCTTTGATACCGATGATGGCGTTTTCGGTGTACAGAATGTCGGTTTTGACGCGCTGCATCAAGCTTAAAAGTTGTGACATGAACTGACGTTGGTTCATGGCTTCCCGCATACCCACGCTTTGGGCATCAGACTGGGTGAGGCCATCGCGGTATTCGTCGTACATTTTTTGAATACGCTGTTCACTGGTTTGAAGGCTTTGCAGACGTTGGCGCGCCAGCATCATTTCATTTTGAATGAGCGCAATTTTATCTTCGGCTTTTTGCGCCAAGATGGTCCAGCAGGGGCGAGCTACTACTGTGTCGTTCATGTCAGAGCCGCCATCATGTTGCGAATGTCTTCGCGTGTACTGGCCTCGTCTTTGCCTTCGTGCATGTCTTGGCGCAAATACTGCTCCATCGATTCACGCAATCGAATGGCTTCATCCAAGGTGGGGTTGCTGCCTACTTCGTAAGCGCCCACTTGAATCAGGTCCATGTTTTGTTGGTACAAAGACCACAGGCGTCTGAACTTGTTGGCCATTTTCAAATCTTCTGGCGATAGCAAACTTTGCATCACCCTGGAAATAGAGCCATTCAAATCGATGGCGGGGTAGTGTGCGGCATCGGCCAATTTGCGCGACAGCATTACCTGGCCGTCCAAGGAAGCGCGGGCGATGTCCACAATGGGATCGTTGGCATCGTCGCCCTCAGCCAACACCGTGTAGATGGCGGTAATAGAGCCGTGACCATGCCGACCTACACCTGCTCGCTCAATCAAATTGGGTAGCAAGGCAAACACCGATGGCGGGTAGCCTTTGGCTGTGGGCGGCTCGCCAATGGCCAAACCAATTTCGCGCTGGGCATGGGCTACGCGCGTGAGGCTGTCGACCAACATCAAGACATTCAAGCCTTGATCGCGAAAATACTCAGCAATCACATGGGTCATGTGCGCCGCCTTCAAGCGAAGCACGGGCGATACGTTGGCCGGTGCTGCCACCACCACCGATTTGGCCAAACCCTCTTCACCCAAAGATTCTTGAATAAAGGCCTGCACTTCGCGGCCTCGTTCGCCCACCAAACCAATGACCACCACATCGGCTTTGGTAAATCGGGTCATCATGCCCAGTAGCACACTCTTGCCTACGCCAGAGCCTGCTACCAAGCCTACGCGCTGGCCGCGCCCCAGTGTCAATAAGCCGTTGATGGCTTTCACACCCACATCTAGCACGCTGTCGATGGGGCCGCGCTCCATGGGGTTGATGGGCAAGCCCAGCAAGCTCAGGCGTGCTTTGCATGCAGGTTTGGGTTTGCCATCCAAGGGCTCGCCGCGACCATCAATCACGCGGCCTAAAAGTTCGGGGCCTAAGCAGGCAGTACCCAAGTCATAGGCCATGCGCACCGACGCACCAGGGCCAATGCCCACGGGTTCAGTGAGTGGCATGAGGTACAAGGTCTTGTCGTTGAAGCCAACTACTTCGGCTTCAATGCGGTGGCCATCTTGACCAATTACTTCGCAACTAGAGCCTACAGGCGCCATGATGCCGCGCGCTTCCATGCGCAGGCCCACCAAGCGCACCAAGGTGCCACAACGCTCGGGACTCGAGGCCCGTGCCATCGACATGCTGCGAGCAACTTCAGCTGCAAAGTTAGTCATGCGTTGGTCCTGCGTTGTCTTCATCTGCCTTGGGGCTTATTTCGGGCAAGTCCAAGTCAGGCAAATCTAGAGACGATAAATCTAAGGGCTCTGCTGTATCAAACCTAGAGCCGGCATTGCGCGGTAGGGCATCTTCTACGGTTTCGGCTTTGCCTCTGCGAGCGGCTAAGCGCTCGGGTTGGAAGGCTGTTTGCGCTTGCCAGGGCTTGGGGTTTTCCAACAAGGCATGTGCCAAAGTTTCAAGGCGATGTTCAATGAGATCGCTTACAACGGCATCGTCTGCGCGTACGCGCACACTGCCTGGCAGCAAATGAGCGTCTGCCACCAAGCGCCACTGATGTGTTTTTTCGCCAGGCGCAGCTTTGTGGTTTTGCAACACAGCCATGTCATTGGGGTTGAGCTCAACCACCACACTGGCGGCCGATTGAACATCCAGGGTTTCAATGCAGCGGTCAATCATGGTTTGAATGGCATTGGCAGAAATACTCAACTCAGTGAGGGTGAGTTGTTCGGCCAAATGCAAAGCCAAGCGCTTTAAAGGTTCGTTCCAAGCAGCAGGGTTCTCCTGCAAAGCTGCAACGCCTTGCTCAATGTTGACCAAGAGTTGGTTTGCTTTGTCGGCCAAGGCCGCCAAGCTGTCAGCCTGGGCTTGTTCAGCTTCTTGCACGGCAGCTTCTTGCTGCAGTTTTTTACCTTCGAGTACGCCGCGCTCGTAGGCTTCTTTTTTAATTTGTTCTAGGGTTTCGGCATCCATCCCAGAAAGCGCCGCTTCTGCGGATGAATCGGCATCTTCGTGGTTTTTGTCCACCACGTCTGTGATGGTGAGATCCTCGGCTTCTTGCGCAATTTTGCCAGCGGCCAGTTGTTCTTCAACCGTCCACAAGGAGAAATGTGCAGATTTGCCCTGCAAATATTTTTCTTGTACAAATCCTGCGTTTTGCAACTCAACGGGTTTGAGGGGCTTGAGGGGTTGCCACACAGGCGCACCCTTTGGCAAACCCAATTTGGCTGTTGAGCCAGATGAAGCGTTATACAAAGTCGCCTCCGCCTAAGACCAACTCACCAGAGTCAGACAACTTGCGGGCAGAGCGCATGATTTGTTTCTGTGCTTCTTCCACATCCGACAAGCGCATAAGGCCTTTGGCATCCATCTCGTCTTTGAACATACCGCGCGCACGCTCGGACATGTTGTCGAAGAAACGTGCTTTGACGTCTTCGCTGGCGCCTTTCATGGCAATCATCAGCTGGTTGTTGTCCACCGCACGCATGAGCACCTGAATGCCTTTGTTGTCCACGGCGCTGAGGTTTTCGAACGTAAACATATTGTCTTGAATGCGCATCATCAAGTCGGCGTCGATGCTCTCCAAGCCCTTCATGATGGACGCTTCCAAAGCGGTCTTCGTGGAGTTCATGATTTGTGCAGCTGCCTTGATACCGCCGAAGCTGGAAGACTTCGAGCTGGTGTTGTTGGTGAACTGCAGCTTCATAATAGACTCAAGCTCTTGCATGGCCGATGGCTGCACAGTTTCTAAGCTGGCCACACGCTGAATAATTTCTGGGCGAGTTTCGTCGGGTAAGAAGTTCAGCACGTCGGCTGCCACTTGGTGGTCTAGCACGGACAAAATAATGGCCGTCACCTGCGGGTGCTCGGTTTTGATCATGTCGGCAATAGCGCGAGCATCCATCCACTGCAAAATTTCGAGGCCTTTGGTGCTTTGGCCTGGCAAAATGCGGCCCAACACAGAGGCTGCCTTGTCTTCGCCCAAAGCGCGCTTGAACACTTTTTCGACATAGTCGGTGGTGCCCAAACCCAAGCTCGATTGCTTTTTGATGGTAGATACAAAATCGTCCAAGATTTCGTTCACGGCTTCTTGCGAGACATCAGACACCGCCACCATGGCGCCGCCCAAAGCCTGTACTTCGCCGGGATTCAAAAACTTAATAATCTCTGATGCTTGTTGTTCACCCAGCAACAGCATCAATACGGCTGCACGTTGTGCGCCACTGATGTTGGTCATCTCGATGCGCAGTTTTTCTGCAGCCTCGATGTCCGCTGGGTTTTTGCTAATTTCTTTTTCGGCCATGGTCAATCCTTAGGCTAACTTGATCATCTTCTTCAGCACACTGGCCACACGCGAGGTGTCTTCCGCCACAATCATGCGCACCAGCGCAACCTTGTCGTCGTAAGTATTGGCCGTGTCCAACATCTCCATAGAGATACTCGATTTCTTGGGCTTGAGTTTGGCCTTGATTTCTTCCAAGGTTTCGCCTTCGCCCAACTGGATGGCATTCATATCTTCTGGTGACAACTCGCCATCGCCCAGTGCAACCCTCTCGGCTGCCAACAATGCGGCTGCTGCTTCTGCTTCCAACTCGGCTGGCGTTTTGAGCAAGCCCAACATACGCAAGACCGCAGGGCGAATAACCATCATGATAAATGCCAGGAACATCACACCCAACAAACCACTCTTAATGTAGGTTTGCATGGATTCATCTTTGTACCAAGGAATGCTCAAGTCGTAAACAGTTCCTGGTTCAAACTTGGCCTGAACCACCGTGACCACGTCACCGCGTTTTTCATCGTAGCCCACGACGCCACGCACCAAATTTTGCATGCGGGTTAATTCTTCTTCGGTATAGGGGTTGGGCTTTGAGTCGGTGACTTCGCCTTTTTCATTCTTGGTGGTGGTAGGTGCACGTTCATTGATCAAGACAGCCACACTCAAACGGTCGACGGTGCCTGTTGCGTTCTTTACATGGCGAACAGACCTGTCCAACTCGTAGTTGCGTGTACTGCGTGCGGTTGTGCTGTTGGTGGTACCACCAGAACCTGCAGGCGTTGATGCTGCAGAGTTGGTGGTTGCCGAAGGTGCTGGCGGTGGTGTATTGGACAATGTGCCAGGAATGCCTTCGGCTTCTGCGGCACCGCTTTTGTCTTCACTCAGGGCTTCCGAACGGGTTTTGGGTCCTTTGTCGCGGGTGTCAAAATCTTCGGTGGTGACTTCGGTTTGCGTAAAGTCCAGCGCCATGTTGACCTGTGAGCGCACGTTGTTGTCGCCCACAATGGGGGACAAGATTTGCATCACGCGTTGGCGATACACATCTTCCATTTTTTGCTTGTGATTGCTTTGTGCCGAGGTCAAACCCAAGGCTGCAGCATTGCTAGAGTCGGTAATGAGTTTGCCTTGATTGTCCACCACGGCCACGTTTTCGGGGGTCATGAGGGGCACACTGGAGGCCACCAAATGAACCAATGCCTGCACTTGGTTTTGTGACACAGAGCGGCCGGAATGAGGCGTGATGATGACCGAGGCTTTGGGCGGTGTGCGGTCGCGCACAAACACCGATTGCTTGGGCATGGCCAAGTGCACACGCGCTTGTTGAATGGAGTCAATTTGCATGATGGTGCGTGCCAACTCTTGCTCCATGGCTGCTGTGTAGCGCACTTGCTCCATGAACTGGCTGGTGGTCATGGCCGATTGGTCTTTGAGAGAGTCAATGCCCATGTTGCCTGTTTTGGGCAAGCCTTTCGAGGCCAAGAAAATACGTGCTTCGTGGTACTTGTTGGAAGGCACCGTGATTTGACCGGTAGAGGGATCGAGCACAGGCTTGAATTCGCTGGTCCGCAAAGCTTCTATGGCCGTTTGCTGATCGGCTTCGCTCATGTTCAACATGAGGGGGCGATAGCTGGGCATGTTGATCAGTACATACAAGAGTGCAAACAACAAAATAGCCAAAGCCATCAAGATGAGGGGCATGGCTTTTTTGACGCTGGGCTGTTGCAGCATTTGTTGCACAGAGGCCAAGGGGCCGCTTGCGCCGCCATAATTGTTGCCGTTGGCTTGTTGCACATCCATGCCGGGCGTGAAGGTTGCCAGCGCACCGCCCGCGTTTGAGCCTGAGCCGCCAGTGGTGGCAAGTGCAGTGCTGTTCGAGCCACCCGTGGCCAAGGCCGGGGTGAATGAAGCTGTTGTAGTGGCCATGTTTGAAATCTCTCAGTCGTATCTTTTAAATTAGCTACTCGAAATGAGCCTTAAACAGGCATGTTCAAAATGTCTTCGTAGGCCTTGAGCACCTTGTTGCGCACTTGCAAAGTGGCCTCAAAGCTCAAAGATGACTTTTGCATGCTCAGCACCACATCGGTAAGCGGTACGCCTTCACCGCGCTCATAAGAGGAGGCCATCTTGGAGGCATGCATTTGGTTTTCGTTCACCTTGTTGACTGTTTGGCGAACTAAATCACTAAAGCCAGAAGGACCTTCTGTGCTTTTGGAGCCACTCAGGCCGTTGAGGTTGCCAACTTTGTTGCCTTCATCGTCCATGCCGCCAGCAGCTTGACTTTGATAAGAGCGAAGCGTTTGCAACATCGATTGAATGTTGCCTTGGGAGTTAATTTTTTCCATCATGTGTTCCCCTTAAGCGGCCCAGGCCATGGTGCCGTTCTCAGCTTTGAGCTTGGCGAGTTTGTAACGCAGCGTACGTGGGCTGATGCCCAACTTGGCGGCAGCTTCCATCCGGCTTTCGGTGGTTTGAATGGCTGCCAAAATCATTTGGTGCTCGCTGGTTTTCACAGCCTCTTGCAAGTTAGACGCAATGACCGCGTTGTCCTCGGCATTGCTGGTGTCTGGGTAGCGCAGGGCTTCAGTGGGCATGGCAAACGCAGAGACAGGTACTTCTGGCAAGTCAGACGACATGCTCATTTGCAAATCGGCGGTGTCGTCAAACATCAGGTGTTGCGTATCAATGTGCTGGTCAGCGCACAACACCACGGCGCGTTGCACCACGTTTTCTAACTCGCGCACATTGCCTGGCCATGGGTAAGACAAGAGCTGCGCTTGAGCTTCATCACTCAAGGTAAATTCTTGTGCGTTGGGTGCATGACGCATTAACAAGCTGGCCACCAAAGGCAAGATATCGCCTTTGCGTTCACGCAGTGGAGGCACACGCAATTTGAATGTGCTAATGCGGAAATACAAATCTTCGCGGAACTCGCGCTCTGAGATGGCTACCCGCAAATCTTTGTTGGTGGCAGCAATGATGCGCACATCAATGGCCACTTGGCGCTCAGAACCCAAGCGCGTGAGCAAGCGCTCTTGCAATACACGCAGCAACTTAGATTGCAAGTGCAGAGGCATTTCGCCAATTTCGTCCAAGAACAAAGTGCCACCTTGGGCTTGTTCAAACAAACCCTTGAAATCTTTTTGTGCGCCTGTGAACGCGCCTTTTTCGTGGCCAAACAACATATCGTCAATGAGGTGCTCTGGCAAAGCTGCGCAGTTCAAACCCACAAACGGGCCACGTGCACGCTTAGAAGACTCGTGCAACACACGCGCTAAAATTTCTTTACCGGCACCCGTGGGGCCTTCAATGAGGGCCGTCACGTTGGCTTGGGCCACACGCTGCGCCAAAGCCAGCAAGTGACGGCTAACAGGATCGACATACACCACACTCTTTTGCGGTGCCGCTGCAGCCACCACCTCAGTGGGCGGCGCCATGCGCGCCACCATGGATGCAGCAGAAGAAGACAAACGCAAAGCCTGAATGGCTTGATGCGCCATTTGCCAAGAAGCGGCAGACCAGTCGTCGGTGGCCAACACATGTGCGGCACCTTGGCGCATGGCTTGAACCGCCAGCTCTAAGTGACGGCGATCGACGCGGCACACCATAGGTACTGCACAACCCGCACGAAGCATGATGTTTTGGCAGCTTTGCAGCAAATCTAAGGTGCTGTCGTGGCGAAGTACCAAAGCCGCTATTTGGCCGTGGCTTAAGGCGGACTGAAGTTCGTCAAGTGTGCTGATGCAGCGAACAGACAAACCCGCCGCTGTAAGATGCGCGTGCTCAGGCGCGTCTAAGGGCTGGATCGGGTCCAGCCACAGAACTTGTTGCGCGGTATGAATAGAGATCATTGCTTTCTGGTGCCTCATGTGCATGTGAATGCATGAGTAGTAGCAATGAGCGTGCCATCTAAAATTGAATACTTAAAACCTAATAAATGAAGGTTTTAGTCAATTAATCGACAGGTTGAAGCGGGCTAGGGCTTAGCCCTGCAACAGCTTGAGCACCGTCTGCTGTGACGTGTTGGCTTGCGCCAACACCGCAGTAGCTGCCTGCTGCATGATTTGCGTACGGGCCAACTCGGTTGAAGCCTGTGCGTAATCGGCATCTTCAATTTGGCTGCGTGATGCTTCGGAGTTCATGACCACGTTGGTCAAGTTGTCGATCACGTGTTCCAAACGGTTCATGACCGCACCCATGGTGGCACGCGTTTCGGCAATGCGGTCCAAGGATTTGTTGACGTTCATGATCACATCGTTGGCAGACTGCATGCTCAACAAGTTGGTTGGCGCTAACTGGCTAGTAATAGGGCCTGTGATATCACCATTGGGGCCAAAGTCGGCCATGTCAATGTTGATGAGCTGATTTGCAGCTGGACCCACTTGGAAGCTCAAACGTCCAATATTCTTTGCATTGATGGTGCCAGATTCGAACCCCAAACTTGTGAAGTTGGAATAGGTTGGATCGGCAGCTGGTGCTGAGCCAACTTGATTGGCATTGGCTCCAGGCTTAATGATGAATGGGTTGTTTGACGACAAGGTGACAGTGCCATACGCTGTTGAGGCGGCAACGGTTGTGCCCTGCGTCACCAAAATTGAGGGCGAGTAAGTTGATGAAACCGTCAGGTCTGTTGCAACATTACCATTGGCCGTTGAGGTGGCCGAAATATTTGCACCATCATTTGCACCAGTGGTGAATCCGGTAGTCAGGGCACCAGACATTGTTCCCTTGGTGGAGGTTGGCAAAGGTGTGGTTGTGGGCGTCAGTGAAGAAAAAAGTCTTGCAATTTCAGTACCAGTGATGGGGGCTGAAGCCGTGAAAGTTAAGCCACCAAAAATAACAGCTTCAGAGGCTGCTAAGTCATTGAATGTTGCTATCGCAACTTCTTTAGAATCTGTCGCACCTTGAATTACTGAAAGTACAGGACCAGAGCTGGTAATGTTGCCTACATTGCCTTTACCGGTAGCGGTGGCAGTGACTACTTCAGTAGCAGTGCCATTGGCTGCAAGATTGGAACCAGTTGTAAAACCTTCGAAAAATGTACCGCTAAAAGTACCAAGTGCTGCACTGATTGGGTTGGCAGCGGTTGCTGCAACACCAGTCATGCCTGAGCGTAAGTTAGAAAATGCTGCTGCTACTTGTTCTTTGGAAGAGGAGCCCGTAGAAGTAAACGTCAAGCCATTCAGCGTGATTTTTAGTCCAGCCGTTAAGGCTTTGAATGTGATGGCTGAAGTTTCGGCCGAACCAGCTGAAACTGCACTTGAACCGGTAACGCCCGAAACACCAACAGGCGTTGAAGGTGTGGCCGTATCCATGCCCAAGCCAAAGTCCATGCCCTCAAGGGTGGTGTTGTCATACCAGACGGAAAGATTGCGTCCATCGATGGTTTTCAAAGTCAAACCACCGCCACCGCCATCGCCTGCAGTGACGCCATGGACGGCAGTACCCGCATTGATACTTTCCATCACGTACTGGCGGCGTTCACTTGAAGTCTGACCTGCAGACAGACTCAGAGAAACTTTCTCACCGTTTACATACAAGTCAGTTTGAATGGACGTTGTACCAACCCGAGTCTTTGTTGCCGTAACCACTGCCGCATTGGCAGTTGCATTGACACCAGTATCTCCAATTCGAGAGTTAATGGCCGCTGCAATTGCAATAGCGCTACCAGCTTTGTTGCTGGAGAAGGCCAGTGCGCTACTTTTAGGATCGCTTGACGACAAAGAGGCTGGGATAGGAAAGGAGCCTTTGTCCGTTTGAATAGAAAGATCACCATCCTTCAGACTTTTGCCAAGCTCATTGGCAGCAACGCCATCGCGAGTAATGGTATCGACCTTAGGCGAACCGACAGGAATACCGGCCTTGCCGTTCAAGATGGGGAAGCCATTCCACTCATGTGTGTCAGATATTCGAACAATCTCTTGCTTGAGCTGCTGAAATTCTTGATTTAAATAGCCACGCTGCTCGTCAGAGTAGGTGGAGTTAGAAGCCTGCACAGCCAACTCAGACATACGTTGCAGCATGACCGTAATTTCTTGTGTGGCGCCCTCAGCCGTTTGAATCATGGAGATCGCATCACCTGAATTGCGAACCGCTTGCTTCAAGCCTTGAATGTTTTGAGTCATCCGCGCGGCAATGGCCAGGCCGGCCGCATCGTCTTTGGACGAATTGATACGTTTGCCGGTGGACAACTGCTGCATGGCAATTTGGCTGTCACGGTTGGACGTTCTGAGCGCCGTTTGTGTGTACAAGGCTTTGACGTTGGTATTAATGACGGTCATGGGAATCTCCTAATGGGGCGAGTGGCAAGGTATTGCGATGGGTTGCTTTGTGGCAACACGTTGCCGCTTTGATTGCCGTTAGTTCAATTACTAATAAATTAGTTGGTTAAGGTAGATGCAGGCATGGCGTCCTGAACTGCTGTGGCCATGGCGTTGCGTTCTTGAATCAAAGTGGCATCGTTTGGCCACTTTTGCAAAGCAGCCTCAAGCACTTGGTGTGCTTCAGCCACGTCGAGGTTGCAAGCCAATGCACGTGCCAACATTTGATATGTCATGGGCTGAACGCGGTCAACTTGGATGGAAACCAGGTCTTGCAGAATTTCTACAGCAAGCGGCCAGTCTTCACGGGTGATGGCCAAGAGGCCAGAAATTGCCAGAATGTCTTCACTTAATGGATACAGAGCCAAACCTGCTTCGGCCAAGGCTTGTGCCAGGTCGGGTTGGTCTTGAGCAACGAGCCATTGAATGCCAAGGCGGAAATCAACGGGGGTAAAGCGGGAAACCTCTTTGAGGTTCAAAGATTGCTCGCTGACCAAATGTTGCATGGCCTGTTGTAATTCGATGTGCATGTTTAGCTCCTGTAGTGAATGAACACCAGCAAACTGAATGATATCAAGGCTGCTGATGCGAATACAGGGTATGGAGCAAAAGGTGTGCCAGCTTTTATTTGCCGTTTTTTGTCAAAAGAAAGTATTTGATATCGGCAAAACGACAAGAATTGCCGCTTTATTTGAATTTGCATCTACAAAAGAATCTGCATTTGTAAATGCAAAGCGGTTATGATCCGGAGAAGCGGCAATTTAACTTAGAAAAACACGTGTTGACTTCTTAACACAGACCTCAGTTTTTGACGGCTGTATTAGGTTAGCGAGGGCGAACGCATCAGAATCATTTTGTCAAGGAGGGCAAATGACAGATAACAACAAAAGTACATCAAATCAAACATCTGACAGTTTTGAGAACAGCCAGCCAGACCAATTGGTAAAAGAGAAATCGATTGGTTACACGGATATTCCAGAGTTAAGCGATGTTTGGTTTTTGCATGCTAAGCGTGCCGCCAATGTGCCAGTAAAGAAGCAGGTAAGCCTGCGCATAGATGAGGACATTTTGGAGTTTTTTAAACTGCAAGGAAGTCGCTATCAAACAAAGATGCATGTTGTATTGAGGGCCTATGTAGATAGCATTCGCAATCAAAAAATTAGATGAGCAAATGTTAAATATGTCGAAATTTCGACACAAAATAGGAAAATTAATCATTAAGAAGTAAGTTAAGCTTTAATTACACCTTGGAAAAAGCAGCGCATTGCTGGTCTGAAAATTGCTAAGGTATGGGAATATCAATTCAACGCAAACCTAATTGCTAATTTCCCAATGCTTAAAAACCCTTCAATACTGATAACAGGTGGAACAGGTTCATTTGGGCATAGCTTTGTTCCTTTGACACTTGAAAAGTACAACCCAGCACGTTTGGTTATCTATTCAAGAGATGAAATGAAGCAATGGGAAATGGCCAAACTTTATGGCCATGACCCGCGTGTTAGGTTTTTCATTGGTGATGTAAGAGACAAAGATCGACTTTCAAGAGCGCTGAATGGCATCGATCTGGTCGTGCATGCCGCAGCCACCAAAATTGTTCCTATTGCCGAGTACAACCCGTTTGAATGTGTCAAGACTAACGTCATTGGAGCTATGAATTTAATTGATGCCTGCATTGATCAAGGCGTCAAAAGAGTTGTTGCCTTGTCGACCGACAAAGCCAGTAGTCCCTCTAATCTGTATGGTGCAACTAAGCTGACCTCAGACAAATTGTTCATTGCTGGAAATTCATACACCGGAAAAAAAGAAACAAAATTTTCTGTTGTGAGGTATGGCAATGTGATGGGGTCACGAGGCTCAGTGATTCCATTTTTCCAGTCTTTGGCCCATATAGGTAAGTTGCCAATAACAGATCCACGTATGACCAGGTTCATGATCAGTTTGGAGCAGGGCGTTCAATTGGTATGGCATGCATTTGAAGACATGGTGGGTGGTGAAATTTACGTTAAAAAAATTCCATCTATGAAAATCACAGATGTGGCGTTGTCAATTGCACCAAATGCACAGCAAGAAATTGTTGGCATACGTCCTGGTGAAAAGTTGCATGAGCAAATGATTGGTGTCGAAGATGCACCCTACACATATGAGTACGATGATTATTTCAAAATACTCCCAGCTATTAATAATTGGTACCAAGATCCAAAAAGAATTTGCAAAGGTAAATTGGTATCGCCAGAATTCATTTATTCATCTGATAATAATAAAGAGTGGATGTCTTCAGACGATCTAAAAAACTGGATCGAAGTGCATCAAGAAAAAATTGGAAAATTCTAATGATTCCGTATGGACGTCAAGATATTTCTCAGGAGGACATCGACGCTGTAACTGCGGTGTTGAAGTCTGACTACCTGACGCAGGGACCAGTTGTTCCTAAGTTTGAACAAACAGTTTCTAATTATTGCGGCGCTAAGTATGCAGTAGCCGTAAACAGTGCTACCAGTGCACTTCACATTGCATGTCTTGCGTTGGGCGTTGGTAAAGGAGATGTTGTATGGACCTCTCCAATCACTTTTGTGGCCAGTGCAAATTGCGCCTTGTACTGTGGTGCAACAGTAGATTTTGTAGACATTGATGCGCAAACCTACAACATGTGCCCAGAGCGCTTGGCCAAAAAATTGGCCGAAGCGGAAAAAATTGGTAAATTGCCAAAGGTGATTATTCCTGTCCATTTGTGTGGCCAGTCATGTGACATGGAACGCATTTACAAACTTGGGCAGCAATATGGCTTCAAAATTTTAGAAGATGCATCGCATGCAATTGGAGGAAGATACAAAGGACAACCCATTGGTAATTGCCAATTTAGCGACATCGCAGTTTTCAGTTTCCACCCCGTAAAAATTGTGACCACTGGTGAAGGTGGGATGGCTGTTACGAATGATGAATTTTTGGCTAAACGTATGCGGATACTCCGCAGCCATGGAATTAGTAGTGCACCAGAAGACATGGACGCACGTTCGCCAGATGAGATCTGGAATTATCAGCAAATAGCGCTGGGTTTCAATTACCGCATGAACGACATACAAGCAGCACTTGGTAACAGTCAGATGAAGAGGTTGGATGACTTTGTCTCAATGCGCCAGACGATTGCTAGGAGATACGATCGCAATTTTGCTGAGTTGAATGTGAAACACCCATTTCAGCATGCGAACAGTTTTTCAAGTTATCACCTTTATGTGATTCGTTTGAACTTAACGAAAACCAATAGAACACAAAAAGAAATATACCAAGCATTTCATTCATCAGGCGTTTTGGTTAACTTACATTACATCCCAGTTTATCGGCAACCATATTACGAAAAACTTGGATTTAGAAAAGATGATTGTCTAGCAGCTGAAGAATTTTATTTGGAAGCACTTAGCTTGCCAATGTTTCCAACATTGTCTGAAATTCAGCAAGATAGGGTTATTGACGTTCTTCGTGCAATGGTGCAATCATGAATATTGCTGTGATTCCTGCACGCGGCGGTAGTAAACGAATACCTCGTAAGAACATCAAAGAGTTTTGTGGCAAACCAATGATTGCTTACGCTATTGATGCTGCGAAAGAATCCGGTCTTTTCGACCGTATTGTGGTATCAACTGATGATGACGAAATCGCAGAAATTTCAAACCAATGGGGTGCCGAAACGCCCTTCAAGAGACCCATTGAATTGTCTGATGACCATACGCCGACAGTGCCTGTTGTGTCACATTCAATTGAGTTATGTAGAGCATTAGGTTGGAAGTTTGATGCCGTATGTTGCATTTATCCTTGTGCACCTTTTATTGAGGTTACAGACCTATTAGAGGTTCATCAACAATTCATTGAAAGCAGCATAAATTACTGCTTCCCTGTAACCGAATTTCCATCGGCTATTCAGCGAGCACTAACTATAGTGGGTGATGGAAAGATACGACCTTATTGTCCTGAATTTACAAAAACTAGAACACAGGACCTAGAGCCAGCCTATTACGATGCCGGTCAGTTTTATTGGGGTAAGGCTGAAGCTTGGCTTTGTGATTTAAATATACATAGTAATTCTATGGGATACATCATTCCGAATTATCGTGTAGTTGACATAGACACAGCCCAAGATTGGTTGCGAGCAGAGCTAATTTATGAGGCGATTCAAATCAGTGAAAAACGAAATACTGGAACTAAAAATGGCATTTAAAACAGAGCAAGAATCGTTTTGGGCAGGCAAGTTCGGCTCAGAATATAGTCAGCGAAATCAGGGGGATGCATTGCTAGCATCGAATTTGAATTTTTTTTCTACAGCTTTGCGTGCTGCTCATGGCTTAAAAAGTTGTATTGAATTCGGTGCGAATATTGGTATGAATCTAAAGGCTCTTAAACTATTGAATCCAACTCTCGATTTACATGCCATTGAAATTAATGCCGATGCAGCAAAAGAACTTGTAAAAACGATTACTGAAAAAAATGTTTATCAAAGCTCAATACTTGACTTTGAATCCAGCGAGTGCTGGGATTTGACGTTAATTAAAGGTGTTCTAATTCACATAAATCCTGATGAACTGATAAAAGTGTATGAGAAACTTGTTGCTGCTTGTGGGAAATATCTATTGGTAGCTGAATATTACAACCCCTCACCTGTTGCGATTCCATACCGTGGTCATGCTAACAGGCTATTTAAAAGAGATTTTGCTGGAGAAATTATGGATCGTCACCAGCAAATGACATTAATTGACTATGGATTTGCATACAGGCGTGATCCTAATTTTCCTCAAGACGATATCACTTGGTTTCTTTTAGAAAAAAGGAAATGAGATGCTAAGTTATTGCAAACGTTGCGTAATGCCAGACAGTAAGCCAGATCTTCAGTTAGATGAAGAAGGTATTTGCAATGCATGTCGCAGTTATGAAAATAGAAGAACAATTGATTGGGATGCTCGCCAAAGCGAATTGTCTCAGCTTCTTGAAAAACACCGAAATCCGAATGGAAGCAATTGGGACTGCATAGTTCCAGTCAGCGGTGGAAAAGACAGTACATATCAAGTTGTTCGCGTGCTTCAAATGGGGCTAAATCCGCTCTGCGTAACATCAAGTACCTGCGATCTATCTTCTTTGGGGCGTATGAATATTGAAAATCTTAAACACTTGGGTGTCGATTATGTAGAAATGTCTCCTAACCCACTTACACGAGCCAAACTAAATAAAATTGGGCTTAAACAAGTGGGGGACATTTCTTGGCCGGAACATGTAGGTATTTTCACAATTCCAGTTCGGGCAGCCGTTCAATTTAATGTTCCTCTTATCGTTTGGGGAGAAAACTCTCAAAATGAATATGGCGGACCTGCTTCAGCGGCAGAGAATAATGTTCTGAATAGAAAATGGTTGGAAGAGTTTGGTGGTTTACTAGGTATGAGAGTCTCAGATTTGATTGGAATGGATGGTCTTGGCGCAAAGCACTTAATTCCATACACATACCCTAGTGATGAGGATCTCGCACGTGTTGGAGTTACAGGATTATTTTTGGGACATTACTTACCATGGGATGGGCTTTCCAATGCGCTAATTGCTCAAGCAAACGGATTCTCCAGTTATGAAAAGGCAGTAGAAGGCTCTATGGTCAATTACGAAAACTTAGACAATTATCAAACGGGGATTCATGATTACTTCAAATTCCTTAAGTTTGGATTCGGTCGTGCCACTGATCTAGCATGTATGCATATCCGACGTGGTCGAATAACGCGTGAAGATGGTGTTGAAGTTGCTAAAAAACTTGATGGTACTTTCCCTTGGGAGTATTTGGGAAAGTCACTTAATGAAATCCTAAAGCCACTTGAAATTAAATTGGATGAATTCATACATATTTGCGATAAATTCACAAATAAAAAACTATTCAAGCGTGACTCATCTGGTGGATTATTGAAAGACTATAGAGGAAATCTTGTTAAGATTAATTACGACAACATATGAAAGTCGGTGTGATTGATTATGGCGTTGGTAATTTAGGTTCGGTCATACGCGCCCTGGATGAGCTGCGCGTATTACCAATACTGATCAAAGACATCAATGAATTGCAATCCTGCAATCGGTTGATACTGCCAGGAGTTGGTAATTTCGGTACTTGTACATCCTTATTGCAAAAAGGTGGATGGGTGAAAGCCTTGCGTGAAGACGTCATTGCCAATCAAAAACCATTACTAGGAATTTGTTTAGGTATGCAACTGCTTTCTACAACAAGCGCAGAAAGTGATGTAGATCACTTCCCCAAATCTGCGTCTGGTCTCAATTTGATCCCAGGTCGAGTAGAAAGTTTAGAAAAAATAGGATGTGATTTACGAGTGCCACATGTAGGCTGGAACTCGATCAAGTGTCATTCAGTGGTGGACGGATTATTTGACAAAATACCAAATGGCACAGACTTTTACTTTGTACATAGTTATGCTTTTATTCCAGAAAACGCTGAGCATGTGCTAGCCACAACTGATTATGGAGTCCCGGTAACTGCTGCCGTTAGAAAAGGCAATGTCTGGGGCGTGCAGTTTCACCCTGAAAAAAGCTCTCGCGCTGGATCTCAACTGCTACGGAATTTTTTAGATAGCTAAATATGCTTAAAGTTCGTGTTATTCCAACAATGTTGTGGAAGCAGTTTGGTTTGGTGAAAGGTGCTCAATTCAATAGTTGGCGCCGAGTTGGGCCTGTTCTGCCCGCAATTAAAATTTATAACCAAAGAGAAGTTGATGAACTAATTCTCGTGGATATAGCAGGGCATGAGCGTACTGATGATCTTGACATTGAATCTATTCAAGAATTCGCACAGGACTGTTTTGTGCCGTTGACAATTGGCGGCGGTATTACAAAATTAGACCAGATTCAATGTTTATTAGAAGCCGGTGCTGATAAGATTTGCATAAACACATCAGCATATTCACATCCCAATTTGATTACTGAGATTGCAAAACGCCATGGACGGCAATGTATTGTTGCCAGTGTTGATGTACGAAATAAGGCGACAGAAAAAACTTGGCAGTGTTTTAGCCATGCAGGAAAAGTAAATACGGGTCGAGATGTAGTCGCGTGGACTCGTGAGCTTGAAGACCGCGGTGCGGGTGAAATATTGATTACATCAATTGACCGCGATGGAACTTTTCAAGGCTATGACCTAGATCTCATAGAAGAAGTTGTTAATGGACTAAAGATCCCCATCATTGCATCGGGTGGAGCAGGCAATTATCAGCATATGGTTGATGCTGTGTTGAAGGCTGGAGCCTCTGCTGTAGCGGCGGCCAGTATTTTTCACTTTACAGAACACACGCCTGCAGGAGCTAAAGCGGCTATGAAAGATGCAGGCATACCAGTTAGGTCTCAATTCACCGGTAGCTAATTCAAATGATGATCGCTTTTCGCACTGATGCATCTAGTCAGATCGGTACTGGACACTTTATGAGATGCCTTACTTTGGCAGAAGAGTTGAAGGCTAAGGGTGCCAACATCATCTTTATAAGTCGCAAATTACCAAAATTTCTATCATCAGCCCTACTTGATAAGGGTTTTGCTTGCAAATCCATACACAACGAAATTGATATTGATGTTTTGGAAGATCTTCCTCATTCGTTATGGCTAGGTACGACACAAGCTAATGATGCAAGATTAACCAATGAAGTTTTAGCTGGTGTCAGTTGCGATTGGATCGTTGTGGACCATTACGCTTTGGACCATCGTTGGGAAAAAACTGTACGCGTTAGTTGCAAAAAAATAATGGTGATAGATGATCTTGCAGATCGATTGCATGACTGCGATTTGTTGCTAGATCAGAACTACTACGAAGATATGTTATCGCGTTATAAAGATAAAGTGCAATTTAATTGCAAATTACTTCTTGGGCCAAGTTATGCATTGCTAAATAATGAATTCAAATCTTTTCGCAATCAGGTGGTCCCTCATTCTGGCGATGTAAAAAAAATATTGGTATTTTTTGGTGGAGTAGATATTGCTGACTATACAAGTTTGGCAGTCAATGCTCTGGCAGGGATAAATAGTCAATATACCGTAGATGTTGTGATAGGAAAGCAACATCCACAATCTGAAAAAATACAAAAATTATGTAAAAAATTTGGGTTTAATTGCCATGTGCAGACGGCGCGGATGGCTGAATTAATGTATGCAGCAGATCTTTCGATTGGCGCAGGCGGAACAGCAGTTTGGGAACGTTGTTGTTTAGGCTTGCCTGCAATAGTTTTTTGCACAGCTGAAAATCAGCGTGCACAGATTGCTGATGCTGCTAAGTTAGGTGTTTTGTGTGCGCCACAAATTGACCTCTTAAGTTTTGAAGCGGAAATTCGCCATCATTTAGGTAGTCTGATGGCGAACCCAAGTTCTCTTCAATCAATTTCTGAATTAGGTAAGCAACATGTTAATGGTCAAGGCACTCGCAAAGTTGCGCAGCAGTTGCTATACGAATTCATTGACATTAGACGGGCAGAATTTTTGGATTCAATGTCAATTTTTCAATGGCGGAATGATGAAAAAATTCGAAGCGTATCTAAGAGCTCAGAAACAATTTCCAACAGTGTTCACCAGAAGTGGTTTGAAAACGTGTTGAGTGATATAAATTGCGAATTGTTGATAGGTAGCCTATTGCATCAAGTTGTTGGTGTGGTTAGATTTGACATCGAGGAAAATTCAGCGGAAATTTCCATTTATCTGGTGCCTAATTCTGACTTTAGTGGTTATGGCATAAGTCTTTTGTCAAGCGCTGAAAAGTGGATAAAGCAAAATCGAACCGAGGTTAAAGAGCTTCGAGCAACTGTTATGCATGGGAATACCAGTTCCGAAAAACTTTTTATAAACTCAAATTACGAATTATTTAACTTCGAATTTAGAAAAATAATTCAATAGGAATTGTTATGGAAATAAGAATTAGAGATAGAACTATTGGGGTAAATCAACCGCCATTCATCATTGCTGAAATGTCAGGGAATCATAATCAGTCCCTTGGTCGAGCCTTAGAAATTGTCGAGGCAGCTGCTAAATCTGGTGCTCATGCTTTAAAGATTCAAACCTATACGCCAGATACCATGACACTTAATCTAGATGAGCGTGAGTTTCACATCGCTGATAAGGAGAGTCTGTGGGAAGGTAAATCTTTATACCAGTTGTATGGGGAAGCATTCACACCATGGGATTGGCATAAGCCAATCTTTGACAGGGCACATGAATTAGGAATCATCCCATTTAGTACACCGTTTGATGAAACAGCGGTCGACTTTTTGGAGGGTTTAGATGTTCCTTGTTACAAAATAGCTTCTTTTGAGAATATCGATCTGCCACTAATCAAGCGCGTAGCTGAAACGGGAAAGCCCCTTATTATTTCAACTGGCATGGCTAGTATCGCCGAATTAGATGACCTGGTGCGTGTCACACGAGAAGCTGGTTGTAAAGATTTAATCTTACTTAAGTGCACAAGTACTTATCCGGCATCAGCTGAAAATACACATATCCAAACCATTCCTCACATGAGTAAATTATTCAACTGTCAGGTGGGTTTGTCAGACCACACTTTGGGTATTGGTGTTTCCATCGCTAGTATCGCATTGGGCGCAAGAGTCATAGAGAGACATTTCACACTTAGCAGGCAAGAGGGGGGTGTAGACAGTGCTTTCTCTCTTGAGCCAGCAGAGATGAGCCAACTTGTCGGAGAAGCAACTCGTGCCTGGCAAGCACTCGGCGAAGTTCGATACGGTGCAACTGCCAGTGAACAAAAATCCATGGTTTTCAGGCGATCCTTATATGTGGTCAAGGATTTAAAAAGTGGTGATGTTTTAACGCGTGAAAATGTAAGATCTATTAGGCCAAGTTTGGGATTGCCTCCTAAATACATTGATGTGATTTTAGGTAAGAAAATAAAATCTAATGTAAAACGAGGCACACCACTTAGCTGGGATTTGCTTTAGTAAATAGTGCAGTAAATTTAAAAATTTTCTTTAATGAAGATGGCGATTGAGCTCAGGGTAGACTTAATTTCTTCACCTTCATTGGGTAGGAACGGGATCATATTTGGCGACCAAGGGAAGTAGTTTGTACCAAAGCTTGCCCAGTCAAAAAAAGGTATAAAAGTTAGTGCAGGCTTTCCAATGGAGTATGTCATGGGAGAAACTGCAGTCCCTGCAGTCACAACAACATCTAATTCGTGAATTAAAGAAAATACGGTATCAAGATCACGTTTTAGATCAATGGACGGCCATCGATGAATCGTAACGTTGAAAAATTTTTCTACGTCAAGCAACTCTAATTCACAATCGCCATATTGAAGATTAACGAAAACAGCATTAGGAATTCTGAATATTTCCTGCCAATGATGCAACGGGATATAATTTATATCCCTTTCATTGCTTAATATGCCACTCCTCCAGCAGATACCAATTTTAACTTGGCCTTTTTTGTCAGAGAAAAACTCATCCAACACTGGGTCATTAATTTTTTGAGGTATCAAATACGAGGAATTATTTTTAAAATCACTTATGGCTCTTCTGAAAATTTTTCCTAGAGATCCCATTGGAATATGAAAATCATAATCAGAATGTTCGGTTTTGAATTGCGAGTCAAAGCTTGAAGCTCTAACCTTTACCTTTGGAAACGAACCCTTGACTATATTTACCAGTCTGTGATCGCACTCCACGACGATGTTTTTTACGACAAGCGAAACGTCGTGAAGCATGCTAAGAAACATAATTTCGTCACCAAGACCTTGTTCGCGCCAAACAAGTAAGGTTTTGTTTTCAAGTGGCTCACCTTCCCAGCGCTTAACATCAAACGATCGATTTGGCTTCCTACTTTGATAATGGCTAACATGAGTGTCAAAGCCGAAATCATAATTATCCCAGCCTCGAGCTAGATCTCCAGTCCAAAAATATTCGTAGCTCAAATTGTATTTAATTACAGGGACGTGCTCTTTGTGAGTTGCTTGACTTTCTTGCAAAACCTCTTCAAATATATTGATTGCTTCATTGTGTTTGTGCCTAAGACTTTTTAATCGACCCAAATTCAATTTAGTATCAATTTTCTTGGGATTGAGTAGCAAGGCAGTGTCAATGCAGTACTCGGCTTCGTTAAGTTGATTCAATCCAATTAATGCAGCACCTAGACTGCTGTGAAATTCTGGCATTTGAGGAAATTTTGAAATCGCGTCAATGCTAATTTGACTTACTTTCAAATGATCACCTAGGTGATGGAAAACATTAATCAATCCAATGTATGCAATTGAGTTTTTGGTGTCAAGCTCAATTGATTTCTGGAAGTATGGAATACATTCTTCGAATCTTTGTAATTTAGAAAGATCTAATCCTATGTTCGCGATGATGATCGGATTATCGCTAGAAATACTAGCAGCTTTGCAGTGATATTCCAATGCTTTGAGGTTATTACCAACTTTTGCATAGCATGTCCCTATTTCATTGATAACAGCAAAATTCTGCGGTTCAATACTCTCAGCAATTAATAAATGCTTTAAGGCTTTAGAGAAATTGCTTGCTTCTAAGCTATCTTGAATAACTTTTAAGTTTTTTTGAAAAACCTCAAATTTAGAGTTTCGTTTATTCATTGTTTGTGTTGTTGGTACTCTCAAAAAGATAGCAAAAAAAAAGGCCACTGTAAAGTGGCCTTTTTTCGATCTTTAACGTTACTTGAGTAAAGCCAGAACTGATTGGGCACTCTGGTTGGCCTGGGCCAACATGGCAGTAGCTGCCTGTGTAATGATTTGTGCCTTGGCCAAATTGGTAGTCTCTTTTGCGTAATCTGTATCCAAAATACGGCTTCTAGAAGCTGAAATGTTTACAGATGTAGTCTCAAGATTAGAAATTGTGGCTGCCAAACGATTCTGATATCCACCCATCGCTGCACGAGAATCAGTTACTGTATTGATTGCTTTGTCTAACGTTGAAAGAGCAGATTGCGCTCCCGCTACTGTAGTCAAATCGATCGAAGATACACCAGCTCCTGCGGTAGCGGTAGCTGCAGTGTATGCAGTAGTTGCACCAACTGCTGCTGCTGCAGTGCCACCAACAGTAATGCCTGAAGATTGGCTTGAAGTCAGGCTCAATTTACCATAGTTAGTTGCAGCTGTTAAACCTGAAGATCCAGCTGATGTTGTTGTAATGGCGACATTGCGACCATCTGCTGCAGTCAGTGTGAAGGCACCTGTCGCACCTGCGTCGACGCTGGCTACTACACCTGTCTGTGAACTAACGGCATTGATAGCTGCAGCAATAGAACTTGCGGCTCCCTTGGCTGTTGCATCTGTTGTGCCTGTAACAGTTACGCCATTGATACCCAGCGTAAAGGTTGTAGCAGTAGCTGATGTGGCAGTAGCCGTAACGGTTGTAGCACCCACAACAGCAGTTACTCCGGTTTGACCAGTAATAGCATTAATGGCTGCAGCTTTGGAAATTGCACTGGCGGTATCGCCAGAAGAAGAAACGCCATCGCTTACAGTAGCCCCTACGTTAAAACCATTAATAGTTACCGAGCCAGCGGTGGCAATTGCTGCTGAAGTTACAGCGTTGGATGTCGTAGTTGTGCTGTAGCTAGAACCAGAGCCTACGCCTAACGAACTGGCTTTTGCATTGCTAATAGAAATGTTAATGCGATCGTTGGTGTCGTTGCCAGCGCCAACTTGGAGTGACTGGTTTTGGAACGATCCATCTAACAACTTGATGCCGTTAAATGCTGTGTTGCTAGCGACACGGTCAATTTCAGCAACTAACTGAGTTGCTTCAGCGTTCAGTGCAGAGCGGTCAGAAGAACTGTTACCAGTGTTGGCTGATTGAACTGCCAGTTCACGGATGCGTTGCAAATTATCACCTATAGCAGACAAGCTACCCTCAGCGGTTTGCGTCAAAGAGATGCCGTCGTTTGCATTGCGAATAGCTGCGGAAATGCCACGAATGTTAGCTGTCATGCGTGTGCTGATGGCTAGGCCAGCAGCATCGTCTTTGGCATTGTTGATGCGAATGCCTGTTGACAAGCGTTCCATCGCTGTATCTTGGTTAAGTCCAGTTTTGCGCAAAGAGCTTTGGGCCGCCATTGCACTGATATTTGTGTTGATAACTGACATGGATTTTCTCCTTCAAGGGTTTTAAACGAAGTTACAAGAAATCCAATTTGAAATCTTGTTACTTGCTGATTCGGTATTTGTAGAAATTACTTGAGAGTGTTTATTAAAATAGTACAAAGTCTTTTAGTTTTCACATCAAGCTTTTGCATTAAGTAACAGGCCTTTGACCTTCTCAATGTTGTGCGCTACACGCACCACCACTTCATTGGGAATTTGTCTAACTACTTCACCTGTCGCTTCACTTCGCACTGTCACCACAGGGCCTCCTACGGCCTCGTCAATTCTGAAGCCCAGACCGCGGTTTGTAGATGCCATTTGTTGATTAAGCATGCTCACTGCCTCTTGCAGGTTCTGCCTAACTTCTGAAGCATCAAACTTAATGGCCACTGGTTTAGGTGCCAAAACTTTAGGTGTTTCAGGAATTTGAATGGCCGAACTGCCAGGTGCTTGTGAACTTGCAGGCGCAGGGGCACTCGGCCGCGCTGCTGCGACGCCGGCACCCCCTCTAGCAATGTTGCTGATTTCGGAAACCATAGTTGTCCGTCCTTTTCTTCATAAGCATGCTGAACATGCCGAATACCACCGGTCTCCTGTGCCACGAGAGCATCAAGAGAAGTTCAGTGGTTGGTGAATCGGCAGGCCCGCGGAAAACTTGAGGGGCAGGATTGAAACTTTTTTCGAAGTTTTTTAGTTAACTATGGGGAATCGGTCAAATTGCACACTTCTTTAGGGAATCCTAGTGGCTAGTACCTCTGGGGCCTTAAACAGAAGCCCTAAGGGTTTTCCTTATATCGATCTCGTCGTAAGGAACATGAAGAGTGGCGTTTTGAACTTCAATCAGCCCGAGGCTCATAAGTCTTTGTACATCGTCATAGACATTTTTGTATTCTCGTTCTAGCTCAATGGCCAATTGTCGAATGCTCAGACCTTGATTGTTGGCCACATACTCTAGGAGCGCCATGCGCTTTTCTGTCAGCATGCTGTGCAGTACTTTGTAACTGGCGAACCGTAGCTTGGGTGTTGCAGCTTTACCTTTGTGTCCTTTGTCCAAGTTACTGGCCCAATTTAGCAAATGGGCTTGTTCTTGTTTGGGATTGACCACCTCTATTTCGATTCGTTTCATTTGATTTCTCCTGAGAGGTGTTCTATGTCAGATACAAAGTCAATGAGAAGCTGTTGAAGTGATTTAAAAGTGTAAGCAATTTCAACTTCTGCTTTGCCAACATGTTTGTGGTCACCCTTACCAGATTCATTGTCGTATCGCACAATAGTGACCCCTGATTTACCGCAGTACAGGCTGTACTTAAATCCGTGCTTGTGACTTGCATCTGGTCTTGCAAGTTGCCAAATTTTTCTTTGAATTAATCGGCCATCCTCAAGGATGGTTTTGCTGTCTAAGATTAAAGTGGATTTATTTGACATGATGGTATCCTATGCCATCACTCAAAGCAAGCCTTGTCATTGGCTTGCAGACTGCAAGAATATCTAATTCTTTTTAACAGCTCAATTATTTGTTGGTGTAGGTGGCCATCATGCCGTCAAAGGTGCTCTTTAAGCTGGTTTGCAGGCTCTTCGATTGGCCCACCATCGATTCCATGGCTGCAAATTGTTTGTTATAACGAGCCAAAAGCTCAGTCATTCGAGTATCTAGTTTGTCCAATTGCTTTTTGTACTCACTTATTTTGCTAGTGAGGTTGGTGCTTTGGGTGGTCAAAGGGGCCGAGGTGTCTAGCAAAGCGGTCAGTTTTTTAGTGGCTTCGCCTGCCACGCCTGAGGGCGCCAAGCTAAATTTACTTTGATTTTCTTGGTTGCCTGTTACAAGGGTTACCACGTTGTCATAGTTATTTTTGAGCGAGTTATCAAGTTTGGTTTTGTCTATAGACAACACACCTTTTTGATCGATATTGAAACCAATATCGCGCAATGCTGTTAATCCACCTGCCGGCGTAGTTGAGTTGCCGCTAATCAATTGGCGCATTTGACTGCGCACAGAACCCACAATGGAGTTGCCCACCAGCGTAGCACCATAAGTTTCGACTGTTGATTTGGGATCTGACACCACGCCCAGCATGGTGTTGGCGTCGTTGTATGCAGTAACCAGTGCATTCAACTTGGTTGAAATTGACGATGTGTCTCTTGAGAAAACCAAGTTGGCGGGTACGTTTGCGGTGGTAGTGGCTGTTAAGTTCAGTGTGGCGCCGGCAATGGCATCGGTCACTGTATTTTTGCTCGACGTCATGTCCATGCCGTTGACATTGAAGGTGGCGTCTACAGCAGACTGCAATTTTTTGCCAAAGCTCACACCGGTTACTTCGCCACCGCCTAATTTAAGACTGGTCAAAGAAAAGGCATTGCTTGCACCAGTAGAGCCCGTGACCATAATTCGGAAAGGCGTTACAATGTTGCCAGTATTGATGAGCTGGGCAGATATGCCTAAGTTGGCAGAATTAATGGCGGCCACGATGGCAGCGGGGGTAGTTGCACTGGCAGCCACTGCAATGGTGTTTGAAAATTGGGTGCCAGCAGGCGTTGCAATGTCTGCTGCGTTGTTGGTGGTAGACGTCAGTGTAAGCACGCCGCTGTTGTTCACACCCGAAGAATAGCCAGTTGCAAATTTACCAGAAAAAGTGCCGTAGATGGCCAGCGCATCACTGTTAATGAGGCTTGCCTCTACGCCGTCCGCAGCCACGGCAGCTACAGTGGTGGTGTCTAATTGATCAAACAGTTCACCAACTTCCGAGGCGCTTAAGGACTTGTTGGCCGTCAATGTGAGGCCGTTTACCGTAACGGTGTCACCTTTGTTCATGGCTTTGAAGGTGATAACCGATGAAGAGGGCGAATTGACTGTGCCCTGGGTAAACACCTTGGTAGGCGTTGGGTCAATGCTGTTTTTTAAAACTAAGCTAAAAGCTTCCCCACCGTTGACTTGCGAAAGTGGTGTGGCGAAGCCAGGCACATTGTCTGCAGAAATGCTTCTTTGCTGCTGCGCCAATTGGGTCACCGATATGGTGTGGCTGCCAGTGGTAGCCGATGTCGTGGTGGTAACGCTGACTGCATTAGGTTGGCTAATTTGCGGCACTAAGGTGTTGAAAGAACTTTGGTTCTTTAAACTGGCAAATGCCGACTGCAAATCACCTAAAACAAACTTCATGGCGGCATACCCAGAAATACCACCTTCTGCCTTGGCCACTCTGGCATCTATTTCTGCTTTGCGGGGCGCCTTTTCGGCTTCGACCAAACTGTTTGCCAATGAGTTAACGTCCACTCCCGAACCCGCACTCAAGGTGCTGATAATTTTGCCAGCTGCAGCTTTGGCCGCGGTGGCGGTGGCCGCAGTGGAAGTGGTTGACGAAGTGGCGGTAACCATGGTTTATTTCAGCGCCATTTATTTGATGTAGTTGAACAAGTTCAATTGGCTCACTTTGGCAAAACTGGCCTGCGCCGCTTCCAAGCTCATCATTTGCTGATTCATTTTGGTAATGGCGCTGGCGTAGTCCAAGTCTTCAATCGAAGACAAGGTAGTCTTCAAATTGAGGGTGGTGTCTTCCAATACAGCTGTTTGCTGATCCACCACATTCAAGTTGGTACCAATTTGGGCTTGGGCCAAGCTCACGCCCTGCGTCAGCGTATCCAGTTCACCCACGCCACGTCGAATGTCATTGACCTTGACGTTGTTCAAGCCAGAAATCAAGTCATCGAGTACTTGGAAAAAGCCCACTCCAATATTTTTACCATCGGTATCAGGGCGCGCTACTGGCACAAACGCATCGGTGCCTGTGCGGTTAATGGGAATGCTGCGCTGATCGCTCACGCGCACATTCATACGGGTTTGATCGCCCATATACACAGCGCTGCCATTGGCAGTTTCTGTAAAGGCGGCCTGCTTCACACGGCTGCCAGAAAACAAATAGTTGCCATTGCTATCTTTGGTGTTGGCCAAGCTGAGTAGCTGGTCGCGCAAAGCTTGCATTTCTGTGGCTAAGGCTTTTCTGTCGGGCAAACTCAAGGTGTCATTGGCACCTTGAACAGCAATTTCTTTGGCGCGAACCAGTAAGTTGCTGGCGCTGTTCAAGGTTGTGTCTTCCCCTTGCAGTCTGGCCTTGATGGTATTCAAAGAGCTTTGATAGCTGTCTTGTTTGTTCAAGATACTTTTCAAACGCTGAATGGTGGCCGCTTGGTTGGGCGCATCGCTCGCGTTGATAATTTGTTTGCCTTGTGCCAGCTGCGCTTGGGTTTGCGTCAACTTACTTTGCACGTTGCTCATTTGAGCAGAGGCTCGGTCAAACAAAAGGCGGGTTGAAATTTTCATGATGGTTTAGCTTTCACGCACTTCAACGAACTTGCAGCACGCTGTCAAACAGCTGGCTGGCCACTTGCAAAATTTTGGCGGCGGCTTGGTAGGCTTGTTGATAGCGCACCAGGTCGGCTGCTTCTTGGTCTAAGCTCACACCCGAAACCTGGTCGCGTGCCGTCAGGGCTTGGTCAAAAACCACTTGCAGCGCCGATTGGGAGATGGTGGCTTGACGGGCAATGTTGCCCATGTCGTTCACGTTGTCGATGTAGGCCGCAGAGAAAGTTTTACCACCCCCCATCACAGGCTCTGACTCTAAGTCGATCAGCGCCAACATGTTTTCGTTGTTGCCGGTGCCGTCTTTGTTGCCATCAATGACAAAGATGTCGCCAGCCTTGGGTGGGTTGGACAGTGAAATTTGAATGCCCTGGTAGACAAAGGCAGGCTCAAGGTAGTTGGGGTCAAATTTGCGCGAGGCCACCACGGTGTCGGTGTTGATATCCACAATGCTGAACTGAGTGGGTGAATCAAATCGCACTTGCAAAGGGTTGGTTCGCAATGCCTGCTTGGCATCAATGGGCTTGCCGGTATAGCCGGTGGAAATTTTGGCTTCGCCAGGGCCTGTCACAAACACCAACAAATCTTCGTTGGCCGTGCCCGACAAATAAGCGCCCGTTTTGAAACCCATTTTGGCCAAGTCGGCGGGAGCGCCGTTGGCAAAGCCAAGTTCGATGGGTGTATCCATGCCATCTACCAAAGCGCGGCTAATGCTAATTTGGCCCCCATAAGTGATGGTCTTCAAACCCAAGGCATTGGGCGAGGCAGAGCTGTCGATGGCAATGTCTTTGCCTTCGTTGCCTGTGGTGTTGGTCAAGACCAAATTGCCATCGTTGCCCAAGTAGGCTTGTACTGCAGTGCTGCTGCTTTTGCTGTTGATGGCATCAATCAAGCCTTGCACGCTGGTAAGGCCGGTGGGTACCGCTGTGATGACGGTAAAGCCAGTGGCATTGCCACTCTTGAGTGACAAAGGCAAATCCAGTTTGAGTTGATTCACTGGAATGCGAATTTCGTTTTTGGCGCTGGCAGTAATACCTGAAATGCCGGCCGCTTGAATTTTGGTGGCAATGTCGGAAGCTTGAAGGGTGCCTGTGAGCACAGAAATTTCTGGCAAGGTCACGCCATTGAGTTTGATCAAGCCGCTCGCAATGGAAGTTAAGCCTGTTTGAATGCGATCGCTTTGCAAGGTGGCCGGCACAGCCACTTTGGCCAAGGTGCTGTGTTTGGTGGGATCTGTTTCGGTGCCGTCGGCTTGCAACACAGAGCCCACGTTGGCTTTGGCGCCATAAAAAACGTTGATGTCTTTGTAGCTGTTGGGGCCGTTGACATTCAGGTAAGCATCGCTATAGCTGGCATTGGCTGCAAAGCCGTTGGCCTCAGTCAAGATCAAGCTTTGGGTGGCAGTGTCTACGGCTTTGCCTGCCAACTGCCTGCCATCACGCGTGAAAATTTGAAGCTGTTGGCCAGGATCCGCTTCGCCCATTAGCACGCTGATGTTTGCTAAACCATTGGGAATGGTGGCCACCGCTGCCACAGGGCGAGAGATGGTAGGCTTGACTGTGATAGCGGCCGAAGAACTGGGGTTGTTGACCAAGGTTAGGGTGATGTCGGGCGGGCCATTGGTGGGCTTGCCCACAAATACAATGCCAGCATCAGCGCCGCCAGTGTTGTTAGGCGCTTCAATCACCCTGAACTGCGCTGCAGCAGAAACTTTGAGGGGGTCGTTCAAATTTACTTTAACGGTACCGGCTGACCCTACCGAGTTTTTGTCAATGCTAAATAGGTCGATGCCTGTGTTGCCATAGGCATCAATGCCACTGGTGTGAATGGCGTTCACTTCTTTCACAAAGTTGTTGGCCATAGTGTCCAAAGAACTGCGGCTGCTGCCCAGAACTTGTTCTCTGAAACTCATGATGCCCGACAGTTTGCCGCCGCTAATGCCTGAAAGCGTGGTGGAAGCACCGTAGGGGTCTAACACCAAGCTGACTTTTTCGGGCGCAGCGGAATTGAAGTTGGTGCCCAGCATGAAAGACTTCACACCATCCACCACCACATCGCGTGTGAGGGAGGGGCCTAAGCTGACCGTCACAGCGCCGTTTTCTGAAAAGCCCGTTTTAATGTGAACAAAGCCAGAAAGGTCTTTGAGCAGCACGTCGCGTTGATCAAGCAAGTCGGCTGGCTGTAAATCGGCAGACTTCTGCTTGGTCATTTGCGTATTGACCGCAGCCAGCTGCTTAAAAATAGTGTTCATTGAATTGACGTAGCTTTTCACGGCTTCGTCGGTTTCGTCTTGAACCAAATCGAGTTGGCCCGACAGCTCACCAAAGCGGGCCGCCAAATTTTCGGAATCGCGCAAGAAGCTGCCGCGCATCACGGTGGAGGCGGGGTCGGACGACAAATCGCGTGCCGCATTGAAAAACTGATCGAGCGCACCACTCAAGCCCATGGAGGTGCTGCCCATGATGTCAATCACGCGGTTGGCGTAGTTAACCATAGGCTCTTGGCTGGTGAGCTGGCTGTTGCTGTTGCGCAGGTTGGTTTCTGCAAAGGTGTCGTACTGGCGTTTGATGGTGTCTACCGTCACACCGGTACCCAAGAACACCGTGCCCACCTTGGCCACCGGGTTAGCGGCTATGACCACTTGCTGGCGTGAGTAACCTTCGGTGGATACGTTGGCAATGTTGTTAGACACGGTGCCCAGCGCACGTTGATACGACTGGACGGCATTGGAGGCAACACTGACTAAATCGCTCATTGGCCACCCCCATTACCCATAGGCTTGGATGGCAAATTGAGTGGCAGAATTTGAGATTTAGGGAATGCAATGCCGCTTGGTTTGTCGTTGAGCTTGTCTAAAGAGAAGCCCATATTTTTTGGATTCAGGGCCATGCCTTTGGCAGCGGCATTGAAAGCGGCAGGATCTTGCCGCTGTTTCAAAATATCGGCTGTAGTGGCAAGGTTGGCTTGATTTTGTTCAAGGTTCTTGACTAGCATGTCGGCCAAACCCAGCGAGTTCTTTTTGGCCAGTTGCACCGACACCTCTTTGTCGAACATGCCTTCGAAGGTTTCCATGGTGTTCGACTCAGACAACTCGCTCTTCACAATGGATTCACGCATGGACTTCATCATCATTTGCAGGAACAGAGCCTCAAATTGCTGCGCTGTTTGCTTGATGGCACTCTTGGCATCCAGACGTGCTTGTCCCTTCAATTGACCCAGACCGTCAAAGTCTAGGTAAGAGCTGGGAGCAGGTGTGTTGATGGCGTCCATGATTCAATAGAGTGATTGATGTTTAATCAGCAATTGATCAGCAAATCTTGTGCCAGCTTGTAGGTTGATGCATTGCCGCTGCGTGCTTAGATCACAATCAACTCTGCGCGCAAACTTCCTGAGCTTTTGAGGGCTTCCAGAATGGCAATCAGGGAAGAGGGTGATGCGCCCACTTGGTTCACGGCATCCACAATTTGGCGCAGGTCAACGCCAGGCTGAAACAAGAACATGGGCTTGTTGGGTTCGCTCACGGTCACTTCGGCGTTTTGAACGGCAGCCGTTTGACCTTGGCTGAAGGCGCCAGGCTGAGAAATTTCATTGGTGGCTGCAATGGACACACTGATGGTGCCATGGGTCACGGCTGCTGCTGTGACGCGCACATTGCGGCTGATCACCACGGTACCTGTTTTGGCATTGACCACCACGCGTGCCGTGGGCTCGCCTGGCATCACATCGATGTTTTCAACCATGCTCATGAAGGCCACACGTTGTGTCAAATCTACGGGGGCTTGCAAGGTAATAGACACACCATCGAGGGCACGTGCTACGTCGTTGCCGAAGCGGCCGTTGATGGCATTCACAATGGCGTTGGCGGTGGTGAAGTCGCTTTCACGAACATTTAAAACAATGCGGTCGGCTTTGTCAAAGGGGTTGTCAACAATGCGCTCAACAGTTGCGCCAGATGGAACGCGAGCCGCTGTGGGCACACCAATGGCTACCTTGGAGCCGGCAGCTTGAGCATCAATGCCAGTGGCTGTGAGTGAACCTTGGGCTAAGGCATAAATTTCGCCATCAACACCTCGCAAGCTGCTAAGCAGCAATGTGCCGCCGCGCAAATTGCTGGCTTTGCCAATGGCAGACACAGTGATATCAATTTTTTGACCTGGTTTTGCAAAGCCAGGAAGCTCTGCCGTGACCATGACAGCTGCCACGTTTTTAATGTCAATCTTGCCAGCGCTGGTGGCTGTTTCAAAGTCAGACAGTGGGCCTTCCAAACTTACACCCAAACGGTTTAGCAAAGTCTTCATGCTTTGCGCCGTAAATGAAACGTCTGCGCCATCGCCAGTGCCTTGCAAGCCCACCACCAAACCATAGCCAATGAGTTGATTGGTTCGCATGGCGGCTACCGTGGTGAGGTCTTTGATGCGATCGGCCATGGCACTGGTGCAGCTAAGGCCAAGCAAAAGAACCAAGACGGACCAGGACTTAAAGATGTCGTTCATGATGAGATGCTGTGTGAATTGATTCAGTGCCTTGAAATTTCAATCAAGCGGATGCAAGACTGTTAGAAGGGCCAAAGTTTGAGAAGCGCACTGGTGCCCCAGCCTGCGCGGGTTGCATTGGCCAAGTCGCCAGAGCCGCGATACGCAATTTGTGCGTTAGCCAAACGACGTGATTGAACCGTGTTGTTGGGGGCCACATCTTCGGGCCGAATGATGCCTGCCACTTGAATCACTTCTGAGCCTTCTGTGAGGGCCAGTTGTTTTTCGCCGCGCAAAACCAAATTGCCATTGGGCATGACCTCAACCACCGCGACGGCTATCGAACCATTCAAGCTGGCCGTTTGATCGGCTGTGCCTGTGCCTTTGTTGCTGATGTCGGTTTTCGAAAAGTCGGTGCCCTTCATCACGCCGCCCAGCCTGTTGCCAAGCACAGCCAAACCTGGCGTGAGCATGTCGTTGGTTGAATTGCGGCTGACGGAACCCACTTGGCTGCGAGCAGCTTGGGTTGATTCATTGAGCAAAACTGTAATCACATCGCCCACTTGGAAATTGCGACCTTTGCCAAACCAACTGTCGCTTTGGCGGCCCACATAAATGGCGCCTGTTGCAACGGGAGTTTGAACTTTTTGGATTGGGTAAACAGGCTCAAATTGAGGCGAGTGCGTCATGGCTTTTGGCGGGATAACGTTGCAAGCAGTTAAGCAAGCAGCCAATAAAATCCAAGCAATACTTGTGATGAATTTCATGCTGATTCGCCTTAGAGGTTGTTGTTAATGAACTTCAGCATGCCGTCAACTGCAGAGATGGCTTTTGAGTTGATTTCGTAAGCACGTTGGGTTTCGATCATGTTGACCATTTCTTCCACCACGTTCACATTGGATGCTTCTAGAGTGCCTTGCATCAAATTGCCAGCGCCCGTCACGCCAGGTTGCAAAACTTGAGGGGCGCCTGAAGCGGGGGTTTCTTTGAGCAGGTTTTGACCTTTGGCTTCCAAACCACTTGGATTTACAAAACGCGCCAATTGAATTTGACCAATCACCTGTGAACCACCAGCAGCCAATTCAATTGACACTGTGCCGTCACGACCAAACGTCACTGATGAAGCTGTGTTGGGAATGGTGATGGCAGGCTGCAACAAAGCGCCAGAGGCGGTCACAATTTGCCCTGTGTTGGAGCGTTTGAAATTGCCATCGCGTGTGTAAGCAATGGTGCCGTCGGGTTGGGCAATTTGGAAAAAACCCTCACCAGTAATGGCCAAATCCAATGGGTTTTGAGTGTTCACCATGTTGCCTTGTGAGTGCTGCTTTTCAGTAGCCAAAATGCGCACACCCGTGCCCAGCATCAAGCCAGTTGGTGCTTGCGTATTGGCACCCGTTTGGCCGCCAGCTTGGCGAATATTTTGGTACAGCAAATCTTCAAACACAGCGCGATCGCGCTTAAAGCCTGTCGTATTGACGTTGGCCAAGTTATTGGAAATGACGTTCATGCGCGTTTGCTGCGCATCCAAACCTGTTTTGGCGACCCACATACTTGCGTCCATGGCGAGCTCCTTTTAATTGTTCAGTTGTTCGTTAAATAATGAAGACCATTAACCAGAGGCGCGCATCATGGTGCCGCCCGACTCGTCAACGTCTTTGTTTTGTTTGATCACGTTCACTTGCATTTCGAAGGAACGGCTTTGATCCATGAGCTTTACCATGACTTCCATGGCGTTCACGTTGGAACCTTCTAATGTTTCGGGTGTGAGAGTGGCCAATTTGCCAGTCATCGGAATGTCTTCATTGGTGGGCTTGCCCACTATTTTGTAAAGACCGTCTTCACGGCGCTCCAAAGATACTTGGCTGGCGTCGCGCAACAAAATTCTGTCAATCAGAACGGGCACTGCAACGCCTGCTTGCGCTGGGTTGGTTGCAAAAATAGAGCCGTCTTTGCTGATCTTCACAAAGAAACCAGGCGGGATAGTAATAGGGCCGCCGGCTTGTCCGCGTACCAATGCACCTGTGCCCATTTCTAGCACACCCGAGCCATTGAGTTTCAAATCACCACGGCGCGTGAAGGCCAGTTCGCCGTTGCTTGCCGTGACGCCCATGACAGTCAGATCATCCATGGCCACATCCAAATCACGGCCTGTTTTCACAATCACGCCGGGCTTCATGTTGATGTTGTCGCTGGCAAAGGCTTGAGGTTGCAAACGTGACTCAAAGCCTGCGCCTTGAACTTTCATGGTCAGCATGGCTGACTCAAAGCTTCGCTTGAAGCCAGGCGTTGCCACGTTGGCCAATTCGTTGGTCGTCATCTGGCGAGCAGTGCGCATCTCATTGATGGCGGCTGCGGCGTTAAAGGCTAAACGATCCATGTTGAAGTCCTGTTAGAGGCTTAAAGCTTGGGCGATTTAAGAGCGCAAGTTGATAATGGCCGACGTCATGGTGCTCGACGTCTCAATGGCTTTGGCATTGGCTTGGAAGTTACGTTGTGCGGTAATCAAGTCCACCAGCTCTTGTGTCAAGTCCACGTTGGCACGTTCTGTCGCACCCGCTCTCAAGGTACCGAAACCAGCAGAACCTGGTGTGCCCAAAATAGGCCTCCCGGAAGCTGCAGAAGCCAAGAAGCTGGAGTCACCAATCTGACGCAAACCCACTGGGCTTGAGAAGTTGGAAAGCAAAATTTTAGCCAAAGACTTTTGGGAACCGTTGGAGAATGATGCACTCACCAAGCCGTCGTTGCCGATGGTCACACCCACCAAGTCACCTTCTGGGGCACCATCTTGAGACTGTGATAACACGGCAAACGCGGAAGAAAATTGTGTGGAAGCTGAGTAATCGATGTTAATTCTCAAAGCACCTTTACCACCCGCCAAGTACACAGTTTCCAACTGAGTACCTTCGATTGGTGACACCAAGTTTCCGCCGGTGTCAAAGGTCAGCTCACCTTTGTCTAAGTAAACAGGTGACCAAGCTGGCAAGCCCACATAGCCATCAGTGCTGGTGGTTTCATTGCCTTGGGCATCGATGTACTTGGGCTGCGGAGTGCCATTCACTACGTCAACGCGCTGTGTGGGAAGAATCCAGGTAGATGTTTCGCCACGACCTGCCTCAACTGTAGACAAACCCCAAATAGGCTCACCCGAAATTTTGATGAAAGAATCAGCACCCGATGTACCGCTGGTAAATTTAAATGCCCTTTTGGTGTTATCAAATTCAACCTTGACACCACTGATTTCTTTGGGTGTGAGACCGTCGGTTCGCACTTCTTTCATGGAATTGATTTCATTTTCCAAAGCTTGCGTGAATTCAGCCAAAGAGTATTCACGAACAGCCAAGGTGACTGTCGACTTTATGCCGTCTACGGTCACAATGAATTTGTTGTTGGTAGCGTCTACGCTGAAGTTGGTGGCTGTATTCACAGTGGGTGTAATACCAAAAGTGACTGCAGATTTAGAAGGAATACCACGTGTTGCAACCGCCTCTGGCGCGACGATTTGAGATTTAAGGCCCATGGCCGTGGCTGTGGCAGTACTCACTGCTGAAAGTGCAACGCTGGAGGTGTCGCCGGTGGTACCAGATTCCAAAAAGAACTGTTTGTTCACTGCATCAAAGCCAACCTTCATGCCATAACGTTCATTGATTGATGGCTTGGTCACGGTGGTTGTGATCGTACCTGGGGCTACAATGGTGCCTGAAGTTGTAACCACAGTGGTTGTGATGCTACCGACGGTAGATGTCACAGAACTTGCAGTTGTTGCGCCAGTGGCTGCCGCTGTTGTGCTGGTGATGGTAGTGCCTCGCGAAATACCAAACTTGCTGATCAATTGGTTGGTGGCTTCTTGGGCAATGAGGTCGCCTGTGATGCGTGTACCGACTGGCAATGCCGCCAACTTGGCCAAACTCACTGTCACGGGTGATCCGCTGTTGTCTACGTCCACAGTGAAGGCGTTGTCGGTCAAAAGGCCTGCCAGTTTGGCGTCGCCGTTGGGCAAGCCCGCTACCCAGTCGTAGCTGCTGGCGCCGGTTTCTGGCACGATGTTGCCAGTGGCGGTGGCTGCGATGGATATTTTCTTGTTGGTCAATTCATCCAAAGAAAACAATTGTGTTTTGGCAGTGGTTAATTCGTCCTTCACCTCGCTGTAAGGCTTGGTCTGACCGTATTGGTTCACATAAATTCTTTCGTTGTTGGCATCGGTGGCTTGCACCAATGACGCTGCCACTTGGTCTTCACCCACAAACACGTTGGTTTGCCATTTGTTGAATGGCACGTTTTGGTTGGCGTTCGATGTTTTGGTGTAGTAAATGGTGGCCAAATAACCGTTACCCCCGTTGTCATACACAGTGAAGGCGGTTGATTTGTTGTACGTGGCAGGGTTGGAGCGGTTGAAAGGCTCGGTAATCACTTCAGCATCGGCTGGGAAGTTCAAGCCCAAAGACACCAAAGAAGTTTGTTTGGCATCGCCCGATGTTTTTTGTGGAATGGTGAGCACCACGCGTTCGTTGATGTTCGCAGAACCTGTCGAGTCAACTGTGGCTGCCATCAAACGCTGACCTGAAGAGTTCACCACGTTAAATTGTTCGTTCAACAAGAACGAACCATTTCGTGTGAACAGCTCTTGCAAACCGTCGGCCGAGCGCATGGGGAAGAAACCGTCACCGGTCACGGCCAAGTCAAGCGCGTTGGACGAGAAAGAAATATTACCTTGGGAGAACTCCTGCGACACTTGTTTCAGAGACACGCCCTGACCCACTGTGGAAGAAGCTTTTTGCAGCGGCGAGGTTGCAAAAATGTCACCGAAGTCAGCGCGTGAACGCTTGAAACCGGTGGTGCCCACGTTGGAGATGTTGTTACTGGTCACGCCCAACATGGCGGTGGCAGCATTCAATCCGGTCAGCGAGGTATAGAAAGACATGGTGGTTAACTCCTAGGGTTGAGTTGGGTCTTGATAAATTGATTCAGAAATACTCAGGTGCCGATGCGTTGAACATCAGTGAGCTTCACTGACTTGCCGCCGGTTACTTCCAACAAAATGGTTTTGTCGGCTTGTTGGTTCACGCCAGTCACGGTTGACAACACATTGACTACAGGGTTGGAGGTCTTGCCTTGGCTAATGACGGTGGCTTTGAAGGTGTAGTTACCATCAGGTACTTTGCCGCCAGCATCGCTGGTGCCATCCCACGTAAAAGGCATGTCACCAATGTTTTGAGCGCCCAAGGTTTTGCTGGTCACCAATTGGCCTTTTTCATTGAACACTTCGAGCTTCACGCCTTCTGCGCCCATTGGCAAGTTGATAAAACCTTGCGCTGGTTTGCCGCCCTGCGTGATGATGGCGGGAGCGCCGGGCGCAGCTACCGTTTTGCCAATCATGCTGGTGCTGCTCATCATGCGTTCACCAGCCATGCTGTCGACATAGGCCTTGAGGGTGTCCGACATGGTGGTGGTGGCTTCAAGCTGAGAGAACTGAGCAAGCTGCGCCACGAAGGCTTCGTTCTTGACTGGGTCTAAGGGGTCTTGGCATTTGAGCTGTGTGGTGAATAGGGTCAAGAAATCTTTTTGCCCCATGCCGCCGGTGGTGCCAGACTTGGCCGTTAAGGCTTCGTTGGCAGCTTGTGACGTCGTTTTGAGGCCGGCTGGCGCATTGATTGTTTTGCCTGAATTGACGGCGTTGGCCGCAGCATTCAATCCGGTGTTGTTGGCTGATAAGAACATGATGGAAGTTTCCTGATCGTTGATTTGTATTTTTTACAAATCAAGTTTTGATGATGTCGATGGTGCGCATCAACATCTGACGCGTGGTGTTCACCACTTCGACGTTGTTTTGATAGGAGCGTGAAGCCGCCATCATTTCCACCATCTCGGTCATCTCGTTCACATTGGCCAAGTAGACATAGCCGTCTTTGTCGGCCATGGGGTTGTTGGGCTCTGACATTTTGCGAATGGGAGACGGATCGTCTGTGATCTTTTCAATCCGAACTCCGCCCGCAAATCCTTGTTCGTGGGGCTTTTGTTGTTGTTCCAAAATGGTTTTGAACACAGTGCGTTTGGCTCGAAATGCTTCGTTTTCTTTGCCTGTGACAGTGCCCGAGTTGGCCAAGTTAGAGGCCGTGGTGTTCATGCGGGTGGTCTGCGCATTGAGCGCAGAACCCGCGATATTGAAAATACGATCAAGTGCCATGTTGATTAATCTCCACGCAACGCACGGCGAATACCACTCACGCGGCTTTCAAGGATGTTCAATGTGGCTTGGTAATCTGCTGCTACTTGACCAAACTTGGCTTGTTCCACGTTCATTTCCACGGTGTTGCCGTCAAAAGACGCATTGAATGGCACGCGAAACTTTTCGCCGCCAGGGCTCTCTTCCATGGGCATGGCCATGTGCAAATTGCTGGTTGTGTTTAAAGCAGACTCTTTGGTTTGTTTCAAGACCGACCTGAAGTCGATGTCTTTGGCTTTGAAGTGGGGGGTGTCGGCATTGGCAATGTTGCGCGCAAGCAATTCCATGCGCTTGCTGCGCAATCCCAGAGCCTGTGCGTGAACGCCCAGTGCTTTGTCAATCATCTCCATGATGTGCTCTCCTTCGCGAAACTTTCAATGCCGGATATCCGACAGCCCAAAGAATTAAAGTTCTTTGCAAAGTGTTCGATTGCAAGAGCCGTGCCATGCTTTTCTTGCCGTTTTCCGATGGGTTTTTGACGGTCACCCTGGTCGTTTTTACGAGGGGAAATGCGGATTTTCGAGTGTCCAGCGATTCAAACTTCGGACACAAAGAAAAGCGGCAAACCCTTGCCGCTTTTCTAAAAGTATCTGTGTGAAACAAGCCATGGCTAAGCCAAGTTGGCTCAGCGCAACCAAGTTTTGGGAGCTTCCAATGCGTCGTAGTCAGCCGCTTTTTGAACTTGCAATCGAATTCGCGCGCTTGAATTGGGGTGCGTATCGGATGCAGGATTCATCGCGGTATTCAACGCAGGGTTGATGGCGTTGGTGGCCGATGGAGCCGCCGAAGTGTTGACAGTGGAATTGACAGGCACGCTATTGGCATTGCTTCGGAAATTTTTAAATCCCAAACGGTCTGCAGCGTTTTGCATCAAGCCTTGCGTGATAGACGAGCGAGTCATGGGTGCTTGAGGATCACGACCTTCATACAAGTACTTGGCCTGTTTGCCAGGAATGCCCAAGGGTTCTTGAGGGCGTTTTTCGCCTCGCGCAGCCGGTTGCAGAACTGCCAAATACAGTTCGTCCAGGGGCACAGCGCCTTCTTTTTTCAGGCCCACTTTTTCGAAGTAGGTATCGACCAAATGCAATTGTTGATAAACGCTCAGGCCCAAAATAGATTTGGGTGATTGGCCAAAGCCCACTTCAGCCGCACCGCGCGCCGGGCCATCGCAAAACTGAATGATGCCGTGGCAACGTGTGTTGGTGGCCTGCGGGTTCATGCCGTCGCTTTCCATCAGAGTCAGGCGCGCAAAATCGTCAGGCGAAAAGTTGTGCTTGTTGGCCACTTGCAAAACTTTGTTGTAAACATCTTGCTTTTCCACCCTAGGGATAAAGCCTCGATTGACAGCGCGATCGAGTGTTTGACTCAGAACAGGGTGAGCCACGGCGTTGATGTAATTGCTTTTGGGCAGAGTCGGCACAGATCTGCTGGCTGTAATGGTGACCGTTTCAATCTTGTCTTGGGCAATGGTAGGCGTAAGCTTCGGGTTGGTATGCGCCAAGTTTTGCGGCTGTGTTTGTCCCGCCTGCCACTGATTCAACATATTTTGCAATTGAATTTTTTGGCCCGGGAAAATGGCATTTGGGTTTTGAATCCCGCTGTCAGCTGCTAAGTTTTGCGCCCATCGAAATTCTTCTGAGGGTGAGAGCTTGACGCCTTGCAAGAGGGCTTGCTCTTTCACGATGCTGGTGAGTGTGTCACCCGCTTGAATGACTTTGACATTGGCCGGCTGCGCTTGCTCCAAAGCTTTGGCAAAGCCAGGCCGCGACAACGCCGCAGAACCATTGGACGTGTTGCTGGCAAGGTTATTAGGTAATTTGGCTTCAATTCTCATGATGATGTGGCATCTTTATTGCATGAACTCCGGTATGTTCAAACCAAGTGTCAAAACATCTACACCTGCTCAAGCACTGATGCAAATCCTGTGCCTGACGGTTTTTTGGCTGTTTGCCATCTTTTTGCCTTTTTCGGCCAACGCCACGACCAATGCTTTGGTCACAGCGAAAGCCAACCCAGCTGCCGATGCGATGGGGTTGCAAGTGCGTCAGTGGATGTCTCAAACCCATGGTGTGAATTCCAAAGATGTGGTCATTGCGCCCTTGGACGATCGATTGAAAGTTCAAGGCTGTCAAAAACCCTTGAACGTTGACCACCCCTTTGCCTCCAAAGAAACGGTGCGTGTTCGTTGTGCCGAGCCTGTGTGGCAGCTTTATTTGCAAGTCACAATGCCAAATACGCGGGCCAATGCCCCAGTGGCAGGAACGCCAACGGGTACTCCCAATTCAGGGGCATCGCCAAGCGTAGCCCCCCCGCCAAGCTTGGCCAATACGCCAAGAACCATCGTGGTTGCCAAGCGATTGTTGCAAAGAGGCGTCATTGTGCAGCCAGACATGCTAGAAGAAGTTCAAGCTTCCCCCGGAAATGCCGATACTCAGTTACTGAATACGGTGAGAGACGCCCAATTGGCCGAACTCACCCGAGATATTCCTGCAGGGCAGGCTCTGAGGGTGTCAGATATTCGCCGTGCCGTCCTGGTGAAGCAGGGCCAAACGGTGATGTTGTCGATTGGGAATAAGTCAGATTTTGAGATTTCCATTCGAATGGAAGCCATGCAGGATGGCCGTCTGGGTGAGCAGGTGAAGTTGAAAAACCCTGAGTCAGGCCGCCAAGTTTCGGGTGTGGTGACGGGGCCTAACGCGGCAAAAGGGCTTTGAAATGCTTAAAAAGTACATTTTTTGGCCTTTTAAGTCAAAATTTCTAGAAAAATGATTCAAGTTCTAGAATCTACTGCCGATACTGAGCATGTCCAACCCCCTTTTTGTGGGTTGATGTGAGAAGAAATTAGAAAGTGAGCTAGGTATGACCGATGCAATTTCAAACTATGGACAGCGCGCCCAATCGGACGCGTCGTTGCGCAGCGCATTGGACAAAGCCAACCGCAAAAGCAGCTCGAAAGACAGTGTGGCACTCGATTCGTCAGCGCCTGCTGCAACAACAGCCAAAGCGCCCGGTGCTGATCAATTGCATTTAAGCAATGTAGCCGCACGTGCCATGGCCGAGCCTGACTTTGATCGCGTGAAGGTGGAGTCTATCAAGCAAGCAATTCAAGATGGTCAATATCCATTGAACCCTCGCAAAATTGCTGAAAGCTTCCATGCCATTGAGCAAATGATTCGTGAGTGAGCGAGCACTTACTGTATCCGACCAGCTGGTCCAGCTGTTGGCTTTGGAGTTTGAAGCTCTTAAGAGCCAAGATCTGGACCGGTTTGAATCTTTGCAGCCCGGTAAAAATGATCTTTTGAGCGAGCTTTCGGCGCTTTGCCCCTCCCCAGAAGACCTCCAAAATCTCCCCGAATGGGATGCCCTGCGTGAATCGCTCATTCAATGCCGCGACATGCACAGGCGCAACGCCGTTCTCATCGAACGCAAATTAGACACCATTCGAGGTGCCCTGCACAGTTTGCGAGTGGGTGAATCTGGCAGCCCCGTTGAAGTCTACGACCGCTTAGGCCAAGTGGCCAGATTCAGTCGTGGCAGGGGCTACCAAGAAGTTTGAGTTTTAGCCGTTCACCGGCTCAGCAGGTGGTGGGCTGGGATTCACTGGGTCTACAGAGTCAACAGGATCCGGAGAATTGGGATTTGCCTTTTCATTGCCAGGGCGCATGCCTTTGAGCCAATAGACCCAAGACAAGACAACCGCCACAGCCGTGTAAAGCTCTTGTGGAATTTCTTGATCGACTTCCAGCCGGCTGAGCAATGCCAGAAGCTGCGGGTCTTCAGAAATGAAAACGCCTTGTTGGCGAGCTTCTTCAATCATGCGCATGGCCAAATCGTCGTCACCCTTGGCCGTGACCACGGGCACGGGGTTCTTGCCATAGGCAAGCGCAACGGCTTGACGCATGTAGCGGCTCATGCTGAAACATCCACCACCAAGCCCCGACCCGAGGGCGTCCAGTCGCTGGCCTCGGGAGGCCGCGCGCCGTGCACAACGTTGAAGGCGCGCATGTTGAGGCCTGCAGCGCGCAATTCATCGCCAAGCAGGTAAGAGCGAGACCTGGCTTGCGCAACCACAGACTCGTTCTCGGCCCACATGGTGAGCTCTAGTTGTTGGGCATTCATAAGTTGCGTCTTCAACCAGACAGGACCCAAGTCTTCTGTTTTGGAGTGCACATTGACCGTGAGCACCGCTTGTTCGCCATCTTGGCGCGGGCCGCGTCGAACGGTGAGTTCAATGGGGTTGGCATCCACAAAGGGCAAGGTCATACTGAACAAAACTTCTTGTTGTGCTTGCGCTTGAACAGCTTGGACTTGACGGGCTTCCATGTCGTCGACAGCGCGGGTGAGCTTTTCGATGAGGCCTGTGTCTGGCTCTTCATCGGTGCGCGCCAAACTCAACTCAGCAATGAGTTTGCGCATCAATTGCTTGACATCTTGGGGGGGCTGTAGGCCTCTGGCCAACCAAACCTCGGCGCCCATGGCGCTCATCATGGCTTGTTGCAAAGTGCCGGGGGTTAGTTGCGACAAAGACAGTTGCATGCCTCGCCATTGCGCTTGCAAGTCGGGGCGTTGAACTTGGCTTAACAACTCATCCAGGGTACCTGGCTGAAAAAGTTGCGGCAACACTGAATTGACATTGGGCCTGTAAAGCAAGTTGGCAATGCGCGAAAAAAGAGGCGGTGCGTTAATGGGCACCAAGTTGCCACCTTGGGCGCGCAACCAAATGGACTCGCCCACTTGTGTTGCCAATAGGCCAGGTGCGTGCAACGCTTTGCCTTGCAACATGAGCATCGGTTGGTCTTTTACTAGCCTTACGGACGCCTGAACCACTTGCCCGTCTTTCAACCCCAACTCTGCAGCGGTGCTGGCCTGCAAAGGCAGCAACTTGCCTTCTAGGTAAATGGTGGGAATTCGGCCGGGCGCAGCAAGTGCGTCGGCCACCGACATCATGGGAATCGGACCCAAGGCTTACGAACAGAAGCGTCGCGAGCAGAGGGGCCGGGGTCTGGATCTTTAGCAGTATGAGCTGCCGCAAAGGGGGTCAAAACCGCGACGGCTATGTGGCCATGGTCGGGAACAGCCAGCGTAGTGCCTGCTTTGACACGCTGTTGAGGGTTGCCAGTCATGATCTTGGGATTGGCATCTTGTAAGGCTTTGCGCAACACGCTGGTGGCAATGGGGCTGTTGGGATAAAACTTTTGCACCAACTTGTCGACAGCCGTACTTTGATCGAGTGTGACCTGAACAACGGCCACTGGTTCGTGCGGCTTAGCAGGGTTGTCGGCTGCGCGAACGTGTGTCGCTGCAAACCATGACAAGGCACCCACCAGCAGCCAAGAGGAGGCTATTGTGCTGTTCCAAAATGCAGGACGTGATGAAATGTTCATGTCAAACTCAATTCAATCATTAAGGTTTCAAAGTGGCTTTTTCGGCAGGCCATGCGCGCCAATTGGTTTGAGCAGCTTGTGCGGGGCCTGCCACTACCGTTAGTTTGGCACCGTGAGGCGTGACGGATTGCACTGTGGCCAACAAAGTTTGCGAGGCACCTTCACGGCTCATGAGCTCGGCAGGAAATTGGGCGGGATTGGCAATGAGCCACTCATCACCTTTGCGAACACCAGACAAAGCCCCTGCGTTGATTTCAAGTTGTTGACCGCTGACGGATGTGACCACCGGGTTGAGGGCTTGGCAGTTAAGCCAGTCGTGTGCTGTGTTGCGCCAATCGAGAAGCTGGTCCTGAATTTTTGCGACACTGGCCGCTGTCAATTTGGGTGCTGACCATGACGAGCGCTCAAGCTGTAATTGGAGAGTGGCTTCCTGGTCAAGCTGAGCAGGTTGCCCTTCAGTGCCCACCAATTGAAACTCAAGTTTCATCAGGAAGATGGGATTGGGTACGCCTAAGTAAGTCTCGGCAGGGGTTGGCGGCAAAGACTCTGTTTGAACTTTCAACATGGCGTGCCATGGCAGTGCCGTTGGCCTATTGCCAACCAGAGCCCGCTCATAGTTCGTCATGCTGTTGGCCATGGATGCGGCGGTTAGGTTGTTGACAGCACGCCAAGCATTGGGCTTGCCATTTTGGGCAATCGATTGAACCCATTGCGCCTGAATTTGCGGTACCAATGTTTGCAATAAAAAGTGGGGAGCACGGGCGTCGATTTCAACTTCTAGACCAATGACATGGTTCATGCGCGCGCCCACCTGAGGCGTGCAGGCGGCTGCGGTTGAGGGCAATGTTTCGCCTGATATCGCGTTGTGAATGGGGGCCAAGGCCTTGCTCAACATTGCGCGCAACTTTTCCGCCGTAGCTTGCAAACTATTCTCAGAGGTGTCAGATGCAACTGGCTTGGGGACGGAGGCCTCGGTGTCTGGGCTGCTGGGGTATTGCAAGCTTGCTTTGGCTTGGCCGTTCTCATCGCGCTCAAATCTCAGGACTTTGACGCCGCGAACTTCGATGCCATTTTTAAATGTGCTGTTTTCACGCAAGCTGCCCTGTGAGTCCACCCAGCTGGTGGTGGAGACGCGCGTGGGGCTTTTCAATGAGGCTTCGATCAAGCTTTGCCGAATGGCATCGAGCCTCTCTTGAGGTGTGAGGGGCGCTTGAGGTGCAATCGAGCCGGTAGGCAACTTTTTGCTTGACGCTGGCGCTGGGCTTTGGGCCGCAACCTGCACGCTCATGCCGGCGCACAACGCGAGGCACAAGGCGTTGATGTGGAGGAGCTTGTGACCCAATTGCATGATCAGCGGCCTTTGGAAACCATCTGACCCATGAACAAAACGCGCAAATCTTGCACCACGTCTTTGTCGAGCGACAAAGTGGTTTCGTAAGTGTCTTCGCCCACGGGTGTGATACTGACCAAACGAGCGCCATAAATCACACCTTCGACTTTGGTGCGAAAGGTATCGTTGGTAACCACCATGTCGGCCACCGTAGAGCTGGAATCTAGCTGCTGACCGTAGACCTGCTCGGTCAAGTTGCGGTAGGCATCAAGTTTGGAGGCCCGAATGGCCATCAAACGCTGCTGCGCCGGGTTTCTGTGGTTTTGCACAGCAACCACCGCATAGCCTGTGGCGGTGATGGTTTCCCGTTTTTCAACCAACGGTGAGACGATGGTGTTTTGGTCTTTGGTGTTGGACGACAACATCGCCAAATCGACAGATTTACAGCCTGTCAGGGCCACCAAGCCAAATACCAAGCAGAGTGAGGTCATGCGTTTCATGTTCAGTTCCTTGTTAGAGGAGGACTTGAAGTCCTTCACCCTCTGATTCGGCATCAACTCTAGAAGCTTGAGAGCTTTCGAAGCCGCTTGTTGTGAAAAGGCGAAGCGCCTTGACGGTTTTCCGACATTTAAGACATTTTTCACCAAAATTGCAATACAGTGCTGTCTTGAGACATTTCATGATCATTGCAACCAACGCCCATGGCTAAAAAGAGTCCTTCCAAAGCCTTTATTGGCGCCAGTGCAGGCGCTGAAGCCATCCGCCACCTCATTGAACGCGTGGCTTCATCCGCCGCCACGGTTTTAATTACCGGTGAAAGTGGCACGGGCAAGGAGTTGGTGGCAAGGGCTTTGCACGACCAATCCGACCGAAGTGGCGGAAATTTTGTCCCCATCAACTGTGCGGCCATTCCCAAAGATTTGTTGGAGAGTGAGCTGTTTGGCCATCGCAAGGGCGCCTTCACGGGGGCCATGGCCGATCGCATTGGCCGGTTTGAGTTGGCCCATGGCGGCACCATTTTCTTGGACGAAATAGGTGACTTGTCGCTCGACATGCAGGTGAAGCTTTTGCGTGTGTTGCAAGAGCGAACCGTCGATCCTGTGGGTGGCTTGAAATCGGTGGAGGTGGATGTGCGGGTGGTGGCCGCCACGCACCGAGATTTGGAGGCGGAAATAGAAGCAGGTCGGTTTAGAGAAGACTTGTATTACCGTCTTAATGTGCTGCCTTTGAACACGCCCGCATTGCGCCAAAGAACACAAGATGTGCCTGCCTTGCTGGCCCATTTTGCAGAGCATTTTGCGGTCAGAGGTCAGACGCCTATTTCGTTCACGGCAGACTTTATAGAAGCACTGAAAGATTATGCGTGGCCAGGCAATGTGCGGGAATTGTCCAACTTGGTTGATCGCTTTAACACGCTGTTCAGTGGCCAACTTTTGAGTTTGGCAACGGTGCCCTCATCCTTGTTGCCTAAAGGTTTGCGTACGCTGCAGGCCCAGCGAGTGAGCACACCCATTGCGGATTCCCTCGAAATTGTGGCGCCTCTGAGTGCCAAAGACATGCTGCAAAGTGCCAACGCTGAGGTGATGAACCCATTTGCCAATCCTGCACCACCTTTGACAATGGACCTGCACAATGAAGTGGAGGACATCATCATGCTGGCGCAAGGTTTGCCCAGCTTGCCGCCAGAGGGCCTCTCGTTGAAAGACCGCTTGGCCGACATTGAAAGAGATCTCATTGTGCAAGCTTTGAACCGTACAGACGGCAATGTCTCTCAAACAGCACGGCTTCTTAATTTGCAGCGCACCACCTTGATTGAAAAGCTCAACAAGTACGATTTGCGCCAGGGAACTCTGCCTGTTGCTAACAACGATCTTGAAAAAGACGTGGGCTAAGCCCCGCTAACTCAGGGTTTGGAACTCAAGACGCCACTGGCACCCGCAGGAGTTGTTTCTTGCTGGGGGCGAGGATATTGAACCATGCGCTCGCGTTGTTTGGCAGCCGCCAGTGCTGCCTGGTTGGCTGCATTGGCGTTGGCGTTCGATTTGATCGTGACTGTATTTTCAGCAGCTTGTCTTTCCCTTTGTAAGCGCGCCAGTGTTTCCATTTCTTTCTTGAAAGAACCAGTTTCACCTACGGCACCTTGAAGCCCACCCACCTGATTGGCCAAAGCATTCAAAGCTTTCGATTGCTGCACGAAACGGCCCTCTAAAGACTTGACTTGAGCGGCCAGGGCCTGGCCTTTTTCACCCACTTGCTGGGCGGTTTTTTCAGGCATGCTTTCGGATTGTTTGATGGCTTCGTTCAAGCGGGTCTCCAAATTGCCTTGCATTTTGGTAATGTCATCTTGTTTAGCCACCATGGCTTGAAGGCCTTCGTTGACGGAGCCGACCATTTCCAATGAGTCGTTCAACTCCACAACACGTTTGCTCAGTGAGGCCAGCATGGCGTCCATTTGATTGATGCGGGACTTTAGAGTGAAGATTGATGTGCCAAAAACGATGGCTGTGAAAAACATCAAACCACCAGCAATGCCCAGCATGATTTGGTGCTGTTTCTTGTTGACCTTCATGAGCTCTTCAAGATTGTGCGTGGCTTTTTTCATGTTTTCGCCTGCGCCCACAGCCAAGTTGGCCGAGCGCGTGGCAAGCTCAGCCGACTCGAGCGCCACCATTTTGATGCCCTCTAATTCATCATTGTCTGCCTGAGCATTGTGGGCGGCATGGTCTTGATGGCCATGATCGTGTCCGCCAGTTGTGGGTTGAGTGCTCATTGAGAGTTCCTTTACTCAAGCTTTTCCAGGCGTGCACGCAACTGGTCATTCTCGATTTTGATATTGATAACGCGAGCTGGGAAGTCCATGACTGGCTCAACTTCATAGACGGGCTCTGAAGCTGTTGCCGCCACTTCTTCGCCCACAACTTGACTTTCTATAGCATCGACACCAAGCGCTTTCTCTTGAGGCTTCAAGATACTGTCAAGTTGGGAAACATCGATCGGTTTGCGAACAGGCGGCGGAACCGCAGCACTTTTTTCATTTGAAACAAAGCGATCGGGCATATCGGCTGCGGTTTGATAGCCCTTGTAATTGGGGTCTTGCGCATGAAAGCTGTGCAACTGCTCAGGCTGTTGACTCACGCCCCCATCCATCACCAGGTGTTCAACCGCATGAAGGTCGGGGTCGGCCAACACTTTGCGTACAGCAGGCGTGCCTTCTTCCCCCTTTTTGCCCACAGCTACATTAGTGCCCTCGGGCATGGTGACTTCGTGCGGACGATCACTCTTGATGATCAGGGGCTCGTTGGATTTGGGCTTTTCGCTCATGGTATTTCCTGACTTAATTGCTTTAAGAGGTCATCAATCTGCCGTCCGCATCAAACTGCATGGAGGCAGGGACTTTAGGGCTAGGTTTGGACATGGGTGCCACGCCTGGCCTGACATCAGCCAAGCTAAACACATAGGCAATGACTTGCGCAACGGCCAAATACAAGGCTTCGGGCACGGGTTGGTCGAGTTCAGTTTTGAAATAAAGTGCACGTGCAAGTGGCGGTGCTGCAAACATTTCAACACCGTGCTTTTGAGCCTCTTCGCGAATGCGGGCGGCCATGTGGTCAGAGCCTTTGGCCAGCAAAATAGGAGCGCCATCACCGGTGGGATCGTAAGACAGGGCCACGGCAAAGTGTTCGGGGTTGGTAATGACCACGTCGGCGTCTTTGACTTTTTCAAGCATTCGGTTGTTGGCCATTTCGCGTTGGCGTCTGCGAATTTGCTGCTTGATTTCAGGGTTGCCTTCCATGTCCTTCATTTCATCTTTGACCTCTTGCTTGGTCATGCGCATGCGCTTGATGAAAGAATATTTTTGGTAAGGCGCATCAATGAGCGCAATGACCAATAAGCTCAAAGACAACCACAAGGCCGATTCGCCAATCATCCAAGCAGCAGCTGCCAAAGCGGGTTCGACGGCCATTTGACCGAGCTGCAACATTTGGTCCATTTGCCGGCTGACCAGCGCCCAAAGAACGGACGCCACCAAAGTGAATTTCAAAATGGCCTTCAACAATTCCACAGCGGCGTGAGCGCCAAACATGCGCTTAAAGCCTGACAGCAAACTCAGTTTGCTGAACTTGGGCGCAAGGCTTTTCAAAGAAAAGAGATAGCCACCTGTAGCACCACTGGACAAGACGGCCAATACGGCTGTGACCAACAGCACAGGCACAATGAGCAAGAAGCTCTCACCCAACTGATGCGCAAAGGCGGTCACCATCAAGTCGGGATTGTCTAAAGTTTTGCGGTCGAACTTAAAGCCGGATGCAAAAATCTCGGCCACCTGCGTAAGCCAGTAGCCACCCATCATGAACAAGGCCAAGATGGCGCCAATGGTGACCGCTGCTGCAGGCAGCTCGATTGAGCGCGCAACTTGACCTTCTTCGCGGGCGTTGCGTAATTTTCGGGCCGTTGGGTCTTCGGTTTTTTCAGCGCCAGATTCTTCTGCCATGCTTGCGCTCCCTTAAGTGATACCGACCAAGGCGCGGACTTGAAAAAAGCCCTGCATCCAAAGCCACTGAATGCGTGCGCCAATGCTGGGCAAAGCCAGAATGAGCACGCCAAAACCAGCAAATATCATGGCTGGAAATCCGACGGAAAAAATATTCAAACTGGGCGCAGCGCGTGTGGCTACACCCAAGCCAATGTTGATGAACAGCAGGGCTACTATGACCGGCAAGGCCGTGAGCAAGGCGCCCAAAAACAGCATCGAGCTCCAAGCAATCACATGCTTCATAGCCTCAGTGCTCATGAGATTGCTGCCAATGGGCAAGGTATTGAAGCTCTCCACCACCAAATTTAAAAGCAAGGCATGACCGCCTAATCCCACAAAAATCAGGGTAGCCATGACCAACAGAAATTGTGAAATGACGGGCACGTTGCCCATGTTGGGGTCAATCATGGTGGCCATTGACAAACCAATGGCGTTGGCAATTGATTGACCGGCCAGCACAATGGCCGCGGTAACCACTTGGAGCATGAGCCCCATGAGCAAGCCAATCATGAGCTGATTGCAAATTTCTAGGAGTCCGCCAGGTGTGAGGGGGTCGATAACGGGCCACTCGTGCAGAGGGTAGACCAACCAGGTGAGGGCCATGGCGAGCACAATGCGAATGCGCAAGTTGAGCGCGCGCAATGAAAAGATAGGCGCAGCCATCAACAGGGCCGAGATTCGCAGCATCGGCCAAAGGAGCCCATAAAAGCGCTCCATCAGTTCGGTGACTGCGATGTCCATATCAGGTAAAGAGTCCAGGGATGCGCTGGAAAAGACCGCGCGTGTAATCCACCAAGGTGGTGAGTTGCCATCCACCCACCACAGCCAAGGTAATGGCCAGTGCTGCTAGCTTGGGAATAAAACTGAGGGTGGCTTCATTGATGGACGTGGCGGCTTGCAAAATACCAATGATCAAACCAATAAACAAGGCAACACCCAGCAACGGTGCAGAAATTAAAACGGTGATCCAGAGAGCTTGGCGACCTAAATCAACAACTGTGGCGGTGTCCATGTGAGGGCTCCAATTTAGGTGGCAAAGCTGGCTGCAAGCGATCCCAAGATCAGGCTCCAACCGTCGACCAAAACAAACAACATGAGCTTGAAGGGCATGGAAATCATCATTGGAGACAACATCATCATGCCCATGGACATGAGCACGCTGGCCACAATGAGGTCAATGACCACGAAAGGAATGTAAATCAGAAAGCCGATGGTGAATGCGCTCTTCAATTCAGAGGTGATGAAGGCGGGCACCAAGGTGGAGAAGGGCACAGCCGCCGCATTGACAGGCTCGCCTTTGTTGGCCATTTGCATGAACAAACCAATGTCATCTTCGCGGGTTTGTTTCATCATGAAGCTGCGCAGAGGTTCCTCTGCTGCGGCCAAGGCTTTGTCAAAAGCCATGCCTTTTTGCATGTAGGGCACCAAGGCGTTGGTGTAAATGTCGTTCAGGATGGGCGACATAATAAACAGGGTGAGAAACAAGGCCAGGCCCACCAACACGGTGTTGGGGGGCGTTTGGCCTGTGCCCAATGCTTGGCGCAAAATGGACAACACAATGATGATGCGCACAAAGGCGGTCATCATGAGCAAAAAGGATGGCAGCAGCGTGAGCGATGTCATTAAGGCCAACAGTTGGAGCGACAAGCTGTACTGTTGTTGGCCTTTAGGGCCGCCTGTGACGTTGATCATGGGAATGCCTTGTGCGGAGGCAGCCATGGGGAAAAACAACAAGGCCAAGGCAATGATGCCGGAGGCCAAGAACAAGGGATGTTGAATCAGTTTACGCAACATGAGAAACTCCGTTTTCGGAAGAGGTTGCGTGAATTATGGCGGCAGAATCATTGGAAGCGGAAGAAGTCGAAGCTGAAGCAGGCCATTGTCCCAAGGAGGTCATTTGGGTAGGGGTGATGCCCACCAGAACTTCATTGTCGCCCACTTTGAGAAGTGCAAATTTCTGGCGAGGGCCCACACTGAGCGTTTCAAGAACCTGCATGCGTTTGCCAGAATTTTGGCTGTTCAAGCGGGATTGCAACTTGCGCAAGGCCCACAATAGCCCGGCCATGATTGCCAGCACCAACAAAAAGCTGCCGATCATCCGAAACAGGTCGGCGCTGTCAAAACCGGGTGCCATGCGGTGCTCTTTTCTTGTGGTTCAAAAGCCTGAAGTTTAAAGGTTCTTCATGCGTTCTGATGCGGGTGCCACACGCGTGAGGCGGACGCCATATCGATCGTTGACCAACACAATTTCACCTTGGGCTACCACGGTGTTGTTGACCAAGAGATCAAGCGGTTCGCCCGCGATGCGATCGAGTTCGACCACGCTGCCCTGAGTGAGGCGCATGAGGTCGCGAATTTTGATCATGGCACGGCCCACTTCAATGGACAGTGTGACGCTGATGTTTTGCAACACCTCAGGATTGATCTGGCGATGTGCTGCTTCGTTTTCGATGGCGGCTTCTGTGTTGGTATCGGTCATGTCGTTTTCCTGAAAATTTATTGCATACCGGGTATGCAAGCCCGTTCAATTTGCACAGCGGTTTGTGCGCCAATGGTACCTACTTGGACATCAAAAGCTGGCAATCCATTCACAAGCAATCGGGCCAATTCTGGTTTCTTGAAGAACAGCACGTCACCCTCTTTCATGGTTTCAATTTCACCAAATGAAGATTCAACGCTACCCAACAGAACCCTTGCTTCCAAGCCTGCGCTGTCAACGGCTTCTTCAAGCTCAATGCGCCATTGCTTGTCTGATTCATCGTTGCCATCGCCAGACTGTACTCGGCTACGCAGCAGTTCGCGAATAGGTTTGAGTGATGCATAGGGGTAGACCAGATCGATGAAGCCTTGAGAGTTCATGTTGCCTTCGGCTTCGAAGCGCGTCAAGATGACCAAGTCGTTTTCGTCGGCAATTTGTGCAAATTGTGGATTGATTTCAGAGCTGATCAATTCAAATTCAACTGGTAAGACTGCAGCCCAAGCTTCTGTCAATGACTTGAAAAAGACTTCCAAAATCATGTTAATGATGCGCGATTCGGTGGGCGTGAACAAGCGGCCAGGGGGCAAATTGCCAACACCTTTGCCAAATCCGCCAAAGAAACTGTCGAGTGAACTGAAAACCACCGTGGGGTCAATGACCACAATGGAGTTGCCACGCAAGGGGTTCATGCGAACCACATTGACAGACAAGGGGGCTTTCAAGCTTTTGAGGTAATCGCCGAAGCGAACAATTTCAACTTGGTTGGGATTGACCTTGGGGCTGGTGCGCAGCATTTCGACCAATCCCAAACGGAAGGTGCGAATGAAGCGCTCGTTGATCATGTCGATGGAGGTGACGTTCACCCCCAAGCTGCTGTCCTCAGAGGCCAGGTCGTGTTTCTTCACCCGTGCGGTGGTGTTGAATCCAGTATCCACTGGAATCGAGCCATCCATCACGCCTTCTGCCAAGGCAGAAAGTTCGTCGGGTGTCAGTAAAGAAGTAGCCATGAAAGTCAGACAATCAAAATGAAATAACGCAAATACAGAGTATGAGGCGGTTGATTACTGCACGATGAAGCTCGTGAAATGAATTTCCTCAATGCCGCCAAAGTCTTCATATTTCTCTAGCAAGGTATTGATACTGTCGCGAATTTTGACAGCTATTTCTTTGCGGAACTCAGGTTTAACCAAGTCTGCATCGGTGGTCTGTCGCATCACATCCAATACAGCGGAGCGAATGGCAAAGTCGTGCTTTTTCACATTCTCAAACACACGCTCATCGTAATGGGTCATGACGGCAATTTGAACCGACATGACTTTTTTGGAGCCACTCACATTGACCAAGAACTCGCGTTCAATTTGCAAGTAGGTGTACTCAAAGCGTGTGAGCTCTGGCGTATCTTTTGTTTTCTTACCAGGCTTGTTGTCAGCTTTTTTGCCGCCTGCCGATTCTTCAGCAAGCTCTGGGTCGACCACGGGCTTGGGGTTGAAGTAACCCGTGAAAAAGAGCGTACCCAGCACAATGCCCACAATGAGGACGATCAAACCGACAACGCCCCCAATGATCAGGACGATGGGCTTTTTCTTTTTCGGCTCTTCTTCAACGACTTCTGCTGCTTCTGGGGCTGCTGTTGCCATAGGGCACCTCTATAAAAACAAATTATCACCGGTTGAACCGGGCGTTTTAGTTAAATCTTAAGCCAGTGTGTCCCAAGCATCGGAAGATCTAAGTTCTTTGATGCGAGATTCAGCGGCTTTGACATCCGACACAGGGTCAATGACTTGCTTGTCAGAGTCCGAGTTTTGACGAGGTGTCGAGTTTCCGCCAGATCCACGCTGGTTTTCACTGTTAACCCAGACATTAGCAACTGTCATGCCTGATTCTGCCAAGCTATCCTTGAGTTTGTTCATGCCTTGTGCAATCAATTCTCGCGTGAGTTGGTTGTCAGTCTTGAAAATGGCGTCCAAGCCGTTTGCACTCATGTCAAGCTCAACATCAATTCTGCCCAAATGGGCGGGGTTTAGCTTCAACTGCAGTTTCCATTCTCCATGTTCCAATTGCTCTTGGAGTCTTTCTCCCATGGCTTTGCCCAGTTTGTCGGCCAAGTCCTGAATTTGAGCAGCGCGGTCGGTCAACTCGGGGTTGGCCAAGGCCGCACTGGTGGCGGCTGCGCCCAAAGTACCGGTGCTGGCGGTGTTTCGTGCTGAATCAAGGCTGATGGTACCCGTATTGCTTTGGTCCTGAAGGCTATCAAGCGCCGCTAAAAGAGCGGGGTCATTGACGCCCAAGTCCAGCGGCACCTCAGGCACATCAGCCCCGAGCACTTTGCTACTTAATATGTTGGAGGTCAGTTGTCCCCAAGCGGCAGCCTGATCCGTGCCGTTCAATTTGGCCAACTGGCGGGTCATGTTTTCCCAGGCTGGCATCATGCGCATCCGCATAGCGTCTAAGGGGCCGAGTTCTGGCGAAACTTCAGCCAAATTGTCAGCACTGCCAAGTGCTTGGGAGGGGGCTGTGCCCATGTCTCCCAATGCTTTGAGGACGCCAGTGGCGCCCGCTGTGGCCAACAAGGCATTGACATCTGAGGCTTTAGGGTTTGTCGCCTGAGGGGCGGTAATAGTTGCCAGATTCGGCGCATGCGCCAATAAAGAACTGCTAGCTTGATTTGAAAGGCTCAAACTGCTTGTATTCGATTGGATCCATCCCAAAGTGGGAGCGCTAGGCAAAAGCGTCAGCGTGGTGGCGCCATCATAGGCTGCGGCGGGTGTGAGTCCGGTTGCCATGTCGGTGATGGGCTTTGTTGCCAGGTCTCCAAACAGGGCTTGGACGGCTGTCTCGCTCAAACCTTGGGCGCGCGCAAATTCCGCCAAACTGTTGGGGTCGGGCAGCGGAGAGACTGCGGTGATCACAGAGAACTGGCTGCCTAAATTCAGGGTTTGCAGGGCTGCCGCTGTGGCATCTGTGGCCTCCTTGGTTTCGGTTCCGGCAAGCTCTTGCCGCTCTCCCTTGGCCATCAAGTCACGCATCACTCCCGCAAACTCCTGCCCATTCATGGGTTTGGCAAGGCTCGGGTCTAAACCCGTAGGACTGCTAGAAGCCCCTACTGACGCGGGGCTGGCGGTTGGGGAGGTCGAAAAATTGAGTTTGGCGTCCATGTTAATTCCATCATGAGTTGGCTGTTTTCAACCCAGTTTTATTGCCGGGCATGCCTTGTATTAGCAAAAACCGTGACAGGTCAGGGCTTGCCGCTTTGGCTGAATCTGGGAAATGGGGCTTGGTGTCGGGATTCCACATGGCATGGACTTTGCTCGACAAGCTGAACTATGGAAGAAAACCATGCAGTTTGATTGTTCTAAACCTCTAAATAGCCCCTTAGGCCAACCATGAGCACCTTGACCCTGTCAGCGGTTCGACAGAACCTGTCCAAATTCGATTACGCCGGCCTGGGCTTGCCCGCCATGGTGTTGTTGATCATGGCCATGTTGGTTATCCCTCTGCCCCCCTTGTTGTTGGACATTCTGTTTACCTTCAACATTGGCTGCAGCTTGTTGGTCATCATGATTGCCATTGGCACCCGCAAGCCGCTCGAGTTTTCATCCTTCCCGTCTGTTTTGTTGTTTGCCACCATGCTCCGTTTGGGCTTGAACGTGGCATCCACCCGTGTCATTTTGGTCGATGGCCATGAAGGTCACGAGGCTGCTGGCAAAGTGGTGGCGGCTTTCGGTGAGTTTGTGATCGGTGGCAACTACGTGGTGGGTTTCATTATTTTCGCCATCTTGATGATCATCAACTTCATTGTGGTGACCAAAGGTGCAGGCCGCGTATCTGAAGTGAACGCTCGTTTTACCTTGGACGCCATGCCCGGTAAACAAATGTCCATTGACGCCGATTTGAATTCTGGCGTGATTGACCAAGAAACCGCGAAAAAGCGCCGCGAAGAGCTTTCTCAAGAATCAGACTTCTTCGGTTCTATGGACGGTGCCTCCAAGTTTGTATCTGGCGATGCGGTGGCGGGCTTGCTTATTTTGGTGATTAACTTGGTTGGTGGACTCATCATTGGCGTCGCTCAACACGATTTGTCCTTGTCCGAAGCTGGCCGGATTTACACCTTGCTGACCATCGGCGATGGCTTGGTGGCACAGATTCCTTCATTGTTTTTGTCATTGGCTACTGCCATCATCGTGACCCGTGTGACCACTGCTGAGTCCATGACGGAACAAGCCTCTTCTCAGTTGTCCAACCCTGCGGCTTTGTACCTTTCGGCCGCCATTTTGGCCATCATGGGCTTGGTACCCGGTATGCCTCATTTGGTGTTCCTTACCATTGCTTTGGCCACCGCAGGCTTGGCTTATCGCATTACACAAAAACAAGACAACCCCGTTGCCACCCCAGCAGAGCAGGCGGCCCAAGCCGCCTTAGAAGAGCCCAAAGAGTTGGATTGGGACGATGTCGATCAAGTGGACTTGATTGGCCTTGAAATTGGCTACGGCTTGATTCCCTTGGTGAACCCTGAAACAGGCGGTCAATTGATGAACCGTGTGAAGGGTGTGCGCAAAAAATTATCAGCTGAGTTGGGCTTTTTGGTTCAACCCGTGCGCATTCGCGACGCTTTGACCATCGATCCAGATGCCTATCACATTGTGTTGAAGGGTGTGGTTCGCGGTAAGGGTCAAATCAGAGTGGGCAAAGAATTGGCCATCAACCCAGGTCAAGTTTATGGTCCCCTGGAAGGACAAGCCACGCAGGAGCCAGCTTTTGGTTTGGACGCTGTGTGGATTGATCCTTCGCAGCGTGACTTGGCCCGTACTTTGGGCTACACCGTGGTAGATGCCAGTACCGCTGTGGCCACGCACCTGAACAAAGTGTTGCGTGACAACGCTTCAGATTTGCTCAGCCACGACGAAGTCCAGCAATTGCTCGACAAGTTGGCTGCCAAGTCGCCTAAATTGGTAGAAGATTTGGTGCCGGGTAAGTTGTCATTGGGTGTGGTTACGCGCACCTTGCAAAACTTGCTGAACGAATCGGTGTCGATTCGGGACATGCGCACCATTGCCGAGACCTTGTCTGAGGTGGCCAGCCGCACACAAGAGCCCGAGCAACTCACCTCGCTGGTTCGTCCTAAGTTGGGCCGCATGATTGTTCAGAGCTTGGTGGATGACACCAATGGCTTGTCGGTCATGACCTTAGACCCTAGCCTTGAGCAGCTCATTCACAACATCTTGCAACAAACCGCCCCGGGCCAAAGCATTGCCATGGAGCCAGGTTTGGCTGAGAGATTGTTTGGTGCTTTGCGCGAAGGCGCTCGCGCCGTCGAAGAAATGGGTCATCCCGCTGTGTTGGTGGTGTCCCCCTTGATTCGCCCCTGGTTGTCCAAGGCTGTGCGCTACCGCGTGAACGATTTGACCTTGTTGTCTTACAGCGAAATTCCAGACGACCAGACTGTGAAAGTGGTCCATACGGTTCACGCTGAAACTCGATAAAACACATTCAAAGATTTAGATTGAAGAAGAGATAACACCATGGAACTTAAACGCATACTTGCCCGCGACACGCGCAGTGCCACTGAAAAGGCAATGGCTATGTTTGGCCCCGATGTGTTGATCATCTCCAACAATCGTGTGGAAGGTCAAACCGAGTTGATCGTTGCCATGGATGTCGCAGAAGCTTCGCCAGAGGAGTTTTTGGACGAAAATGAGTCGAGCTTGAATGCCAAAGGGTCAGTGACTGTTTCTGTGGCTGCAATTAACGCTGCGAGACGCATTTCCAGCACACCCTCTTCTTTGAAGAGCCCCTTCAGTGATCATTTGCATCAGCTGTTGCAGCCAGGTTCAAGAACGTTAGAAACAGAAACCGAGCCGGTTGCAGCGGTTAGCACAGAGCAAATTTTGACCGAAGGTCGCGATCAAGTGCGAAGCCAAGAAATTGTGTCTCTGGTGCGCGAAGAGTTGGCCGCACTGCGCCAAGAATTTCGATTGAGCCAGCAAACAGCCAGCTGGCAAATGAACCAGTATTGGCCAGCGCACATTCAGCCTTTGATTCAAACCATGACCGAAGCGGGTGTGCCCACAGCTTTGCGTGCTTTGTTGCAAGAAGGCTTGCGCGAGCAACCCACTTTAGACCGAGCCTTGGACAGCATTCGCGCCCAATTGGCACACAATTTGGAACGTCCTCAAGAGGGTTTTCCAAATCGTGGCATCCATGTGCTGGCGGGTTTGTCGGGCTCTGGCAAAACCTTGATGGTGGCCAAAGCCGCTCAGCAGGTGGCCATGCATTACGGCGCTGAGTATGTGGCTGTGGTGAGCTATCACGACATGCGTGCCGGTGCTTGGAGTCAAACCCAAATGTTGTGCGCACAGTTGGGCGTCGATTGCTTCCGTGCCAGCAGCCCTGAAACATTGCAGTTGTTGCTCAATGAGTTGTCGCCCAGAAGGCTCATTTTGATTGACACCCCAGGCGTTCAAATGACCGATCGATTGGCTGAAATTGTGCAAATTTGCCCACAGGCTGGCTTGCATGCTGTGGTTCCAGCCGATTCCTCGGGCGTCAGTTTGTCCCGAATCATGTCGAAATCCAAGCTGCCATGGCAGTCTCTCATGATCAGCAAGCTGGATGAGTCCAATTCACCCTGGCCATTGATACAGTTTTTGATTGCAGACGGTGCGCAGTGCGTGGTTTCTGCGGGCGGTAGCTCTGACAAGATTGCCGATGGTTTGAAATCCTCTGGTTTACAAAAACTGATCAACATTGCGATAGACAATTTGCACCCAATTTCAGAGGCATTTGAAGACTCAGAGCTCGAACAAGCCGCAAAACCTGCGACACTAGACGTTCAGGTAAGCGAAGTGGAAGCTGCCAATGAGTCGCTCACCCATGACATGGGTTTGAGCCGTCCCAATTGGTCGCTTGAAATTCCTCAAAGTGAGCTTCATGGATAAAGTAATAACGACGCAGGTCATTGGCATTGCCAGCGGCAAAGGAGGAGTGGGTAAGACCACTGTCTCTGTGAACTTGGCTGTTGCACTGCAAGCCATGGGTCACCGCGTCATGTTGTTTGATGCAGACATGAGCTTGGCCAATGCTCAAATTGCATTGGGCTGCCGTTGTCCCTACAACCTGAGTCATTTTTTAAGTGGCGAAAAAACCCTTGCCGAGATCATTGTGACCACCCGTCAGGGCGTGAAGTTGGTCCCCGGTGCTTCTGGCATTCAAGAAATGGCCGCCTTGGGCGACATTCAGGCGGCCAACATCGTGCGAGCTTTTAGTGCCCTAGACGATGACATCGATTTCCTCATTGTGGACATGGCAGCCGGCATTTCGCCAGAGGTTTTGGCCTTCATGGCGGCTTGCTCTAGGCGCTTTGTGGTGGTGCGAGACGATCCGTCTTCCATTGCCGATGCCTATGCCACCATCAAAGTGCTCATTCAAGACCATGGCTTGGATGAGATTTACCTGGTGCCCAATGGTGTGGGCAGTGCCCAAGAGGGCTATCAGCTGTTTGAGCGAATCAACCAAGTTTGTGCCCGTTTTCTCAACCGAACCATTCGATATTTGGGCTCGATTGAAAACGATGAACTCATTTTGGCGGCGCTCAAAAAATACCAGCCTGTTTCAGAATTTGCGCCAGGCAGTGCCGGCGCGAGAGACTTCAGGCGTTTGGCGGAAGCCGTGCGCCAACTCGAGCCCATTGAAGAGGCTTCGGGTGGCCTGCAATTTTTTGTGGAGCGTTTGGTGAAAACCAGCGCTTAAACAACATGGCCAACTCCACTCGCCTTTACGAACAGGTTCAAAACAACAGCGAAGCGCTGGTCATGGCCCATTTGGGCATGGTCAAGCGCGTGGCTTTGCACCTCAAAGTGAGGCTGCCGCCCTTCATGGAGCTGGACGAACTCATTCAAGTGGGCATGATTGGCCTTTTAGAAGCAGCACGTGCCTTCGACCCTGTGAAAGGCATGGAGTTTGAGAACTTTGCCCACAGCCGTGTTCGGGGCGCCATTTTGGACGAAGTTCGCAGGCTGTCATTTTTGCCGCGCTCTGCCGTGGCCATCAACAAGTCGCACAGCGAGGCCACCCATGAGTTGGCCGCCGAGCTCGGGCGAACCCCCACTCAAGCTGAGTTGGCCGATCACATGGGCAAGGACATTGAGCTCTTTCACAAGGAGCGCACGCAGGCCCGCAGGTTTGAAACCTACTCCATGGAAGTGGTGACCGAAGAGGTGATGAACATTGCCACCGATTCTTCGCAGCAGCCCGAGGCCATTGTGGAGCATGAGCAGTTCATGGGCGCGCTCACGGACGCCATTGGCGATTTGCCTGAGCGCGACCAATTGTTAATGAATTTGTATTACGTTGAAGAGCTCAACCTCAAAGAAATTGGGGAAGTTTTGGGTGTGACCGAGTCACGGGTCAGTCAATTGCTGACGGCGGTGGTCAAAAAGTTACGGGGCACTTTGAAAGTGGAGCCCGTTCACGTGGCCAAACCCAAGACTGGAAAGGGCCAATGATGCTTGCTCATGCCGTTTTTTCAGGCCCTGGCTTTTCCAATTTGCCCATTCAGGCGTCTTTTCTGGAAGAAGACTCAAGTTTTCCGGTGTCCCTCCGATTCCTGCTGTGTCAGGATCAAAAGGAACAAGACATCATGCGAGTACATTTTAAAGCGATGGAGAGCTACGGCGAAGGTAACAATGCATCACAAGCGTTGGTGGCCGATAAAGTTGAGCTCATTCAAATGTTGTTTGACGGCTTGATTGACAGCTTGGTGACTGCCAAGGGTCACATTCAGCGTGGCTCTATTGAAGACAAGAACAAAAGCTTGATGCGCGCTGGTCGTATTGTTTTGGGCTTGCAAGGCTCGCTAGATTTAGACAAAGGTGGCGATTTGGCCCGTAACCTGTACGAGTTGTACAGTTACGTGACTCGCCGCTTGGTGTATGTGAACGCCCGCAATGACCTCGATGCATTGCAAGAAGTACACACGCTGTTGAATGAAATTCGCCAAGCTTGGCGTGATGTTCCTAACTTGTTACCTAAAACTGCGCCTGCTTCAGGTGTGGCAATGTCTGCAATGCATTGAGCCTTTGCCTGTAAGGGCAAGGCTTTGAAGGAATAATAACGGGCGCAGCTGGGAAGCCAGCCGCCCGTTTGTTCGTTTTTGGAGAGAAATATGAATGCGATTATTGGTATCGTTGTTTTGATGGTTTGCGTGTTCGGCGGCTTTATCATGGCCGGCGGAAGCATGAAGCCGATTATCAAA
>CANKOT010000002.1 GCA_947484245.1 Comamonadaceae bacterium
AAACAAATTTCAATGAGACGCTGCAAACGCTGAGTAAGCAGTTTCGTCCAACAAAGCATCCACTTGCGATGCATCAGTCAGCTTGACTTTGAAGAACCAACCAGCACCCAGAGGGTCAGTATTGGCCAAAGCGGGATCCGCACGCAGTGCTTCATTCACTTCCGTAATTTCGCCACTGATCGGCATGTAAACATCGGCAGCCGCCTTCACAGACTCCACCACACCCGCCACAGCCTTTTGTTCAAAACTGCTTCCCACTTCAGGCAGTTCAACAAACACCACATCACCCAACGCGTCCTGCGCATGGTGCGTGATGCCCACAGTGGCCACATCGCCTTCAACCAAAATCCACTCATGCTCTTCGGTGTACTTCAAACTCATTTTTATCTCCTAATTAATTGGGGTCAGATCACAATTGTTTTGCTTGCTTTAGCCGCGGTAATAGCGATTGGGTACAAAAGGCATGGCGCTGACGGTCATGGGCACTGCTTTACCCCGAACCATGGCGTGGACCACGTTGCCAAGCGCAGCGCTGGCAAGGTCCACATAGCCCATGGCGACAGGCACGTTGGCGCTGGGCCCTAACAAGCCACTGGACACCTCGCCAATTTTGACGCCTTGGGTGTTTTGCAATTCAACATGTTCACGGACAGGCACGCGCTCTTGCGCAATCAAGCCAACGCGTTTGCGGGCGAGATCATGGATGCCATCCATTTGGCCCAACACAATGTGTGCGCCAGGAAACCCACCTGCTCGCAAGCCACCTGTGCGTCGAACTTTTTGAATGGCCCAGTTCAAACCGGCTTCGATGGGTGTGGTGCTGGTGTCAATGTCGTTGCCATACAAACACAAGCCAGCTTCTAAGCGCAAGGAATTGCGAGCGCCCAAACCAATCGGTTTGACTTCTGCTTGCGCCAACAATGCGCGGGCAAACGCATCAACATGCACGTTGCCCACTGAGATTTCAAATCCATCTTCACCGGTGTAACCAGAGCGCGTAATGAAAAGGTCAGCGCCTTGCCATTCATAAGAAGCGCCTGTCATGAACACCAATTTCTCAACTCCTGGCACCATGCGAGCCAAAGCATTGACGGCTTTAGGCCCTTGCAATGCCAAGAGGGCACGATCTGGCATGGGAATCACTTGGCATCGCGCGCCAATGCGCGCTTGAATGTGCGCCATGTCATTTACTTTGCAGGCACCATTCACAATGATAAAAATATCGGTGCCGCGATTCACAAACATCAAATCGTCGATGATGGTGCCTTCTTCTGTCAGCAGCAAACCATAACGCTGCTTGCCCACAGGCAAATCAATCACATCAACGGGCATCAAGGATTCAAATGCAGCAGCGGCATCGGGGCCGACCAAGCGCAACTGGCCCATGTGAGACACATCAAACAAACCGGCTTCAGCACGGGTATGGTGATGCTCTGCCATCAATCCCATGGGGTATTGCACAGGCATGCTGTAACCTGCAAAGGGCACCATGCGGGCGCCAAGCTCGTTGTGCAAAGCGTTAAGAGGTGTGTTGAGCAAAACGGTGTCAGCGGACAATTGAAATCTCCAAGGGCAATGTAAAAACCATGACCGAAATCATGGCTTGCCCTCGCTGTCCGCTTTACCTGAGCGATTCGCCGGTTGAGCCTTTCAAACAGAAAGACCCAGTGCGGGTTGCGCCTTCGGTGGAGGGTTCGACCGGATGGTCCGCCCTCTCTCTCCAGTGAGGAAGCGCCAAAAACAAATGCTTAAGGCGTTTGTCAGTCCTGGGTACCTGAGCGTTCAGAAATTTTGACGTTTCCTGCGCCTTCGGTGGCGGTCTTTAACAAGGCCGCTCTCTCCTGACGGTTTAAATTATAAACAGGTCTTGACGATCTCAGGTGCTTTTTACATGCCTGAGTAATTTGGACCGCCACCACCCTCTGGTGTGACCCAGACAATGTTTTGCGTAGGGTCTTTGATGTCGCAGGTTTTGCAATGCACGCAGTTTTGCGCATTGATTTGCAGACGATCACTTTGGTCTTCATTTTTGACATATTCGTAAACACCAGCAGGGCAGTAACGCGCCTCTGGGCCTGCGAATTTGGCCAAGTTGATGCCCACGGGTACGCTGGCATCCTTCAATGTGAGGTGAGCCGGTTGGTTCTCTTCGTGGTTGGTATTGCTGATGAACACGCTCGACAAGCGATCGAACGTGAGCTTGCCATCGGGCTTGGGATAATGAATAGGTTGGCACTCAGCTGCTGGCTTGAGGTACGTGTGGTCTGCCGCGGCACGGCGAAGGGTCCAAGGCACATGGCCGCGCAACACAAATTGCTCCACACCCGTCATGAGGGTGCCCACTGTGCGGCCTTTTTTGAACCATTGCTTGAAGTTGCGTGCCTTGTTGAGCTCGGTGTGCAACCAGCTGTTTTCAAAAGCTTCTGGATAAGCGCTGAGTTCATCATGCGAACGGCCAGTTTGCAATGCATCAAAAGCGGCTTCAGCGGCCAACATGCCCGTTTTGATAGCGGCATGGCTACCTTTAATACGGCTTGCATTGAGGTAGCCGGCATCACAACCGACCAGTGCGCCACCTGGGAATACGGTTTTCGGGAGCGACAACAAGCCGCCAGCCGTAATGGCGCGGGCACCATAAGAAATGCGTTTGCCCGGCGCAATGCCCTTGGCCTCGTCGCCTTCAAAGTACCAGCGAATATTGGGGTGTGTTTTGAAGCGTTGGAATTCTTCAAAGGGGCTGAGCCAGGGGTTGGTGTAATCCAAGCCCACTACAAAACCCACCACCACTTTGTTGTCTTCCATGTGGTACAGGAAAGAGCCGCCGTAAGTGTTTTCGTCTAAGGGCCAGCCGGCACTGTGCAAAGCCAAACCTGCTTTGTGACGTGCAGGGTCAATTTCCCAAAGTTCTTTGATACCGATGCCGTAGCTTTGCGGATCTTTGCCTTGGTCTAGTTTGAATTTGGCAATCACTTGTTTGCCCAAGTGGCCGCGCGCACCTTCTGCAAACACGGTGTACTTGGCGTGCAGTTCCATGCCCAGCTGGAAGCTGTCGGTGGGTTCGCCATCTTTGCCAATCCCCATGTTGCCCGTGGCCACGCCTTTGACCGAGCCGTCGTCGTTGTACAAAACTTCTGCAGCGGTAAAGCCAGGAAAAATTTCAACGCCCAAGGCTTCGGCTTGCTCACCCAACCATCGAGTGAAGTTGCCTAAGCTGAGGATGTAATTGCCATCATTGTGAAAGCAGGGTGGCAATGCAAAATTGGGCACGCGGGTTGCGCCGTTTTCGGTGGTCATCAAGAAGATGTCTTCAGTGACCAGCTGATTCAAGGGGGCGCCCATTTCTTTCCATTTGGGAAAGAGCTCCGTCAGGGCAATGGGGTCCATGATGGCGCCCGACAAGATGTGTGCACCGGGCTCGGAACCTTTTTCCAGCACCACCACAGAAACGTCGGTCCCTTTTTCTTGGGCCAGTTGTTTCAGGCGAATGGCCGTGGACAAGCCTGCAGGGCCGCCGCCCACAACGACCACGTCGTATTCCATCGATTCGCGAGGGCCGTGGGTGCTCAAAATCTCTTCGGGTGTCATGGGGCTATCTCATTTTTAAAGCAGGGCGCCAAATCTTGGCCTGATTCCGCATTTTAAGCGTGGAACAGGCAGAATCCGTCATGGCGCAGGCACTGACAAACAGAGCCAGAAGCAAATCTGCCGCACATCGGTAAAAAAGCAGAGACCCCCCATGAAAATCGAAATACCTGACATCAAGAAAAAAGTGCACGAATTGATCATCCCCATTCGATGGGGTGACATGGATGCCATGGGACACGTCAACAACGCTGTTTATTTCCGGTATCTTGAAACGGTGCGAATTGATTATTTTCAATCGATCGGCTGCGAGCCAAATCCCAAGGGACAGGGGCCGGTGATCGTGAATGCATTTTGTAACTTTTACAAACAGCTTGAATACCCTGGCGATGTGCTGGCCAAAATGTATGTCAGCGACCCCGGGCGCACCACATTTGAGAGTTGGTGCACATTGGAATTGGTCAGCGAGCCTAGCGTGATTTATGCCGCAGGTGGCGCGACAACCATTTGGGTCGACTTCCCACTGCAAAAAGCGGTGGCCTTGCCGGACCACATCAGGGACTTGGTAACTCCCTGAGCGGGAGCGATTTACTTTTGCTTAGGCACCCGGCCCATGAGATAGAACTCTGGGTTGGGCATCATGTTGCTAAAACTGGCCATGCGATTGGAGAGGCCAAAAAACGCCGTGATGGCAGCAATGTCCCAAATGTCCTCGTCGTCTAGGCCGTGGGCATGCAAAGGTGCAAAGTCGGCATCTTCAATTTGAGCGCTGTTCAAACACACTTTCATGGCGAAATCGAGCATAGCCCGCTGGCGCGGTGAAATATCGGCCTTTCGGTAATTGATGGCCACTTGGTCGGCCACTAAAGGCTTTTTTTCGTAAATTCGCAAAATGGCCCCGTGAGCCACAACGCAATACAAGCAGCTGTTGGCAGCGCTGGTGGTGGTCACGATCATTTCGCGATCAGCTTTGGTCAGATTGCTGGTGCGACCCACCGATTCGGGCAACATGAGGGCATCATGGTAGGCAAAAAAGGCGCGCCACTCGGCAGGGCGCCTGGCAAAAGCCAAAAATACCTGGGGCACGAAGCCCGCTTTTTCTTGAACTTCCAGAATTTTGGTCCGAATGTCCTCTGGCACATCTTGAAGCTCTGGCGCAGGGTAGCGCGTCGTTTTGGTGCTGGAGGTTTCGGGCTTGTTCATGGGAGTCCTTGTGAATTCTCAGATTCTAATCACCTATTACACTACTACTTTTTGAGAATTTCCCTTTTAGGAGAGCCCTGTGAACAAGATTTTCCCCTCTGCAGCAGAAGCGCTAAAAGGTGTTGTGGCTGATGGTCAGTTGATGGCGGTCGGTGGCTTTGGCCTCTGCGGCATTCCTGAAGCCCTCATTGATGCACTGCGCGACTCTGGTGTCAAGAATCTCACCGCCATTTCGAACAATGCGGGTGTCGATGGCTTTGGTCTGGGCAAGTTGCTTGAAACACGCCAAATCAAAAAAATGATTTCGTCTTACGTGGGCGAGAACAAAGAATTTGAACGCCAATTTTTGGCGGGCGAGCTTGAGTTGGAATTCACGCCTCAAGGCACTCTGGCTGAAAAGCTTCGCGCAGGCGGTTCTGGCATTCCTGCCTTCTTCACCAAAACGGGTGTGGGCACGGTGGTGGCCGATGGCAAAGAACTGCGCGAGTTTGATGGCGAGACTTACGTCATGGAGCGTGCATTGATTCCTGATATTTCATTGGTCAAAGCTTGGCGTGCCGACAAATCTGGCAACTTGCAATTCCGCTTGACGGCTCGCAACTTCAACCCCGCAGTGGCCATGGCTGGCAAGCTTTGCATTGTGGAGGTGGAAGAGATTGTCGAAACAGGCGACATGATTCCAGATCAAATTCATTTGCCAGGCATTTATGTTCACCGTTTGGTCCTCAACAAGCATCCCGAAAAACGCATTGAGAAACGCACCATCACAGAGAAAGCAGGAGTCTAAGCATGAGCTGGAATCAAGATCAAATGGCAGCTCGCGCTGCGCACGAATTGCAAGACGGTTTCTATGTGAACTTGGGCATTGGCATTCCCACTTTGGTGGCCAACCATGTGCCCAGTCACATTGAGGTGTGGTTGCAGTCTGAAAACGGCATGTTGGGCATTGGCCCATTTCCGACAGAAGATGAAGTGGATGCCGACCTCATCAATGCGGGCAAACAAACTGTCACCACCATCAAGGGCACCTCTATTTTTGGTAGCCACGACAGCTTCGCCATGATTCGCGGCGGAAAAATCAATCTGTCTATTTTGGGCGCCATGCAAGTGAGCGAAAAGGGCGATCTGGCCAATTGGATGATTCCAGGCAAGATGGTCAAAGGCATGGGCGGTGCCATGGACTTGGTGGCGGGCGTGAAGCGCGTGATTATTTTGATGGAACACGTGGCCAAGAAAAAAGACGGTACTGAAGATTTGAAAATTTTGAAGCAGTGCAATTTGCCATTGACAGGGGTGGGCGTTGTCGACCGCATCATCACTGACCTTGCCGTGATGGATGTGGTGCCTGAGGGTTTGAAAGTGATTGAGTTGGCGCCTGGCGTGACAAAAGAATTTTTGCAAAGTAAAACGGGCTGTCAGTTGATCTTCTGATGAAAAAATTTAAAATTGCATGCATTCCGGGCGATGGCATCGGCAAAGAAGTCATCCCTGCTTCTCAAGTGGTTCTGGAGGCCCTGGCGGAAGGACAAAATCAGTTTGGTTTTGAATTCACCTCATTTGATTGGGGTGGCGATTACTACCGCCAACACGGGATCATGATGCCTGCAGATGGACTCGATGCCCTGCGGCCCATGGATGCCATTTTGTTTGGCTCTGCGGGCGATCCGCAAATACCCGATCACATTACCCTTTGGGGATTGCGTCTGAAAATTTGCCAAGGCTTTGATCAGTATGCCAACGTTCGCCCAACCCGCATCTTGCCCGGCATAGACGCGCCCTTGAAGCGCTGCACGCCAGAGCAACTCAATTGGGTGATTGTTCGCGAAAACTCCGAAGGTGAATATGCCGGCGTAGGCGGTAGGGCCCATCAAGGCCACCCCATTGAAGTGGCCACCGATGTCTCCATGATGACCCGCGTAGGGGTGCAACGCATCATGCGCTACGCCTTCAAGTTGGCCCAATCTAGGCCGCGCAAGTTGCTCACCGTGGTCACCAAATCCAATGCGCAGCGCCATGCCATGGTCATGTGGGATGAAATTGCCAAAGAGGTGAGCACCGAGTTTCCCGATGTGCATTGGGACAAAGAATTGGTCGATGCCTGTACGGCGCGCATGGTCAATCGGCCTGCCACCCTAGACACCTTGGTCGCTACCAACTTGCACGCCGATATTTTGAGCGACTTGGCAGCCGCTTTGGCAGGCAGCTTGGGCATTGCTCCCACCGGCAACATTGATCCAGAACGTCGATACCCCTCTATGTTTGAACCCATTCACGGTTCTGCTTTTGACATTATGGGAACAGGTCTCGCAAACCCTATTGGCAGTTTTTGGAGTTGTGTGATGATGTTGGAACACATCGGTTTGGACCAGCAAGCGCAGCGCTTGATGCAGGCCATTGAGGCTGTGACCGCCAACCCCAAGTTGCACACGCGCGATCTGGGTGGAGAGGCCAATATGCAGCAAGTGACCGAGGCGGTGTGTCAGATGCTTCGGCACTGAATTTTCAACACCATCACCAAGATGCAGGAGACAAAATGGAAAAGAAAACAAAGTTTTGGTTGAGTGCAGTCGGGCTCAGTTTGGCAAGTTTGTTGCCGCAACAAGCAGCTGCGCAAGCCATGCCTGCATGCCCCGAGAAAAATGTCATGTATTGGCAGGCGTTTCCGCCAGGTGGTGAATCAGATCTGTCCGCCAGACATCAACAGATGGTGCTGAAAAAGAAATGTGCCGCCATTGACACCATCATTCAATACAAAGCCGGCGCGGGTGGTGGTCTCATGTGGGCCCAAATAAACAATCTGCCTGGCGATGGCCTCAATGTGGTGGGCGTCAATTTGCCGCACATTGTGTTTCAGCCCATCGAAGGTGAAGTCCAATACAAAACCGCCGACATCACGCCCGTTTTCTGGTTTCATTACACCCCCGATGTGTTGGTGGTGCCTGAAAGCAGTCCTATCAAAAACTTCGCTGAGTTCATTGCAGCGGCCAAACAGTCGCCTGGCAAAATGAACTTGGGCGGCTCCGGCTTGAACTCTGCCAACCATGCCGCCCATGAACGTTTGAACGCAGCCTTTGGCATCAAGAGCACCTACGTGCCCTACAAAGGGACGGGCGACATGTCGATGGCCGTGGTTGGAGCGCAAATTGATGGCGCGGTTACTTACACACCCTTTGCCATTGCCAATCGCGGCAAAGTTCGCGCCTTGGCTGTGGCCATGGAAAAACGCCACCCGCTCATGCCCAACGTGCCCACCTTCAGAGAGCTGGGTGTCGATTGGATTGACGGCGCCTACCGTGGTGTCGGAGTGCCAAAGTCCACCTCGCTAGAGGCCCGCAAGAGACTGTCTGACATGTGGCTGGCTTTGAACAACGATCCTGAAATGAAAGAGTTGGCTGCCAAGAGCGGCTTTGAGTTGGTCAACATTGGCACCGATCAAATGGACGCCTTCATGAAAGAGCGCATTGCTTTGTACATCGAAGGCGCCAAGCGATTGGGTTTGGGTAAAAAATAAATCTATCAATCAAGGAGACACAATGAGTTCTATTTTTTCGAAGTTGAAACAAGTTTGCTCTGTCACAGTGCTCGCTATGGCATTGCCCCTCACTGCCATGGCACAAGCCTATCCCTCCAAGCCCATCAAAATGATTGTGCCGTTCCCAGCGGGCGGCACCACTGACATCGTGGCCCGCATCATTGCGCAAAAGATGACGGAGTCGATGGGGCAGCCCGTCACGGTAGACAACAGGGGCGGTGCGGGTGGCAACATCGGTGCAGACCTCATGGCCAAAGCGCCTCCCGATGGTTACACCATCATGATGCACAACCTTTCCTTTCCATTGGCAGCGGTGGCTCAAGCGCTTGCAAACCGTTCCCCCTTCAATGTCGACACCGATTTTGCAGGTGTGTCCATTGCGGTTTATGTCCCCTTCATCTGGACATCCAGCCCATCCGTGCCAGCCAAAGATCTCAAAGAACTTGCCAACCTTTTGAAGAGCAACAAGTCTTTGCAATACAACTACGGCTCTACGGGCCCAGGCTCCACCATGCACGTGCTGGGTGAAGCCTACAAAAAAGAAGCTGGCATCAGCATGGAGCACATTCCCTTCAAAGGTGCTGCGCCTCTCAAGCAAGAGCTTTTGGCAGGCAGGTTGCAAGTGGGCGGCGATCAGTTGTCTTCTTCTTTGGCTGAAGTCAAAGCCGGCACCTTGAAAGCTTTGGCCACAACAGCTTCCAAGCGCATTCCTGGTTTGCCTGATGTGCCCACCGTGAAGGAGTTGGGTTTCCCCAATTTGGAATTAGAAGGCTGGAATGGTGTGTTTGCTCCCGCCAAAACACCCAAAGACATCATTGACCGTTTGAACAAAGAAATCATTGCGGCAGTCAAGCACCCCGATGTGGTGAAGCGACTCAATGATTTGGGCGCTGAAGGTGTAGGCTCTACACCTGCTGCGCAAGATGCCATGTTGCGCAAGCAAATGGATCAGTTTAGAGGCATCATCCGTGAGATGAAGCTCGACTAAGCTTTACATGCCAAGGCGTCACTTTGAGTGACCGCCTTGGCCAAGCCACCATACTGGCAATTGTGTGCAGTCTTTGCCATCGAGGCCCGATTCAGCGGCTTGGTTGAACTTCTCCAGAGCAATGCTTGTCAAAGGCAACTCTCTGCGGTTTGTTTGGCCCAAAGCAAGCATGGTTCGCATGTCTTTGCGCATGGTGGCAACGTCCACCGTCACCGTGTCATTGTTCTGATGACCTAAGGCTTGCACCAGCAAGGGACCGCGCACCTTCAACATGTTGGGGCCGCCTGAACTCTCAGACAAAATGTCGACCACTCTTTGGGGATCGAGTTTGAGGTGATCAATCAAAGACAGTGCTTCGCCCAAGGTTTGCCAGTAAACCATCAGAGGCAAATTGACGGCCATCTTCATGGTCGATCCGGCGCCGAAGGTGCCTACGTGTTCAACCCGTTTGCACATTTGGTCGAGCAAAGATTGAACCTTGGCCAGATCGGCTGCGGCACCTCCCACAAATCCCAGCAATTTACCTTCCTTGGCCGGGCCGATACTGCCACCCACGGGACACTCTAAATAGGCGGCACCTACGGCTTGCACTCGCAAAGCCAACTCAGGCGGTTTTGTGGGGCTGACGGTGCTCATGTCAATGAAGGTGACGTGTTTCACGGCGCCAGACAAAAGGCCGTCTGTGCCTGAATAGACATCATCGATGGCCGCTTCGTTGGTGAGCAGTGTGATGACAGTGTCAACAGACTCAGCCAACAACTTGGGAGAGCTGGCCCATTGCGCGCCTGCACTGAGGAGTGCGCTGGCTTTGTCGGATGATCGATTCCACACAGTGACCGAATAGCCCAAACCCAACAAACGGGAACCAATGGCATTGCCCATTTTGCCAATTCCAGCGATACCAATTTTCATTTAGCGCTCCATTGAAGGTGAGAAGGATTCAAAACAATTGGGGCAGAATTTATTTCAGAATATCGCCCATGCACAAGTACTTCATTTCGAGGTACTCTTCCATACCGTGGCGCGAGCCTTCGCGGCCCAAGCCCGATTGCTTCACGCCGCCAAAGGGGACATGCTCGGTAGCGATGATGCCCACATTGATACCAACCATGCCGTATTCCAAACCTTCACTGACGCGGAAAATTCGGCCAACATCGCGGCTGTAAAAATAACTGGCCAAACCAAACTCTGTGTTGTTGGCGGCATCGATGGCTTCTTGTTCGGTTTTGAATTTGAAGACGGGTGCGAAGGGACCAAAGGTTTCCTCGCGTGCGCACAGCATGTCTGAAGTGGCGTTGCCAATCACGGTGGGTTCAAAGAACTGGCCATTCAAGGCCTTGCCGCCGGCCAACACCACGCCACCTTTGGCTTTGGCGTCTTCCACGTGGCGTGTGACCTTCTCCAATGCGGCGGGCTCAATGAGCGGGCCTTGCACCACACCCTCTTCAAAGCCATTGCCCACTTTCAAAGCCTTCACTTTGGCTGCAAACTTTTGCACAAACGCGTCGTACACAGACTCTTGCACGTAGATGCGGTTGGCGCACACGCAGGTCTGGCCAGCATTGCGGTACTTGCTGGCCATGGCGCCTTCGACGGCGCTGTCGATGTCGGCATCGTCAAACACAATAAAGGGTGCATTGCCGCCTAGTTCGAGGGACAGTTTTTTCACTGTGGGTGCTGATTGCGCCATCAGAATTCGGCCTACTTCGGTGCTGCCCGTGAAGCTGATGTGGCGAACAATGTCGCTTGAGCAGAACACTTTGCCTGCGGCAATGCTGTTGTCTGAATCGGCGGTGAGCATGTTGATGACGCCAGCAGGAATGCCAGCGCGAATGGCCAATTCGGCTGCTGCCAAAGCTGTGAGGGGTGTGAGTTCGGCAGGCTTGATGACCACGGTGCAGCCAGCCGCCAAAGCGGGAGCCACTTTGCGCGTGATCATGGCCAAGGGGAAGTTCCAAGGCGTGATGGCAGCACAAACACCGATAGGCTGCTTGATGACCATCAGGCGACGGGTGTTGTCAAACTGGGGCAAGGTTTCGCCATTGACGCGTTTGGCTTCTTCGGCATACCACTCGACAAAGCTGGCACCGTACATCACTTCACCTTTGGCTTCCGCATAAGGTTTGCCTTGCTCGGCGGTCATGAGGCGGCCCAAATCGTCGACGTTGGCCAACAGCAAGTCATACCACTTGCGAAGCAAGATGCTGCGCTCTTTGCTGGTCTTACCGCGCCAAGCGGGCAAGGCGGCATTGGCGGCTGCAATGGCAGCTTCTGCTTCTGGCGCGCCTAAATTGGCCACATCAGCCAATTTAGCCCCTGTTGCAGGATCATTCACATCAAAACGGCTTTGGCCTTTGACCCACTGGCCATTGATGAGGGCATCGGTCTTGAGAAGGCTGGGGTCTTTGAGCAGCGCCAAAGGTGAAGTTTTCATGTCCATGAGGGTCTCCTTGATGGGAATCTGTTGTTGGGTAGGCCTATTTTGCACTTGCCGCAATCTTATAATGGAAAGTTGAGCCCCGTTTGGCTTTCACAAAGATACCCCTGCCATGAGCACACCTGTCATTTCTGTTGCTGATATTCGCAAAACCTTCCTCGACTTTTTTGCGTCCAAAGGTCACACCGTGGTGTCTTCCAGCCCTTTGGTGCCTGGCAACGATCCCACTTTGATGTTCACTAACTCAGGCATGGTTCAGTTCAAGGACGTGTTCCTGGGCACGGACAAGCGAAGTTATGTGCGCGCAGCCTCGGTTCAAGCCTGTTTGCGCGCTGGCGGCAAACACAACGATTTGGAAAACGTGGGTTACACCGCGCGCCACCACACCTTCTTTGAAATGTTGGGCAATTGGAGTTTTGGCGACTATTTCAAACGCGACAGTTTGAAGTGGGCTTTTGAATTGCTCACGCAAGTTTACAAATTGCCTGCCGACAAATTGTGGGCTACGGTCTACATTGAAGATGACGAAGCCTACGACATCTGGACCAAAGAAATTGGCCTGCCCCCCGAGCGCGTGGTACGCATTGGTGACAACAAAGGCGGACGCTACATGTCCGACAATTTCTGGATGATGGCCGACACTGGCCCTTGTGGTCCTTGCTCTGAAATTTTTTACGACCACGGCCCCGAAGTGGCCGGCGGCCCTCCTGGCAGCCCCGAGCAAGACGGCGATCGTTACATTGAAATTTGGAACAACGTGTTCATGCAGTTCGACATGCAGCCCGACGGCAGCTTGAATAACTTGCCAGCACCCTGTGTCGATACCGGCATGGGCCTTGAGCGTTTGGCCGCCATTTTGCAACACGTGCACAGCAACTACGAGATCGATATTTTTGATGCTTTGATCAAAGCAGCATCGCGGGAAACGGGCTGTACAGATTTGCAAAACAAATCATTGCGCGTCATTGCCGACCACATTCGCGCTACGGCCTTTTTGGTCAGCGATGGCGTCGTGCCTAGCAACGAAGGCCGTGGTTATGTTCAGCGCCGCATCGTTCGCCGCGCTATTCGTCATGGTTATAAGCTGGGTCAAAAAACGCCGTTCTTCCACAAGCTGGTGCCTGACCTTGTGAAGTTGATGGGCGCTGCATACCCCAGCTTGGCATCGCAAGAAAAACGCATCACCGACATCTTGAAGGCCGAAGAAGAGCGCTTCTTTGAAACCCTTGAAGTGGGCATGCAAATTTTGGATTCAGCCCTCGAAGGTGGCGTTAAAGTGTTGTCGGGTGATGTGGCCTTCAAATTGCACGACACCTATGGCTTCCCTTTGGACTTGTCAGCAGACGTTTGCCGCGAGCGCGATTTGAGCGTGGACGAAGCAGGCTTTGCGGCTGCTATGGAACGCCAAAAATCCCAAGCTCGTGCGGCTGGCAAATTCAAAATGGACCGCGCACTGGAATACACAGGTGCTGGCAACACCTTCGTGGGTTACGACGAATTCCAAGCCACCGCCAAGGTGTTGGCGCTGTATGTGGATGGCACGCCAGCCACAGAACTCAAGGCCGGTCAAAACGGCGTGGTGGTGTTGGACACCACACCTTTTTATGCAGAGTCGGGCGGCCAAGTTGGCGACCAAGGTTTGTTGCAAACAGCTGGCGCTTGGTTTGACGTTGAAGACACATTGAAAATCAAAGCCGATGTGTTTGGCCATCATGGTGTTCTGTCTCAAGGCAGCCTCAAGTTGGGCGATGCTGTACAGGCGCAGGTCAATACAGAAATGCGAACAGCCACTGTTCGCAATCACTCGGCCACCCACTTGATGCATAAAGCTTTGCGCGAAGTGTTGGGCGACCACGTGCAACAAAAAGGCTCCTTGGTAAATGCCGAGCGCACTCGTTTCGACTTTGCGCACAACGCCCCCATCACGGATGAACAAATCTTGGCCATTGAAGCCAAAGTGAATCAAGAAATTTGGGCGAACCCCGCTACGCAAGCGCGCGTGATGGACATTGAGTCTGCGCAAAAAACGGGCGCCATGATGTTGTTTGGCGAGAAGTACGGCGAGACCGTGCGCGTGCTCGACATTGGCACCAGTCGTGAACTGTGCGGTGGCGTTCACGTGAATCGCACAGGTGACATTGGCTTGTTCAAAGTGGTGGCCGAAAGTGGCGTGGCTGCTGGCGTGCGCCGCATTGAGGCTGTGACCGGCGGCAATGCATTGGCGTACTTGCAATCTTTGGAGGCTACCGTATCTAAGGCTGCAGGTAGCTTGAAAGCATCACCTGCTGAATTGAACAGCCGCATTGCCCAAGTCTTGGACCAAGTGAAATCTTTGGAAAAAGAAATGGCGGCGCTCAAAGGCAAATTGGCTTCGTCACAAGGTGATGAACTCATGACGCAAGCGGCTGATGTGAAGGGCGTCAAAGTGCTGGCCGCATTGTTGCCTGGCGCAGATGCCAAAACATTGCGCAACACCATGGACAAGTTGAAGGACAAGCTGAAATCAGCCGTCATTGTGTTGGCCGCTGTCGAGGGCGACAAAGTTCAATTGGCGGCAGGCGTCACTTCTGACACTACCGGCAAAGTGAAAGCGGGCGAGTTGGTCAATTTTGTGGCCCAGCAAGTGGGTGGCAAGGGTGGCGGCAAGCCTGATATGGCCATGGCGGGTGGTGCCGATGCCACCACCCTGAATGCGGCATTGGCAAGCGTGCAGGCGTGGGTGGCTGAGCGTTTGTAAATTGCTGAGTACTATGTGATCGCATTTTGAAATCGATCAAAGAAAATTGAGGGCGATAAAATTTCGATGCCCTCAAACGCTTGAATATTTTTCAAGTCTGGATCGCCCGAAATGATGATGCTCGATTGCGAGTCAACTGCTAGTTCCAGGAACTTATTGTCGGTTTGATCGCGACTGTATTGGATCTGTGCAATTGATTCAAACCGTTTGATGGATTGTGCAATTTGGATCAGGTGCTTTAGGCGTCCATCTTTCTCAAAATAGCGGTCGAATTTCTGGCGCGCAATTCTTGTTTCAAGTTCATGCCAAGTGGCCTCGTTTTGTGCAATGACAAAACGCTCAACTGCTATGGCAAGTACTTGGGCAGACTTAGAATGTGGCAATAAACCTGCGCTGATCAATACATTGGTGTCAATGACGATGTAGGCAGGTTTACTTTTCATTCAGCATTCGCGCAATATCTGCTTCGTTCAGACCATCTTGTTCGGCTTGATTGCTCATTTTTGAAAGATGTTGGCGCATCGCATCTGACGCATCTTTTCCGCGAAGCGCGTAGTTCTCACTGATCAGTTCAGCAACATGCAAGGGAATGGTTTGTGTAACGGCTTTGTAGTCCTCATATGAGAGAACAACAGCAACTGGGCGGCCGCGCCTGGTCACCGCGACTGGCTGGCGTTGTGAAGTATCGATAAGGGTGCCGAACTGATTTTGTGCAGCAAGTGAAGTCATTGTGAGCATGAAAAAGCCCTTTAAATGGATGTAACAGCTATTATGGCTGTTAGATGCGTTCAGGCCAAGAATAATCCGCACACATGATGGACTTGTTCACCAACATTTCTCGGCCAAGATTTGCTCGAAGCCTTCATTTCGAGGGTAATCCGCACTGTGCTTTACTTTATTTTTATGCATAAAATTCAATTTATGGATAAAAATCAAAATCCCACGGCCATCGAAATTGCCCTCACCTCGCTTCGGCAAGATGTTTTGTCATTGGCTTATTTGCCTGGCACAAAGCTGAAAGTAGAGCATTTGCAGCAGACCTATGGCTTGTCATCTAGCCCGATCAGAGAGGCGCTGAACAGGCTTGCCGAGGAAGGCTTGGTGCGCTCTGACGATCGCAAAGGTTTTCGTGTGGCATTGGTTTCTGATGTTGATCTGCAAGACATCACCAGCATGCGTTTGCTAATTGATCTGCCCACCTTAGAGCAGTCTATGAAGAATGGCGATGACGATTGGGAGGCGCAAGTCATTGCCAGTTTCCACGTGCTTGAAAAACTTGAAAGCAGGTTGCCAGAAGGCCCCGTGGTCTTGAATGCTGAATGGAGTGCACTTCACCGTGCTTTTCATGCTGCCATGATGAGTGCTTGTCCTTCAGAGCGAATGGTGTTGAGCAGCAGCAGTCTGTTTGACCAAGCAGAAAGGTACCGCCACATCTCAGCGCGCTACAGGACTGTGATCAAACGCAAAAGCGAAGAGCACAAAGTTTTGATGCGTGCTGTCCTGAAACGGGATATTGCCACCGCACAAGAGCTTCACCAAGAACATGTCTTGAGTACGCAAAAAAATGCTCTTAAAGCTTTGGCGCAGTGGCATCAAGATACGCATTGATATTTGGAGGCCTGTATGCTGAAAGTAAGTCGACCCACTCTGTCTCATTTTGGCGTTTATGCCACCGATGTCGACAAGATGGTGCATTTTTATAAAACTGTTTTTGGTTTGGTCGAAACAGACCGAGGTGTGGGCAAAACATTCAAAGCACCTTTGGTGTTTTTGAGTGCCAGCCCCGATCAACATCACCAACTGGTCATTGCAGGAGGTCGGCCGGCCGATGCAACCTTTAGCACTGTGATGCAGTTGTCTTTTGCAGTGCCCTCTATTCAGCATTTAAGAGATTTGAAAAAGTCTGCAGAAGCACTTGGTGCAAGTCGAATTTTGCCTTTGAACCATGGCAATGCATTGTCTGTTTACTTTGCAGACCCAGAAGGCAATACGGTTGAGATTTACATCGACATGCCTTTCTATATTTCTCAGCCTCACGGAGATCCCTTAGATCTGACCAAGGACGACGAAACACTGCTGCGTGAAACAGAAGCCATCTGCAGAAGCGACCCCACCTTCAAACTCATTGAAGACTGGCAAGCTGCCACATTCAAATAACCCTTTTCATTCATTAAGAGAATCAACATGAAATTACTTTCTTTCATTGGCGCAAATGGGCCCACATGGGGTGCCGTGCTTGGGCAAGACGATGTGATCGACCTGGGCAAAGAAATGCCCCAGTTTGCCAATTTGGCGGCCTACATTGGATCGGGTGAATATCTCAAAGCCAAAGACCACGTGGCTGGCAAAAAACCATCAGCCAAATTGAGTGAGGTTACTTTCTTGCCAGTCATTCCTGAGCCAGAAAAAATCATTTGCGCTGTGCGCAATTACATGGACCACCACCAAGAGGTTCTGGCAGCAGGCATGCACAGAGAACTGTCTGAAGAGCCGCCCATTTTCTTGCGTGTCTGGCGCTCTCAAGTGGCACACAATCAAGGCATTGTGTGCCCCGATGTTTCAAATAGTTTAGATTGGGAAGGCGAGTTGGCGGTCATCATTGGCAAGCCTGGTCGCTTTATCAAAGAAGAAAATGCGTTCGATCATGTGGCCGGCTACTCTTGCTACAACGACGGCAGCATTCGCGAATGGCAATTCCACGCTAAGCAAATTGCGTCGGGCAAAAACTTTGAGTCCACAGGTGGCTTTGGTCCTTGGATGGTCACAGCGGATGAAATCAAGCCCAATCAAGAACTGAAGTTGATCACGCGTTTGAATGGTGTGGTGGAGCAGTCTAGTCACACGGGGCACATGATTTTCCCCATCGCCAAGTTAATCAGCTATGCCTCCACCATTTTCACGTTGATGCCTGGAGATGTCATTGCAACAGGCACACCTGCGGGCGTGGGTTGGAGCCGCAAGCCACCTAAGTTTATGAAGCCTGGAGACGTGTGTGAAGTTGAAATTGAGCACATTGGCACCTTGGTGAACAAGATCGTCGCGCAGCATTAAAGGCAAAGCGGGTCCTTAAGCTTCAATTCAAGTCGACACTTTATGCAAATCGTCCGCATCCATCAGCCAGGTGGGCCTGAAGCTCTGCAACTTGAAGAGGTGGCGGAGCCATCTCCCAAGTCGGGTGAGGTCAGAATCAAAGCCATGGCGATTGGCGTGGGCCGGCCCGACGTGCTCATGCGTCAGGGCATTTACAAATGGATGCCGCCATTGCCTGCAACCCCTGGTGCTGAGTTGTCGGGCATCATTGACGCGGTGGGTGAGGGCGTCAGTCAAGCGCGCGTGGGCGAGCGAGTGTTGCTCAGTTCTCGAGACTTGGCGCAGCGGGGTGGGTGTTATGTGCAATCCATTGCGGTGCCACAAAGTAAACCTTACTTTCTACCCAGCAGTATTTCATTTCGGGATGCGTTGAGTTTGCCTAACTTGCAACTGGCTTTGGCTTTGTTGCAAAGTGCCAATTTGAGTCCTGCAGCAGAAAAAAGGGCCCTCTTGATCACGGGTGCTGCTGGGGGCGTTGCCGGGATGTTGTCTCAACTGGCTAGAGTTTATGGGTTTCAAACCATCGGAACTGCACGCACCGCCCTGAAAAGAGACTTTGCTCTGGTCAATGGTTTCGATGTGGTGCTTGACTCAAATCCTGAGACGCTGTGCGAAGACGTCTTGAAAGCCACGGCAGGCTTGGGCGTCAATTTGGCGTATGACCACTTAGGCGGTGCTTATTTCCCTGCATGCATGCGAAGTTTAAGCCCACTTGGTACAGCCATTTCATTCAACGTCATCACTGGCCAACCCAGTGTGGATGTTTTTTCTGTGATGCGAGAGTTGCTGTCCAAAAGTTTGGGCATTCGTTGCTTCTCAATGCATACCTTTGATGAAAACGAAAACAATCGCCGTCAATTGATGCAACAAGCGATTGATTTGATGGCGTCCGGAAAAATTCGCGCGCCTTTGCCAATGGTCATGTCCTTGAGCGAAGTTGTTCAAGCGCACATTATTTTGGACAAAGGCGAGACCCTTGGGAAAATTGTATTGAATCCTCAGTAAGAAGGATTTTTATGTTTAATTTTGATGGAGACAAATGATGAAACTTGAAAACTCAAAAACCAACTTCTTGAAAAAGACCTTGATGCTGGCCTTGCTAGTCAGTGGTGCCGCGCTTGCACAAACCTACCCCGATAAAAATATCAAAATCATGCAAGGCTTTGCGCCGGGTGGCAATGCAGATGCCATTGCACGTGCTGTGGGCTCTGAAATATCAAAAAGTGTAGGCCAAGCAGTCGTGGTTGAGGCGCAGGCTGGTGCGGGCGGCACGATTGCCGCCACGACCGTGGCCAAATCCAAACCTGATGGCTATACCTTGCTGCTTGCAACGGGCGGTCATGCCGTAGCAGGTGCCATTTACAACAACCTCAATTACAAAACAGTTCAAGATTTTGAGATGGTCAGCACGATCACTTATTTTCCATTTTTGATTGTGATCAACGCAGAAAACAAGATTGCTAATTTCCCTGCACTCTTGAATCAGGCCAAGGCCAATCCAGGAAAAATTGCATACGGCACTGCAGGCATTGGTTCTACCCACCATTTGGCGGGCGAGTTGCTGGCCAGCATGGCCAAAGTCGATTTGCTCCACGTGCCTTATCGCGGTGATGCAGGTTCTATTACCGCTTTGTTGGCGGGTGATGTGCCCTTCATCATTGCCCCGCCAACAGCTGTGCTAACCAACATCAAAGCGGGCAAACTGAAAGCCATTGCGGCAACCGGCCCTCAGCGCTGGGTTGGATTGCCTGATGTGCCAACAGTTGCCGAGCAAGGGGTGACTGGCTACGATGTGCGCTCTTGGGCTGGCTTGATGGCCCCTGCCGGTACGCCCAAACCTGTCATTGACAAATTGAACGCAGAAACTTTAAAAGCCATTCAACTTCCTCACGTCAAGGCACGTTTGGAGGAGATGGGGGGCGATGTTCGCGGCAGCACTTCGGATGAGATGAAAAACATGGTGACCTCTGAAACACAAAAGTGGATTCAGGTGGTCAACAATGCCAAAATTCCTAAGCAGTAATCAGTGATTCACGCAAGGCTCAAAATGTCTCTCATCAAAATTCGCAAACGCAGCTTGATCATTGAAACGCAATACCATGAAGGGGGTCCTGTTGCCGAAGTGCCTCTGAAGTTGGCGGCAGCTTGCGCTGTGATTGAAAATCCGTATGCGGGACGTTATGAGCCTGATTTGATGCCTTTCATGGCCGAGTTGCGCACACTGGGCAAACTTTTAGCGCAAGAACTGATAGACACCCTTGGCAAAGAGAATGTCGAGGTGTACAGCAAAGCGGCCATCGTAGGGGTCAATGGCGAAATGGAGCATGGGGCCGTTTGGCATGAAGCAGGTGGATAGGCTATGCGCGCAGCATTGGGTGAGCCTAAGGCCATAGTGCCTGCAAACAAGGCGGTTGCAAGTGCTGGTTATCGCATCATGGTGCCCTTGCATTACATCCATGCTTGTTATGTGCGCAGTCACTTCAACAGCATGGAAGTAGGCATTCAGGATGCGCCACGCCCCAATGAAATTTTGTTTGCACTGGTCATGGTACGGGCGGCCGTGTGCACTCTCGTTTAGGTGGGTTGACCAAGGATAAAGTGTCTGTCCATGATGGACAACGATAAACCATAGAGGCTTTTCTGTTCGGCGATTGAAAGAGATTGTCCGATTTAGGATGAACTGGGTGTCAGCTGCCTTTCACTCTCAAAAGTTCTGAAAGCACCGGTCAATGGATCTTGGAAGCTGATCGTCTTGGCTAGAAGTTGCAAGGGCGAGTTGAAATCATCTGGCTTATCTGGCTTATCTGGCTCTTTGGCGCGGTGCTTGACCACTGGATAAAACTGATCACCTAACAAGGGCAAGCCTAATGCGTTCATGTGAACACGCAATTGGTGGCGTTGACCTGTGATGGGCTTCAAAAGGTACCTCGCCAATGACTTTGGAGTCGTTTCGCTTGTTGGCCTTGCAGCGTCGTTGACGTCAAGCCGCTCAATGCAATCAATCCAAGTCTCACTGTTGTAATTCGCAGCGTCAGGATATTCGTGAGTTGCCACTTCACGCATTCTGAAAAATTGCGTGTCTTCCATCATCATGCTTTTGTGAGTGCGTGGAAACGTTGGGTATTGATTCGAAGTCTCGGGTGCTCCGGCAATACCTTCGTAGGTTTTTTCAACTTCTCGAAGTCTGAACATCGCTTGGTAAGCATTGCGATCTTGCGCACGAACGCTAAATAACACCAAGCCAGCCGTCTCGCGATCGATGCGATGCACAGGTGAAAGCTCTGGCAAATTCAATTGCTGTTTAAGTTGTACCAACAAGCTTTGTTGCACATACCGTCCGCCTGGGGTGACGGGCATGAAGTGCGGTTTGTCTGCCACTACCAAATGATGATCCTGAAAAATGATTTGCGCTTTGAAGGGTAATTCAGGTTCGTTCTCAATGCGGCGGTAATAGTGAAGGTGCGACTCGCGAATCAAGCTGTCTTGTGGCGACATGACGCGCCCAATCGCGTTCAGAATCTCACCAGCTTCAAACCGCTGCTGCCATTGTGCAAGCGAAATGGTGCTGAACTTGGTGGCTAAAAATTCAATCGCAGGCAGCGTGGTGTTTGAGGGAATGCCCACTGTACTGGGCCCCACACCATTTTTAACGAGCGGTTTAAATGCGGTGAAAGACGACATCCCACACACCATGCCCTAATTTCAAACCGCGATTTTCAAACTTGGTGAGAGGGCGGTAATCTGGTTTGACGGCGTAGCCACCCCGATCGCTAGAAGCCGTATTTTTCAAAATTGGCTCTGCACTCAATACTTCCAAAATTTGAACAGCATAGGGTTCCCAATCGGTGGCGCAGTGAATGTAAGCCCCAGGTTTGAGGCGCGCCGCCAGTTTGGCAATCAAAGGTGTTTGAATGAGTCTGCGTTTGTTGTGGCGCGACTTGTGCCAAGGGTCGGGAAAGAAAATGTGTACGCCATCCAGTGAAGCCAAGGGCAGCATGTTGTCGATCACTTCCACGGCATCGTGTTGCAAGATGCGAATGTTGTGAATGTCTTGCTCGCCAATGCGTTTGAGCAAGGCGCCCACACCGGGTTCGTGTACTTCACAGCACAAGAAGTGATCATTGGGGCGAACTTTGGCAATGTGCGCAGTGGCTTCACCCATGCCAAAGCCAATCTCTAGAATGACCGAGGCTGTTTCTTTGCCATCTAATCTATCTAATGCAAACGCTTTGGCCATGTTCAATGGCTCTGGCGCATAGCTGAGTAAATACTGTGGACCCCAAACTTCAAAAGCCTTGGCTTGGCCTGTCGTGGTGCGACCCGCACGTTTGACAAAGCTTTTGATGTTTTTGGGAAAAGCGACCGAGGCAGGTGCTTGATTGGCAGAGTCAGAAGTCATGCGTCGATTTTAAGGGGTGGCGAAGGGATACTTCTGAGCCCATTCCTGAGTCCAAATGGCCTTGGCCACTTCTGGCTGCATGGAGCCGTCAATGAATGGCGCCAAGTGACTTAATTCCAGTGCGCTAGCGGCAGCCTGCATCGCCAGACAGGTAGCCTTGCTTGAACTTAAATCCAAAGGGGTGGCGCCATTTTGCTTGGAGAGTTTTTCACCATTGGCGCCCAGAACCAAGGGCGTGTGCAGGTAATGCGGAGGGTCCAATTTCAATGCTTCTTGCAGCAAGAGCTGCCTAGCTGTGTTGTCCCTTAAGTCTTCGCCGCGCACCACATGCGTGATGCTTTGTGCAGCATCGTCAACCACCACCGCCAGTTGGTAGGCCCACAAACCATCGGCGCGCTTTAAAACGAAATCGCCGACTTCATGCAACACATTTTGCGATTGCGGGCCCAAACGCCTGTCGTGCCAATGCACCTCTGGCGTACCTCGCAATAGGCTCCAATGGGCGACATTGAAACGCCAAGCTCTAGCAGCTTTGCCATTCAAGCCGTTTCGGCAGGTGCCCGGATAAACCAAGTCTTTGTGACGCGCTACGCCCAAGCCCATGGCCCATTGTTGTTCTTCGATTTCTTTGCGTGTGCATGCGCAAGGATAGGCCAAGCCTTTTTCAATCAGTTGTTGAAGGGCTTGTTCGTACAGCGCGTTGCGCTTAGATTGGTAGGCAACTTCAGCGTCTGAATGGAGTCCGCACACAGAGAGTTGTTGAAGCATGTTGTTGGCTGCGCCGTCAATGCAACGTGGCAGATCGAGATCCTCCATGCGCACCCACCAATCGCCCTGCATCGCCTTGGCATCAAGCCAACTGGCCAATGCTGCCACCATTGAGCCAGCATGCAACTCACCGGTGGGTGAGGGCGCAAATCTGCCGCGATTCATTCCAACTTAAATTGCAGCCAGCGCCAGTTCTAGACCGGAAACGAAGGCATCTTCTACGCGGTGACCCATGCACCAATCGCCGCACAAACCGATGCCTTGTTTTTGACTCAGCATGTAAGGTGCGCCAAGGGGTTGCAATGTTTTGGCATAGCGCCAGCGGTGCACTTCGGAGTGTGCCGGTGTAGCGCGAATGCCTGTAATTTCAGAAAAGGCTCTGAGCAATTTGGCTTTAACACGCTCTGGAGCGTCTTCCAAATGTTCTTGTGACCAAGCAGCGCTGGCCTGAATGGTCCAGCGTTCAATGAGATCACGCCCTGGCTTGGAAGATTCACGGGCCAACCAAGCAACGCGGTGGTGAACGCTTCTTGCTGCATTCCACTGGGGTCCTAGGGTGATGAGGCCGGGTTGGGCCGCATTGGGAAATGCCAGCATGAGTGTCCAGCAAGGTGCCACTTGAACTTTCGACAAGGCCGCCGCATTTTCCATTTTGATTTTGGAGATTCGCAGCAATTCGATGGCTTGATCGGAAGGCACGGCCAAGAGCACTTGGTCAAAACCACTGAACACCGATTGGGCACCTTCTGGCTCTTCGCTGTGCAGCTGCCAAAGTTCGGGGTGCAAGGTGTCGCGTTCAATTTTGATGACTTTGGACTGAAAGTGAATGCTGTCGTTTTGCACCAAGGGCTGAGCCCAGGCTTTGACCAAAGCGTTCATGCCCGGTGTGGCCACCCAATGTTTGTCTTGTGTATGGCGAGCAGCTTCAACCAAGCGACCCATGGCATCGAGCACGCGCACTGCGTTGGCGCTCCAGGGCTTGCAAGTGTTGGGCGTGGTGGCCAGGGCTTGCGCAAAGCGTTCGTCGCGAACCGTGAAATATTGGGCGCCATGGTCGAAATTGCCAAAGCTTGTAGCCTGTGTTGACATGCGGCCACTGGCGCCTCTGCTTTTCTCAAACACCGTCACGCGGTGACCCGCTTGCATGAGTGTGCGAGCGCAGGCAATGCCTGCCATGCCAGCCCCGATGATGGCGAAATTTTGAACAGGTTTTGTCTGAGGGATTGTTTTTGTCATGGGGCTACTCTACACGCGATGGTGGGGTTGGAGCAATGCCTGTTTGGTTCTGTCTTGACTCAACTGAGACAGCCACCAACTCAAGGCATGGCCCAGGCTTTTGCCGTTGGGATTGCGCCAAGCATATTCCACGAGGCTGATGCGCGGAACGCGGCTGACCTTTTTGGCCACTAAGCGACCACTTTCCAAATAAGGCTTGGCCATGCTTTCGGGCAAGAAGCCACCACCCAGGCCCCTGAGTTGGGCTTCCAGCTTCGAGGGCATGTCTGGCACCGTTAAAACATCTTGTCCGCCCAAAAGGCCAATGGTGACGCCTTCACCACGCGGCACCGAGTCTGCAACCGCCACAGCGCGGTGTTGTTGAATCATAGAGTCCGTCAAAGGTTCTGGGGCCATGGCCAAGGCGTGATGGGGTGCGACGGCATAGACAAAACCAATATGCCCTAGGCTTTCGTGCAGCAATTCTGGGTGGCTTGTTGCCGACATCAACACGCCAATGGCCAAATCGGCTTGACCTGATTTGAGCGCGGCCAAGGTGCCCGACAGCGTTTCGTATCGAATGCGCAAGCGGGTGGGTGGCTTAAGTGCCAAGAAGCCTTCGCAAATTTCCATGACGACCGACCGGGAGATGATGCTGTCTACTGCCAGCGTCAGGACCGATTCCCAACCCGTGGCCACACGTTTCACCCGGTTGGCCAAAGCGTCCACATCTTGAAGGAGTCGCTTGGCTTCTCTGAGCAATTCTTTGCCAGCTTCGGTGGGTTTGGCTTGCCGGCTGCTGCGGTCGAACAACAAGACATCCAGCGCGTCTTCAATTTGCCTGATCCGGTAGGTCAAGGCGCTGGGTACCAGACCTCTTTGCCTAGCAGCGGCTGCAAAGCTGCCAGTCTCTTCGATGGCCAGCAGCATGCTAAGGGCATCGGGGGTGAGGAGGTCATGAGGCGAGGCGGACATGTTTTTAGATTCAAATAATTTGAATGATAACGACAAATAATGATGCTTGCATTGAAACTATTGCAATATAAAGTACAGCCATTGAATGTTTCAAACAGGAGCCACAAAGTGATTCAAATTCGCCGTTCCGCAGACCGTGGCTATGCCGACCATGGCTGGCTCAAATCCTTTCACAGTTTTTCCTTTGCTGGCTATTACGACCCTGCTTTCATGGGGTGGGGTAATTTGCGCGTCATCAACGAAGACCGCATTGCCCCCGGCACTGGTTTTGGCACCCATGGTCACAAAGACATGGAAATCATCAGCTATGTGTTGTCGGGCAACTTGGCTCACAAAGACAGCATGGGCAACGTGAAAGGCATTCCACCCGGGGATATTCAGCGCATGAGCGCAGGCAAAGGCGTGATGCACAGCGAGTTTAACCATGCCGAAGGTCAGAACACACATTTTTTCCAAATTTGGATTGAGCCCAATGTGACCGGCATTGCGCCCAGCTACGAACAAAAAACAGTCCCTTCAGCCACCAAACGTGGCGCTTTGAAAGTGGTGGCATCGCCCCAAGGTGAAGGTGATGCTGTGCAGATTTCTGCCGACGCAACCTTGTACGCAGGACTGTTGGATGGTGAAGAAAAAGCTTCACTGACATTGAACCCAGCGCGCAAAGCTTATGTGCACCTCATTCGCGGCGAACTGCAGGTCAATGGACAAGCTTTGAGGGGTGGCGATGCTGCACTCATTCAAGCTGAATCGAATCTTGAACTGGCCCACGGCAAAAATGCCGAGGTCTTGGTTTTTGACTTGGCTTCTTAAGCCGAAAGAAGCTGTTTTTTTATTTTTGTTTGGAGCACTCTCATGGCTAAATCAGTTGTTATTTATCACTCAGGTTACGGTCACACACAGCGCGTGGCGCAATTCGTGGCACAAGGCGCCAATGCAGCCTTGATCGCCATCGATGCAGACGGCAACATCACCGATGCCGATTGGGCTGCATTGGATGCCGCTGATGCCATCATCTTTGGATCACCCACTTACATGGGCATGGCTTCTTGGCAGTTTAAGAAATTTGCAGATGCTTCGTCCAAGCGTTGGTTCAGCGGCGCTTGGAAAGACAAAGTGGCGGCTGGTTTTACCATCTCCGCAAGCCCTAGCGGCGACAAGCTGTCGACCCTGCAATACTTCATCACATTGGCGATGCAGCAAGGCATGATTTGGGTAGGTCAACCTGCCATGAACGACGGCACGGTGAACCGCATTGGGTCCAACTCTGGTGTGATGGCACAAGTGGGCCCTACCAGTCCTGCTGAAGAAATTCCGCAAGGTGACTTGGACACCGCCAAGGCTTATGGTGAGCGCGTGGTGGCAATCGCTGCGAAATTGCGCGCTTGATTTAAACAAGCCCTTTGTTGGGCTTCACTGTTTCTAATTCTAGATCCACAGCGCGGCGTTCGTCGAATACAAAACAACCGCCGTCGTAGTGCGAGCCATCGGTCTCTTCAAAATATTTCAAGATGCCGCCCTCTAACTGGTAAGTGTGGGGCAGACCATTTTGTTGCATGAAGATGGCAGCTTTTTCGCAGCGAATGCCGCCGGTACAAAAGCTGATGATGGTTTTGTCTTGCAGCTCTTCTTTGTGCGCCCGCAAGGCTTCGGGAAACTCTGTGAATTTGGTGAGGCGCCAATCTATCGCGCCCTTGAAGGTGCCTTCGTCCACTTCGTAATCATTGCGGGTGTCCAAAATCACCACGGGTCGGCCGTTGTCGTCAAAGCCCTGATCGAGCCATCTTTTGGCGGTGGCAGGGTTGACGGCGGGGGCACGCCCTTCGGCGGGTCGAATGGTGGGATGGTTCATGCGAATGATTTCGCCTTTGACCTTGACCAACATTTTTTTGAATGGCACCGTTTCCGACCAACTTTCTTTGGGAGCGATGTCAGAAAACCTAGGATCTGTGTGGAGTTCGGCCACAAAAGCTCTCACATCCTCGGCGGGGCCTGCCAAGAATAAATTGATGCCTTCAGAGGCCAACAAAATCGTGCCTTTCAGGGCGCGCTCTAAGCAGCGTTCTAGAAGCACTGGGCGAAGTTCTTCTGCATCCGGGATGGGGATGAACTTGTAGGACGAAATATTCAAAATATTGTTCACCCCTGTATTGTAGAAAACATCTGAAGCAGCTTCTACAATGGACCCATGTTTGTTCATTTGCGCCTCCATTCCGAGTTTTCCATTGTCGATTCCACCTGTCGCATTGACGAGGTGGTGCAGGCCGCGGCAGACGATCAGCAGCCCGCTTTGGCCATCACCGACCTCAGCAATTTGTTTGGCGCGATCAAGTTTTACAAAGCGGCTCGCGAAAAGGGCGTTCAGCCCATTTTGGGCGCTGAAATCTTTTTAGAAGGTTTGGGTGCCGATCCACTGGCTTTGTCTCGGGTCATGGTGCTGGTGCAAAGCTCGCAAGGTTATTTGAACCTGTCCGAATTGCTGGCGCGTGCCTGGACGCAAAACATGGTGAAAACCAATGCGGTGGTCAAGCTGGCGTGGTTGCAAGAGTTGTCTGAAGGTTTGATTCTTTTGTCTGGCGCGCAAGCCGGACCCGTGGGGCAAGCCTTGGTGCAAGGTGATACGTCACGAGCTGCGGAAATTGCGTTGCAATTGGCGTCTATTTTCACACACCGCTTCTATTTGGAAATTCAACGCGCAGGTCGACCTGAAGACAATGCGCATGTGGTGGCGGCCGTTAAGTTGGCCTCTCGCTTGAGCTTGCCCGTGGTGGCCACGCACCCCATTCAGTTTTTGACCCAAGACGATTACGAATCGCACGAAGCTCGGGTGTGCATTTCTGAAGGTGAAATTTTGGGCAACCAACGACGTGTTCGCAAGTTCACGCGCGACCAATACTTCAAGTCGTCTGCCGAAATGCAGGCCCTGTTTGCCGATGTGCCCAGTGCCTTGGCCAACTCGGTTGAAATTGCCAAGCGATGCAATTTGACCTTAGTGTTGGGCAAACCGCAATTGCCCAACTATCCAACGCCCGTCAACGATGGCAAGCCCATGCCCATCGAGGATTATTTCCGCTTGTTGTCAGTTGAGGGTTTGGAAGAACGCCTGGTGCACTTATACCCCGATGCAGCCAAGCGAGAAACAGAGCGTCAGCGTTATGCCGAGCGTTTGGAATTTGAGATCGACACCATTTTGAACATGGGGTTCCCAGGCTACTTTTTAATCGTGGGTGACTTCATCAATTGGGCCAAGAAAAACGGCTGTCCCGTCGGACCAGGTCGTGGCTCGGGTGCAGGCTCGTTGGTGGCTTATTCATTGAAGATCACCGACCTCGATCCGCTGCAATACAACTTGCTGTTTGAGCGCTTCTTGAATCCTGAGCGGGTGTCCATGCCCGACTTTGACATTGATTTTTGTCAGACCAATCGCGACCGCGTGATTGACTACGTGAAAGACAAATACGGCCGCGATGCCGTCAGTCAAATTGCCACCTTCGGTACCATGGCGGCACGCGCGGCCATTCGTGACGTAGGTCGTGTGCTCGACATGAGTTACATGTTCTGCGATGGCATCAGCAAGCTCATTCCCAACAAGCCAGGTCAGCACATCACCATCGATGGCGCTATCAAGGCTGAGCCTATTTTGGCCGAGCGTTTGGAAAAAGAAGACGAAGTCAAAACTTTGTTGGCGCTGGCGCAAAAACTCGAAGGCATGACCCGCAATGTGGGCATGCACGCGGGCGGTGTGCTCATTGCGCCTGGCAAGCTCACCGACTTTTGTCCTTTGTACCAACAGCCCGGCAGCACATCGGCCGTCAGTCAGTACGACAAAGACGACGTGGAAGCCATTGGTCTGGTGAAATTTGACTTTTTGGGCTTGGCCACCTTGACTATTTTGGAGTTGGCGCGCGAGATGATTGTGAAGCGCCACAAGGGCCAAGAAAACTTTGCTTTTGAAAATATTCCCTTAGACGATACGGCCACCTACAAATTGTTTGCCGATGGTCGCACCGAGTCTGTGTTCCAGTTTGAAAGTCGCGGCATGCAAGGCATGTTGAAAGATGCGCGGCCTTCACGCTTGGAAGACTTGATTGCGTTGAATGCCTTGTACCGACCCGGCCCGATGGATTTGATTCCAAGTTTCGTAGCGCGCAAGCACGGCCGGGAAGTGATTGACTATCCTCATCCTTTGGTAGAGAAAGTGTTGTCCGAAACCTACGGCATCATGGTGTACCAAGAACAGGTGATGCAAACTGCTCAGGTATTGGGCGGTTACAGCTTGGGCGGCGCCGACTTGTTGCGCCGCGCCATGGGTAAGAAAAAAGCGGAAGAAATGGCCGAGCACCGCGAAATTTTCCGCAAAGGTGCGGTTGTCAATGGCTTGTCGGAAGCCAAAGCTGACGAAGTTTTTGACTTGATGGAAAGGTTTGCAGGTTACGGTTTCAACAAATCACACGCGGCGGCTTATTCTTTGTTGGCGTATCACACGGGTTGGCTCAAGGTGCATTTCACGGCGGAGTTTTTCTGCGCCAACATGACCATTGAGGTGGACGACACCGACAAACTCAAGGTCTTGTTTGAAGATGCTTTGAAGTTTGGCATCAGCTTCGATCCACCCGACGTCAATCGCGGCACGCACCGCTTTGAGCCAATCTCTGACAAAGTCATTCGCTACGGTTTAGGCGCCATCAAGGGCACGGGTCAACAGGCCATCGATGCCATTGTGAAAGCGCGTGAGGAGGGCGGCCTCTTTACCAGCTTGTTTGATTTTTGTGTGCGTGTCGATCGCAGCCGCTTGAACAAACGAACCGTCGAGGCATTGGTCAAGGCGGGCGCATTTGATTCTCTGCAACGCAATCGCGCATCCTTGGCGGCTTCTATCGACCGCGCTTTTGATTTCTCTACGGCCACATCTGCCAATGCCAACCAGGGTGGCCTGTTTGACATGATGGGCGACGATACCCATGGCTCTAGCACGCAAGAACCCGAGCTGGTGGACGTCTTGCCATGGGGTGTGAAAGAGCAGCTCACCAACGAAAAAACAGCGGTTGGTTTTTACTTGTCAGGTCATTTGTTTGATGCGGTAGAGCGCGAAGTTCGCTTGTTTGCCAAATGCAAAATTGACGACCTGATTGACAGCCGCGAACCGCAACTGTTGGCGGGCATTGTGAGCGACTTTCGCGTCATCAATGCCCAACGCGGTAAGCTGGCCCTTTTTAAGCTGGACGACAAAAGTGCTGTCATGGAAGCTACGGCCGACGAGACCATGATCAACGCCAATCGCCATCTTTTCAAAGACGATGAACTGATCATTGTGATGGCCAAGATGCAAGCCGATCGCTTCTCAGGCGGCTACCGCTTGTCCATTCAACAAGTCTGGGATTTGCCTGCAGCGCGTTGTCGCTTTGGCAAGTTCTTGCGTGTTGCTGTGAATGGCCGTGCGCCTGAAGTGGCCAAACTCGTCAAAGCCTTTCCGCCTCAACGTGAAATGACGGAGCAAGGGGAGTTATTCAGGGGTTTGCCAGTGCGCTTGAAACTAGAGCGCAATGCAAACAACGTAGCCGCATCTGCAGAACTGCTTTTGGGCGAGCAAGCCAAATTTTTCCCAAGTGATGCGGCCTTGTCCAGCTGGATAGCCCAAGCCGACCAAGGCAAAGCCGAAATCGTTTACGACATTTAATTGAAGTCAAACAATTGGGGTCAGATCAACATTAATTTCCAATCTAAAGGGCTAAAGGCAGAGGGGGGCTGAACGATTTCTGGTACTCCAGTATGAGGAAGCCCCCCTCTGCCTTTAGCCCTTTAGATTGACCAAATTAATGTTGATCTGACCCCAATTGTTTGACCCCAATTAATCTTTGTGGCGGAAGCTGATTTCTAGAACCGGTGGTACACGGCCATCTTCGTCTCGGGGGAGGGTGGCGGTTTTGTCGATGGCTTTGAGGACGGCTTCGTCCCATGCTTTGTTGCCACTGCTAGACAGCAGTTTGCGGCTCAGGATGGTGCCATCGGGGGATGTGCGAACTTCAACTTCGGCTTTGGGGTTGCCAGCTACATCTTCGGTAAAGGTAATGTTGGGTTTGATGCGCGCACGAATGCGACCCGCATAGCTGGCGGATGGGCCTGAGGATTTCAAGGCAGTGCCTTTGGCCTTTTCGTCACCCGATGCGCCTGCCATACCTTGCATGCGTTTGAGGTTTTCATTGCGCAGTGCCTCTGCGCGTTTTTCCTCAACGGCCGCTTTTTTGGCATCTTCTTTGGCTTTAGCGGCAGCTTCAGCCTTCTTCAGTGTCTCTTCTTTTTTCTTCTTCTCGAGTTCCTTGGCCTTTTCCTTTTCTTTCTCTTTGGCCTTCGCTTTTTCTAATTTTTCTTTTTCAATTTTGTCTTTCTCAAGCTTCTTTTTCTTTTCCAATTCAGCTTCTTTTTTCTCTTCTAGTTTCTTTTTTTCGATTTCTTTTTTGAGTGCAATGTCGGCCGCTTCACGCTCAGCCGCTGCATTGACCTTGGGCACTGCGGGTGGCGGTGGAGGCGGTTCTGGTTTCACCTCGGGTTTTGGTTCTGGTTTCTGTTCAACGGCCTTCACAGGCTCAGGCGGCGTTGGCTCCGGTTCATTGGCGGCTGGTGCAGCTTCTAAGGGTACGGCAGACCATAGCTCTGCAGATGCAGACAAATTGTTGGGCTCGGTTTTCCATTGAACGCCCAAGGCAATTGCGATCAGCAGCAGCAAGTGCATGAACAAGGCAAAAGACAAAGAGCGACCAAACCCGCCAACGGGTGGTGGTGCAAACTCATTGTGTGCGGTGGCGTTCATGCGTTATGAGTGATCTTCATGAGAAGGTCTGCGAGATCAAGGCGCTAGCTGAACAGACAAGCCCACACGCTGAATGCCAGCGCGTTGAAGGGTGTCCATCACCTTCACCACTGTTTCGTATTTCACATTCCGATCGGCGCTGATGACCACCGCAGAATTGGCTTGACCTGTTTGAGCCTGAAGCACCAAGTTGGCCAAACTTTCTAGCTTGGTTTTTTGAGTCTTGTTGTCGTTCAGCATCTCAAGACTGTCGTCTTTCTGAACCACAATTTGAATCACTTGATCGGGCAGCTTGGCTGCTTTGCCCACACTGGGCAAGTCGATCACACTGGGTGAGATCATGGGTGCCGTGACCATGAAAATAATGAGTAGCACCAACATCACATCGATGAAAGGCACCATGTTGATTTCATTGATGGTGCGCCGTCCGCGGCCGCGAGAGGAAACAGCAGGCATGTGTGTGCTCCCTGAAAATCAGTGGCCAGAGGCCGAGAGACCCGACCCAGATGTTCCCGCGCCCGCTGAGCCCCCCAAACTTCTTTGCAAAATATTGGAAAACTCTTCAATGAAGGTTTCTAATTTGATGGCCACTCGGTCAATGTCGCGTGCAAATCGGTTGTAAGCCACCACAGCAGGAATGGCCGCAAACAAGCCGATGGCAGTGGCGACCAATGCCTCAGCAATGCCGGGCGCTACCGTTGCCAAAGTCACTTGTTGCATGCTGGCAAGGCCCGTAAAGGCGTGCATGATGCCCCACACCGTACCAAACAAACCTACATAAGGAGAAACGGAGCCTACTGAAGCTAAAAAAGACAATTGCGCTTCAGCCACATCCATCTCTCTTTGGAAACTGGCTCGCATGGCGCGACGTGCGCCATCAAGCAAAGTACCAGGGTCGGCGATCCGACGTTCACGCAGTTTTTGATATTCGCGCATGCCGCTGGCAAAAATACGCTCCATGGGTCCGGACAATTTAGCGTTTTGAACAGCCGCTGAGAACAATTCGTTCAAGCTGGTTCCCGACCAAAACTGCTGTTCAAATTCTTCGTTCAAAGTTTGAATGCGTTTGATAGCGGTGAGCTTGCGCACAATGGCCGCCCAGCTTGAAATGGAGATGGCCATGAGGATAAGCATCACCAGTTGCACCACAAAGCTGGCATGCAACACAAGTTGAATGATGGACATGTCTTGGTTCATTGAAGTGCTTCCAATATTTGGGCCGGAATGCGCCCGGGTTTCATGGTTTGGGTGTCAACCCAGCCAATTCGAATGGTACCCTCTGCCAAAAGCTTGTGCTCACCGTTGACAGAGTGCCAAGCTTGCTGAGACAGCACCAAGCTGGCGCGGCCAGCTTCTGAGGTTTGCGCAGTGACTTCGATCAAATCATCGAGTCGTGCAGGAGAGAAATACTTGATATGAGTTTCGCTGACCACAAACATGCCGCCGCTCTTGTCTTTCAACGATTGTTGTTCAACCCCCAAAGACCGCAGCCACTCAGTGCGGGCACGTTCAAAAAACTTCAAGTAATTGGCGTAGAAAACAATGCCACCGGCGTCGGTGTCTTCCCAGTAAATTCGAATTGGAAAGGTGAAGATGGCTTTCATGCGCGGGCGCGACCTGCTTGCCTATCGGCTTGAACTTCATGCGGACGCAGTTGGGGCGCCAGACCCTCCAACACAGCGTTCACATACTTGTGGCCATCGGTGCCGCCAAATTCTTTGGCCAACTCAATGCACTCATTGAGGCTCACGCGCCAGGGCACATCGAGGCAATGCTTCATCTCGAAAACACCAATCCACATGGTGGCGCGTTCGATGGGCGAAATTTCAGCCATGCTGCGATCTAGCAAAGGCAGAATGAGTTTGTCTAATTCTGAGGCCTGCTCGGCGCAGCCATACAGCAACGCATCGTAGTGGGCGGAATCGGCTTTGTGAAAGCCAGACAAATCCCGCGTGAACACATCGATGTCTGAGGCTTCATTTTTGCCCACCAGCACTTGATAAAGAGCTTGAAGTGCAAATTCGCGTGCTCGACTTCGAGCCGATTTGCTGGCTGACTTGCCAGGTTTTCGGCTGGCTGCTTTGCTGGGTTTGACAGTCTGATCCAGTGCTGCAGAACTTTCAGGCAATTCGCTCATGCCAGTTCCTCGTCGTCTAACTCATCGTCATCCACAGACAAGTCTTCCAACAGCATGGCCATTTCGACGGCGACACGAGCGGCATCACGCCCCTTCTCTGTTTGTCGTGCAATGGCTTGCTCTAAATTCTCGGTCGTCAAAATGGCATTGGCAATGGGTACGTTGTAGTCAAGGGCAATGCGGCTCACGCCAGCGGCAGATTCATTGGCTACCAATTCGAAGTGATAGGTTTCGCCGCGAATGATGCAACCCAATGCAATCAAGGCGTCGTACTCGCCGCGCTCGGCCATGGCTTGCAAGGCAATGGGCACTTCCAAGGCGCCCGGAACCAACACATGATCGATGTCGTGCACGCCCAAGGCTTCCAGTTCCTGAATGCAAGCCACAGCCAATGCGTTGGTGATGCCGTCGTTAAAGCGGGCTTGAACAATACCGATGTGCAGACCTAAGCCTTCCAACTCTTGTTCAATACCTTTGTCTGCGCCTTGCATATTTATTCCTTAGGGATGTAGCCGGTAACTTCAACGCCATAACCCGCCATGCTGGGCATGCGTCGGGGTTGACCCATCAGTTTCATTTTGTGAACGCCACACTCGCGAACAATTTGGATGCCCACACCGTAGGTGCGCAAATCCATTTTGCTTTTATTGGGCGCCTGTGCCGAACGAGCGCGACCTTCAAACTGCGCCAGCAATTGGTCTGCGCTTTCGCCGCAATTGAGCAGCACAGCCACACCGTGCCCTTGCTTGTTGATGTAGTTCAAGCTGTTTTCCAAGCTCCAAGAGTGCATTCTGCGACCCACTTCTAAAACATCGAAGACAGACAGGGGTTCATGGACGCGAACAGGCACTTCTGAATCTGCTTGCCATTTGCCTTTGACCAAGGCCAAGTGCAAGGATTGGCTGGGCTTGTCTTTGAAAGCGTGCGCTGTGAACTCACCGTGAGCAGTTTGCAAGATGCGCGTGCCTACTTTTTCCACCAATGACTCGGTGCGACTGCGGTACGCAATGAGGTCGGCAATGGTGCCAATTTTGAGGCCGTGCTCTGCTGCAAAAATTTGCAGATCGGGCAAGCGCGCCATGGTGCCGTCGTCTTTCATGATTTCGCAAATCACGGAAGAGGCACTGCAGCCAGCCATGGTGCCCAAATCGCAACCGGCTTCGGTATGGCCTGCACGCATCAATGCGCCACCGTCCACCGCCTGCAATGGAAAAATATGGCCCGGTTGAACCAAGTCTTTGGCGGTGGCATTGGCAGCCACAGCGGCCTTGATGGTCAGTGCACGGTCGGCAGCAGAAATGCCAGTGGTCACGCCTTCAGCCGCTTCAATCGACACCGTAAAAGCCGTGCTGTAGACGGTGCCATTGCTGGTTGCCATAGGCGGCAATTTAAGGTGTTCGCATCGCTCGCGGGTAAGGGTAAGGCAAATGAGACCGCGACCAAAGCGGGCCATGAAGTTGATGGCCTCTGCCGTGATGTGGTCGGAGGCAATGAGCAAGTCGCCTTCGTTTTCGCGATCTTCGTCGTCCACCATGATGACGATGCGACCAGCGCGCAAGTCTGCGACGATGTCTTCTACCGGAGAAATTTGCACAGGCGTCAAGGGACTGCCAGAATTCGTCGTCATGTCACAACTTTCAATAGGACTTGCCATCCTGCAGGGCTGGCGAAACTGATGGGGTGGTCGCATCGTTACTGAGCATGCGCTCCACATAACGTGCGATCAAATCGATTTCCAAATTCACAGTGCTGCCTTTTTGCAAAGTGCCAAGCGCCGTGTTGTCGATGGTGTGCGGAATGAGGTTGATACTGAACTCGCAGCCATCTGCCGTGTCGGCCACTTTGTTCACGGTGAGGCTTACACCATTGATGGTGATGGAGCCTTTGTAGGCCAGGTATTTGCCCATGCCAGCGGGCGCTTGAATGCGCAGCTCCCAGCTCTCGCCCACTTGCGCAAAATGCGTGACGTGGCCAATGCCATCGACATGGCCCGACACAATGTGGCCGCCTAATCGGTCGTGGGCGCGCAATGCTTTTTCAAGGTTGACCTTGCCAAGCTGCGTCAGGCCACAGGTTTTGTCGAGCGACTCGGCTGACACATCGATGGTGAATTGATGCGCTGCCAGGTCAAAGGAAGTGACGGTCATGCAGGCGCCGTTGATGGCAATGCTGTCGCCCAAGCCAACGTCATCCAGGTAGCCCGCGGGCACCTCGAGAGTGAGTCGCTTGCCATGACTTAAAGAGCTGCCCAGGTCGTGGAGGGCGGCGATACGCCCCACGCCGGTGATGATTCCGGTAAACATGGTTGGTATTTTCGCAGGGATTGGGCCGGTTTAGGCCTGCACCCTGGCTAAAACCCGCAAATCTTTTCCGATTAACTGTGTTTCGGTGAACGCCAGTGACAGGCCTTGTGACAAGTCCTCCAGTGGACCCCAATGGGCCATGCCTTGGCCTAGGCCTAGCAATGTGGGCGCCAGGTAAACCAAAAATTCATCGACGCAAGATTCTCGGATGAGTGAGCCGTTGAGCTTGTGACCGGCCTCGATGTGCAGCTCGTTGACTTCTCGCTTGGCCAGATCGGCCATGAGGGCGGGCAGATCCACTTTGCCATGTTGATTGGGAAGTACCGTGATGTGGGCACCCAAGGCCTGGAGCGCCGCTCTTTTTTCAGGGTGGTCTTTGGCGGCGTAAATCCAGACTTTTCTGGGCGTTTGGCAGCCTGGTTGGCTGTGTTGAAACAATTTGGCCGAGGGGGGTGTTTCCATTTGGCTGTCGACAATGACCAAATGCGGCATGCGGGGGGCATCGCCGAGATTGGGGCAAAGGCGAAGGTCTAACAAAGGATCGTCTTCCAACACAGTGCCAATGCCAGTGAGGATGGCGCAGGCGCGCGCGCGCCAAGCATGGCCATCAGCTCGGGCATCAGGGCCGGTAATCCATTGGCTTTGACCGTTTTGCAGGGCTGTTTGTCCATCTAAGGAGGCTGCAATTTTCAGGCGGACCCAAGGTTTTTGACGCCTCATGCGGCTTAAAAACCCCGGGTTTTGTTGTTCTGCAAGAAGGGCACCCTGGCCCACCTCTACTTCCACGCCGGCGGCTTTCAAGCGATCAAAGCCTTGGCCTGACACCAAAGGATTGGGGTCTGCGAGGGCCGCCACCACTTTGCCAACTTTGGCTTGAATGAGTGCATCGCAACAGGGGGCGGTGCGGCCATGGTGAGAGCAGGGTTCTAGCGTGACATAGGCCGTAGCGCCTGCAACAGAATGACCGCGCCTTGCGGCATCTTGCAAGGCCGCAATTTCGGCATGATGTCCACCGGCCTGTTGCGTGTGGCCCTGCCCCAAAATTTGGCCCTTCGCATCCACAATGACACATCCCACCCTGGGATTGGGCGAGGTGATGCGCATGGCCTTGTCGGCCATGTTCAGGGCTTCCAGCATGAAGGGGTTGACGGACATGGGGGTCAATGTAGCAATCGGTAAGCTCCTAGGATACGACAAGTTAAAGGCCAACCCAAGTGGGGGTGCTGGCACGTCTGATGTGCCAAGCCAATTCGGCAGTGCTGCCTGGTGGGTTTTGGCTTGGCCATTTCACAGAAATTTGCAAAGTTTGAAGCAGATGGGGGTCTGTGCTTTGGTTTGAGATGGCCGTGATCTGCCAACTTCTTTCAAATTGAACGCCGGCTTCATTGCTCAGAGATTCGGCCTGCTGTGAGTTTTGAAACTGAGAAACGCAAACGACGGTTCGCACTTGCCAACATTCAGTAAGGTCTTGCGCCAAGCCACTGGCAAAATTTAAATTTCTCTGGGATTGTTGAGCAGCCATGCTGACAATGCTAAGCTGGAAGACTCCCACCAGTCCGAGGGCCAAAATGGCACTGGCAAAGACGGCCTCTAAAACCGTCAATCCACGCGGAAGATGTTGCTGAGGCTGAGACATGACTAGAAACCTCCATTTTTCCAAGAGCCAGAGACGCGCTGCACACGCCTTGCATCAATGCCATTGGGCCACTCAAAGTGATGTGCCTCAAAATTGACGGAGAGCTGGGGCACAGGGTTCTGGCATGCATTGGCACTTTGAAAATAAACCATGCCAGTGATGGCCGCTGAGTTGGCAATTTGGGGGCATTGAACAGCGCAAGCATTGGCTGAAAAAATGAGCACCACGGGCGCACTCTGTGAACCCAAGCTTTGGGTCCAAGTTTGCGGGCTGTCTATCCAATACACAGATCGGGTGGTTTGTGTTTGGCTTGTTAAACCATTTTGCGATTGAGCCTCTGAAATGGCTTTCAGTTGGGCAGGTGTGGTGTTGCCAAACAACTTGCGCCAATCGACAGGCACACACGCCGAAGTGTTGGTTGGGGGTGCGGGTTCAAGAACGGGGGGTATCCAAGGTGAGCTAATGGGAATGTAAACACTTTGTTGAACCGTAGCGCGGCTTCCATGGCCCGGCTGTTTGGCATTCAAACTTACTTGCACCTAGATTTTTACTTTGTGCGGAGCCAGTTTGACATCCCGTATAAAAAGCACAAATGAGTCGGCGGTGTCGATGGATTCTGGCCAGGTCAATTCTGCAATGTGCTTGTCAAATAAGCCCAAGCCTGCTCCTGTCCACTTTAAACATTGCCACTGCATCAACGCATGGCTTGAAGGACATTGGTTTTGACTTGCATTGCGCCAGAAAGCGGAGTCAATGGCAATGTCTTGTCCGGTGTAGATACTGTCAATTTGAGCAATGCTGGTTTCCAAAAGCGACTCACTGACGGCGAGGGCCTGGGCTGCATACAACTGGTGCTGGCTTCTTTGGGTTTCAGACATCACAGACTGCAAGGTCATCCAAGCGAGCAAGCTTGTGATGAAGATCAAACTGCTGGCAGTCCAAAGGGTGGCCATGCCGCTTTCTTGCTTCATGTGCCAGTGTGAGGGCAATTGGGACCGAAATTGTTGGCACGGGTGCTTGCATTGCGCAGCTGAACAAGACGTTGAAATAAGACAGGCAAATGGGCTGAAGCCAATTGACTGCGCACGCTCAAATTCAAAAGAACCACTTGGTTGAGTGCGAAAGGATCACAGTGCAGCTGAACTTCGAACGCCAAAATGTCCAAATTTTGAAACTTGGTGAGTGCGGTCCAAACAACGGGTTTGCAGGAGGTTTTGATCTGAATTTGATTCGCATAGAACCTAAAACCACTGCACTCGTTGTTTTCTTTAAGTCCATTTTCGTTGCGATCAATGCTGAACAATATTTGATGTGCCGAGACATCAAAGTCCTCAGCTGCACCGCAAAATGGGCTAGAGCAAAAAGGACCTTGTGTACCAAGGTTTGTGACCTTGCTGCTTTGAAAGTTGGCCCGTCGCAGATCGTGCACTAAGGTCTGTATTAAAACGCTGATCTCTTGCTGCGACCGACTGCTTTGCAAAATTTGTCTGCTGTGTTGCCATTGAAATTGGACCCAAAAAGTGGCTGCACTCAACACACTCAAGCCAATGGCAATGCCCACCATTAAATTCACCATTTAGAGACTCACCATTTCCAGCAATTGCCGGTGTCGCTCAATGCAGACCCATTGCTGGTTCTCAGCAACTGGGCGTTGGCTGACACATGAAGGCTCATGGTGCTGCAAGTTAAATCGCGGCTTTGCATGCCAACTGCCGTGGCATGCAGGGCGTAGCTGTGCGCGTTGCTGTTTTGAAGATTTAAAAGGTAATGTTTGGAAAGAGAATGCGAGTCCGGCCAGTTGAGTTCAGCCAATGTGCTTGCATATTCGGGTTGCAAACCTCGCCATTGCAATTGGCGCAAGTGCAATTGCATGAGTGAATTTTGGGCGTCTTGACGCCTGCTTGTTTGCCAGTACAACTCAAGTTGCGGCAACGCAATGCCCATCAAGATGCCAATGAGCGCAATGCTTACCAGTAACTCGATCAGCGTAAAGCCTGCTGCTTCAGAACAGGCCAGTTGGTGCTTGGCTAGAGGGTTGATGGGCAGAGAGTTCATGGTCTGAGCATGCCCTGACTGTTGAACCGCCCAATGGCATTGTCTTGCACGCCCCCAAAATTGAAAGTCAATGTGATTGCCTCGAAGTCACTCGCATCAAAACTAACAGCATGAAATTTTCTTTGAGTGTGATGGGATTCAGTCTGATCGAAACGCTTTTCATGCTGTTTGTTTTGGCCCTTCTGTTCAGCATGGCAGCGCCCTCATTTCAGTCAATGCAAGCTCGAGTTCAAGTGCAAGCCGCTTCGCAAATGTTGTTAAGTGATGTTTTAAGCGCAAGAACTGAAGCGCTTCGCCGCGAGAGACGCGTCACGTTGTGTGTCGCAGCCTTGGATGTAGGTGCCAAAGCCACATTGCCCTCTGCTTGTGCTTCGGTGGGTGGTGTGTCTGCTTGGCATCAAGGTTGGTTGGTGTTTGAAGATGTCAACAGCAATGGTTTGTGGGACGCCGGTGAGGAGTTGCTGCAGCAGCGATCTCGTTTGAGCTTGAAGGTCTCTGCCACAGGCAATATCACGGTGGGTAGGTATGTGTCGTTTGGGGCCAGTGGCCGCAGCTTAAGCTTGAATGGTGCATTTCAAGCAGGAACGATCACGGTATGTGAGCAGGGCGCAAAGGCCAAAGAAGCTTGGTTGTTGGTGGTCAATGCGGTGGGGCGGCCCCGCTTAGAAAAAGGGCAGATTGCGATCTGCCCTTGAATTACTTACTCACTTCGTCCACCAGCAATTTGAAGTCATCAATGTCTTCAAAGCTTCGGTACACACTGGCAAATCGAACGTAGGCTACTTTGTCGAGTTTTTTGAGTTCGCGCATGACCAGCTCGCCAATTTTGTTTGAAGCCACTTCGCGTTGTGCCAAGTTCAGCAGCTTTTCTTCAATGCGCTCGATGGCTGAGTCGACTTGCTCTGTGCTGACCGGTCTTTTGCGCAAGGCCAAGTTCATGCTGGCAAGCAGTTTGATGCGCTCGTATTCAATGCGCCTGCCGTCTTTTTTGACGATGGCTGGAAAATTAACCTCTGGTCGCTCGTAGGTGGTGAAGCGTTTTTCGCACGCCGCACACTGACGGCGGCGGCGAATAAGATCGCCATCTTCAGCCAGACGTGTCTCGACCACTTGGGTATCGTTATGGCTGCAGAAGGGGCACTTCATTTGTAAACAGGGAAACGGGCGGTCAAGGCATTGACCTTGGCACGCACGGATTCAATGTTGGCAGGGTCGTTGGGGTTGTCCAGCACATCGGCAATCAGGTTGGCCGTGATGCGCGCTTCTTCATCCTTGAAGCCACGGGTGGTCATGGCGGGGGTGCCAATGCGCACGCCGCTGGTGACCATGGGTTTTTCAGGGTCGTTGGGGATAGAGTTTTTGTTGATGGTCATGTGTGCTTGACCCAAAGCAGCTTCGGCCACCTTGCCTGTAATGCCTTTGGAGCGCAGATCAACCAGCATCACATGGCTTTGTGTGCCGCCACTCACAATGCGCAGACCGCGTTGGGTGAGTGTTTCTGCAATGATCTGTGCGTTTTTGACCACTTGTTGTTGGTAGGCTTTGAAATCGGGGGCCATGGCTTCTTTGAAGGCCACAGCCTTGGCTGCGATGACGTGCATGAGAGGGCCGCCTTGGAGGCCAGGAAAGATGGCGCTGTTGATGGCTTTTTCGTGCTCGGCTTTCATCAAGATGATGCCGCCGCGAGGACCGCGCAAGCTCTTGTGAGTCGTTGACGTCACAACATCGGCGTGTGGCACAGGGTTTGGATAAACGCCAGCCGCGATGAGGCCTGCATAGTGGGCCATGTCAACCAAGAAAATAGCGCCGACATCCTTGGCCACTTTGGCGAAGCGGGCAAAATCAATGTGCAAGCTGTAAGCCGAGGCACCCGCAATGATCAACTTTGGTTTGGACTCATGTGCCTTCTTTTCCATGGCATCGTAGTCAATGGCTTCATTGGCATCGAGGCCATAGCTCACCACATTGAACCACTTGCCGCTCATGTTGAGGGGCATACCGTGTGTGAGGTGGCCACCTTCGGCCAAGCTCATGCCCATGATGGTGTCGCCAGGCTTCAAGAAAGCCAAGAACACGGCTTCGTTGGCAGATGCGCCGCAATGGGGCTGCACGTTGGCCGCGTCGGCGCCAAAAATTTGTTTGATGCGGTCGATGGCCAATTGCTCTACAACGTCGACATATTCACAGCCACCGTAATAACGCTTGCCTGGATAGCCTTCGGCATATTTGTTGGTGAGTTGTGAGCCTTGAGCGGCCAAGACGGCAGGCGAGGCATAGTTTTCGCTGGCAATCAGTTCAATGTGATGCTCTTGGCGGGCGTTCTCAGCCTGAATGGCTGCGAAAATTTCGGGATCGGTTTGTTCAATCAGAATGTTTCTTGAATACATGGCAGGCCTTCAAAGGATGGTTCCTTGCTGAATTGAGGCACAAATGGCCGCAAAGTGGCAAGGGCTGCCCAGGCGAACGGCTGAAACCTTGTGCCATCAAGTCCCGGACAAGGTGCACGCTTCCCAGTGGTTGAGGATGGCGCAATGCTCATCCATTTCCACGTCAGAACTTGGTTTGCTATGAGAGCAAGGCCAGGATCCTATCGCCAGTTGCGTACACCGTAAGTGTAGCCGAGGAGGGGGTCAATCCGTTTGAAAAGACGCCATTTGGCAGTCCTTTTGCGCTGTCTTTTGCCAAAAGACCCTATTTTTTTGAGTTGGGTTTGGCGTCTGCGGCTACCTTGGGGAGAGCTTGCTTTAGACGCTCTTGCTCGACTAAAACGCGCGAAACATATTCAGTTTCCAATGAAACCGATTCTTCGCCTGCTTTGTAAAGACGCAAGCCCTCTTCAATGCTGCCTGTCAGTTTGATGCATTCATTCAGGATTTTGACGCCAATGCGCAAATTGGTTTTGGGGTCAAAAATAGCCATCACGCCGCCATACGGGGTGAATTGTTCTGAATGCACTTCTTGCAGGACTTGCATCAGGCCCTTGGCGCCAGAAGAGCTGTTGGCAAAGGGATTGAAATTGGACTCTACGCCTATGACCGCCAAAATGAGGGTGGGGTCAATTGAAGCCCGATCGGCCAAGTCAAAGACCTCCAGCATCAAGGCATTCGTGGGTTCGGGCGCAATTTTGTACTTGCTCCTAACGGCTTGAACAAGGGCCATTTGAGCCGGGTTGAGGTCCGTGGCCGATGCGGCAAAACTTCTTAGCAAAATTTGCTGTTGCTCGTCTTCAACTTCAGTGATTTGAAGGCGTGTAAACAGCCAGCCCTGTACGCTTTGAACCGTCAAGGTTCGGACCTCTGGCCGAGCCAGCGCCAGCATGCAAAGAATCAGCGCCATCAAGCCCAACAGCGCAAAACTGTGGTGAGAAATGTTCACAAAGCCCCGCGCAATGTCGCCTGCAAAGGTCTGAATTCCCCGCCAAAGACGAACAGTCCATTGGCTTGTAGAGTCGTGAAGGGCAGGTTGGGGCACGGTAAAAGTAAAAGTGGCTGAACTTGGTATTATAAAAATAATCGAAAATAGATGCTTTGGACATATCGAGGTGCGCCATCCTCGGTGAAAATAGCTTCTTTATCTTTTTTGTGTTGTGACTGTGACTCCTTCATCTCCTAAAACCTCAGACGTTCAAGCATTAGACAACTTGACGGGAGGCGCCTTTGTCGCTCAAACATCCGGTGAGCGCACTTCCAAATTGCGCAAATGGCTTCTGACCCATCCTTCACAAGAAGATTTGCAACTCGTCTACAAAGAAATATCGACGAGGGACAAAGGTGCGGCCAAAGTCCTGCGCGAAAAGCTAGATGAGCTTAAACGCACACACGGACAAGACGTCCTGGCCGCAGAGTGGGCCGAGCGTGCCAATGCCATGCTCACTGCATCGCGTTTGAACATTGCCGATGCCATGGCATGGCAGCGTGATGCCGCCAAAGCGGGTGCCCCTTTGTCGCGTGAACCCCTTGCCAGTCTGAAGTTGCAGTTGAATGAAAAAATCAAAGCGGTTGAAGATTTGCAACACCAAGTGATGGTGCAGCGCGAAACCGCTGTGTTGCTGGCGCAGCGCATTGAAGTCCTGTCTACCAAAAGCTTGAAAGAGGCAGACGCTGCCAACGAGCTGCTGCAGTCTGATGTGGCGCACTGGCAGCAACAAGCCCACGCACTGACACAAGATACTTCGTGGCACAGTGTTGATTTGAAATTCCCCCCTCAACTCGAAGCCTCACAGCATCAGCTGAACAGTGTTTGGGAGGCCTTTGAGGCAGCTTTGTTTCAAGCCAAATCAGCCCGCAACGATGCCAATGAACCGATGCCATCCGTGCCAGTCTGGGCAGAAGAAATTCGGGTGGGTCGTGGTGGACAAGCAGGTCACAATGAACCAGCGCATGCACAGCAGATGTCGGAGACTCCTTCAGCATCAGTCGAAGGCGCTCAAGAAGCAGCTGTCGAAGCCAAGCCAGCCAAGACGCCCAAAGTGAGCAACACCAAAATGGACCCCGCGCAGCGTTTGGCATTGCGCGAGGCAGCCAATCAAGTTGTCACAGCTGCCATGACTTTGTTGGCAGCTGAAAACAATGAAGCAAACTTGATGGCATTCAAGCAAGCCCTCAAAGAACATGGCCGCAACATGGACACCCAAATGGACTTGAAGGTCCATGAAGCCTTGATTGCTGCGGGTGAGTCAGAGGGCTGGCAGCGCCATGTGGCCGATCAATTGCGTTTGGCGTTGGTCTTGAAGGCTGAAGGCTTGTTCAAAAAAGTACCGTTGAAAGTGCCGCTTCAAACTGAAGTGCCGAGCGAAACTGAAGCGGCCAGCACTGAAACGGCCAGCACTGAAACGGCCAACCCTGTAGCGGCCAACCCTGAAGAGCCTGTGCAAGCAATTGCGCCAAAAGCAGAAGAGTTTCAACTCGAACCCACGTTGGGTGGCAGAAAGATGCAAGACGCCTTGCGTCAATTGCGTGAAGAGTGGAAAAAGGCAGACCAGGGCGGCTTGCCCAACCATTCTTTGTGGAAGCGCTTTGATGCTGCGTGCAACAACGCCTACAAAGTGGTTCAAGCTTGGTTAGACAAAATTAAAAACGAAGCCAGTGAGCACCGCGCTCAACGCCTTTCCCTGATTGAAGAGGTCAAGGCATGGGATGAAGCCAACGCCCAAAACTCAGATTGGCGCATGCAATTGCGCACGCTTCATCAGTTTGGTGATCGTTGGCGCTCTGCGGGTCATTTGAGTGAAAAGGCATTTGCAGAGTTACAACCGCTTTGGAAGCAGGCTTTGAACAGCGCTGCGGCACCCCTAGAGGCTGCGCAAAAAGCCAGCACCGAACGCCGTCAAGCCTTGATTGCGGAGGCCGAGCAACTTGGATCTGCTCCCATGTTGCGGGTTGATGCTGTCAAAGCATTGCAGCAAAGTTGGCAAACCGAAGCGCAAAGTGTGCCCATGGATCGCCGCATTGAGCAAAAAATGTGGGAAGCTTTCCGCAAACCCATTGATGAAGCTTTTAGTCGCAAGACAAGCGCTCGCGAGCAAGTTTCTGCCGCTCCCTTGTCTGCTCACGACAGGTTGGTTTTAGACGCCTCCAACGCTTTGAAAGCGGCCAACGCGTCGGGCGATGTCCAGAAAATCAAGGCAGCCATGGCGGCTTTGGATGCCGCACTGAAGGGGCAGGCCCATGCCAATGCCACAAGCAATGCCACAAGCAATGCCACAAGCAATGCCACAAGCAATGTAGATTCAAATGCCAATTCCCAAGAGGCGACTGCGCCTGCTGAGTCAGATCTCAATGCGGTTGCGACTGCAGAAGGCGCTATACAAGGGGTTGCAGAAGGAGTTGCAGATGCAGCAGTTGCAGATTCAGAAACTTCTGAGCTTGCCAAACCCAATGTGCCGCCAAAACCTGCACGCCCTTTGGTGGCCATGCGGGGAGACGACCGACCTGGTCAGAAGAAGTCGGTCCCTGTACCCGCTGGTCGTGGTGGCCCAGGCGATCGCCGCGATGGCAAAGCTGGTCAAGGGGGTCAGCGTTTTGACAAGGGTGGTTTTGGCGATAAGGCCGGTGGCCGATTTGACCGCAATGAGCGAACAGAGCGTCCAGACCGCGGCCCGCGTTTAAGCGACACTGCTTTCAGGGCGCAGCGCGATGCCATGGAGCACGCTGAAATGGCGCTGCGCAAGTTGGCCGCTCAAGCACATGGAGAGTCGGTCACTCACTTGCTGGCTGCATGGGAAAAACGCCAAGCCGATTTGGTACCTTCAGCACCAGATCTGGGGCGCAATGTCAACGCAGCTGCCAGAGCTGCATGGTCGCAAGCCCTCAGCCAGACTCCAGCAGCCTCAGCGGGCGAGTCAATTTTGCGCCTGGAAATGGCGGCTGAAGTGCCCACGCCTGCCGAAAATTTGAATGAGCGCCGAGCCCTGCAGTTGCAATTGCTCACTCGTAAAAACCAGCCTGGCCCCGAGCAAACATGGGCCTTGGATGTCACGGCTGTTTTGTCATCTGCGCATGACCCTAAGGTGGCACGCCGCTTGCAAAACGCTTTGAAAAATTTACTGAGAAGCTAATTTTTCAGAGCTATTTTCAGCGCAATATCGGCGCCAATTCTCAGCACTTTTTCATTGAGCGATCAAGCTGACGCGTTCAACCTGGCCAGTTGAATGCCAGCGCAGCACCTCTGCGCGTGGCGTGTCAGCAGCATCCCAGTCACTCAGCACATAACGTTTCAGGGCCGAGCCTAGACCGAAGCTGTGGTCGGCTGGGCGATGGGTGTGGCCATGCACCAGGCTTGTGGCCTCAGTGTCTGAAAGCCACTGCATGGACCATCCGTCATCGACATCGGCATACACGGCTTTGGGGTCTTGCTTGAGCATTTCAGATTGCGCTCGAAGTTGTCTGGCTATGCGCTGGCGCTCTGGCAAAGGCTTGGCCAAGAACGCTGTTTGCCAACTTGCTTGGCGCACCATGTGTCTAAATTCTTGGTAACGGGTGTCTGCCAAGCAACCTGCATCGCCGTGCGAGAGCAAAATCTTTTGTGCTGCAAAGTTCAAGAGTGTGGGATCTTGCAGGTCTTGAACTTGGCATTCATTGAGGAAGGAGGCGCCCACCAGAAAATCACGGTTGCCTCGCATGAAGGCCACATGCCTTGTCGCTGCGCAAGACTTCAACACCGAGGCGCATTGTTGAAGAAAAGCATCGTGGGGCACGGCATCGTCTCCCACCCACACTTCAAACAGATCGCCCAAAATAAAGACCGCATCTGCGGTTGTGTTTTGCATGTAGGTTTGCCACACTTCAAATGTGGCCATCTCTTGTTCTTGCAAATGCAAGTCTGAAATGAAATCAAGCGTGCGCCAATTTTCAGGGGCTTGAAGCAACTGAAAAGGCAACACGGTTGCGCTCATGAAAAGTGTTGGCTCAAAAATTAAAGCGCAACGGCCTTTTCAATGATGATGGGCTCTTTGGGCACGTCGTCGTGGAAACCATTGCGACCTGTTTTGACTTCTTCAAGCGCGTCCACGATGTCAGTGCCCGACACAACGTGAGCAAACACTGCGTAGCCCCAGCCTTGCAAGGAGGGGGCTGTGTGGTTTAAGAACTCATTGTCAGCTGTATTGATAAAGAACTGCGCCGTGGCGGAGTGGGGCGCTTGTGTACGCGCCATGGCCAAGGTGTATTTGTTGTTTTTTAAACCGTTGTTGCCTTCGTTTTGAATGGCTGCATCGGAGTGCTTTTGCTCCATGCTGGGTTCAAAGCCGCCGCCTTGAATCATGAAGCCTGGAATGACGCGGTGAAAAATGGTGTTGTCGTAATGACCTTTGTTCACATAGCGCAAAAAATTCTCTGTACTGAGCGGTGCTTTTTCGGCATCGAGTTCAATGAGGATGACGCCTTTGCCGGCGATGTGGAGTTCGACTTGAGGATTGCTCATGGTTATTGCACCAAAGTGATTGATTGAATGACAACAGGGGTTTTTGGAACATCAGATCGAAAAGGGCCGCCCATGCCGGTTGAAGTGGCTCTGATTTTATCCACGACATCCATGCCGGAGGTGACTTTGCCAAAAACTGTATACCCGAAAAGTTGTAGGGCGTTTAGCAAATTTTCACGCGGCACGTTTTCATAGACCTGTCCACGGTGTTCAAAGCGTTTGACGGGGTCGCCATCGGGGATGGGCGTGGGGTCTAGAAAAGCATTGTCCACGGTGTTGATGAAAAACTGGGCCGTGGCAGATTGTGGGTCGTTGGTTCTGGCCATGGCCAAAAAACCGGTTTGATTTTTAAGGCCCGCCGTCATGGCTTGGCGTCCTTCGTGGGGCACGGGTGCACGGGTAGGGCGCTCTTTGAATTGGGCGTCATAGCCACCACCTTGAATCATGAAGTTGGCAATGACTCGGTGAAAAATGGTGCCGTTGTAGTGCTTGTCTTTTGCATACTGAAGGAAGTTGGCCACTGTTTTGGGGGCTTTGTCGGGGTACAACTCCACCATGATCTCGCCCATGTTGGTGGCAATTCTGACTTTCGGTGTTTCTTGCGCGTGGCCAGACAAAGGCAACAGCGCCAAGCCCAAGCACAGTGCCCATGCGCTGCAAAAGGCTCCAAAATTTCGGCGAACAAGGATTGAATTCATAGCGTCAACGCATGGAGCGTGTTTGGGTCGATGTGGTGGTGTTGGCTGCAGGTAGAGGCAAGGGCAGTAGGCCAGGGCCTTCTTGCACGTTTTTGGCTTTGGCGTAGGCTTGCTGGGCCATGGCTGTGTACAAATCGCCTAAATTTTGAATCGCAATTTTATAATTGGGTCGTGCTTGGACTGCTGAATTGAAGGCCGACATGGCAGCTTCATAGTTGCCTTGTGCAGCATAGAGAACCCCCAAATTGTTGTAGGGCTCAGGCAATTCGGGAAACTCTTGAATGAGAGTTAACAGTTCTTCAACCGCTTTGGCAGATTGACCAAGTCCGGCCAAGATTTGGCTGTTCATGAGGCGCCACTGCGGGAAAGGAGCAGAGCTTGTCTTTGTGGCGCTTTGCTTGATGGCCGACTGCAGCTTTTGCTGGGCTTGTGTCCACTGCTTGTTTCGAATGAGTTCTTCGACTTCATTACTTTCATTGGCCCAAGCCATGTTGCAGCTGAAAAAGATCGCAGCTGTGAAAACTCTGAGAAGAACCCAAGTTGGGGACATGTTGATCGATTTTGAATGGTGAAATTTCAGCAAAATTGCTGCTTAAAGGCTTGGTCAGTGCTTGAGTTTGGCTTGAATGGGGCTTTGTCAGCGGCTAAATTGGGCCTTATACTGAAGCAAATTGTAACGGAGGCCATTGGCAAAGGCCGACCATGTAACAACTATGGGGCTGCGGCCCCTTTTTGCACCCGAACAAGAAAAACAGTATTTCATGAGCTTGCGCATTTACAACACGCTACACCGCGCTGTTGCCGATTTCTCTCCCGCAGAGACTGGCCATGTCCGCATGTATGTTTGCGGCATGACGGTGTATGACTTGTGTCATGTGGGACACGCGCGTTCCAATGTGGCCTTTGACGTGGTTCAGCGCTGGCTCAGAGCCAGTGGCTACAAGGTCACGTACATTCGCAACATCACCGACATTGACGACAAAATCATCAAGCGTGCTGTGGAAAATGGTGAAACCATCCGCGCTCTCACAGACCGCATGATCGATACCATGCATGCCGACTTTGATGCCTTGGGCATTGCCCGACCCACCGCCGAACCACGCGCCACCGAATTTGTGCCGCAAATGCTGAGCATGATTGGCACATTGGAAGAAAAAGGTTTGGCTTATCGCACCCCTCAGGGCGATGTGAATTACGCGGTTCGAAAGTTTCCGGGTTATGGCAAGCTGTCTGGCAAATCACTCGATGAATTGCATGCGGGTGAACGTGTGGCGGTACTCGATGGCAAAGACGATCCGCTTGACTTTGTGTTGTGGAAGAGTGCCAAAGAATCTGAGCCCGCCGAAGTGAAATGGAGCAGTCTATTTGGCCCAGGCCGACCTGGTTGGCACATCGAGTGCTCGGCCATGGCTTGCCAAATGCTGGGCAACAGTTTTGACATTCACGCGGGCGGTGCCGATTTGCAGTTTCCGCACCACGAAAATGAAATTGCCCAAAGCGAAGGTGCCACGGGTGAGCCCTTCGCGCGCTTTTGGATGCACAACGGTTTCATCAATGTTGACAATGAAAAGATGTCCAAAAGCTTGGGCAACTTTTTCACCATTCGCGAAGTGCTCAAAGCCTTTGATGCCGAAACCGTTCGGTTTTTCTTGGTTCGCAGCCATTACCGCACACCCTTGAATTATTCCGATGTGCATTTGAACGATGCGCGCGGTGCTTTGAAACGCCTTTACACCGCCTTGCAAGCTGCCACGCCAACACAATTGGCAATTGATTGGACCAACCCCTATGCGGCGCGTTTCAAAGCCGCCATGGATGAAGACTTTGGTACCCCTGAAGCGGTGGCGGTGCTGTTCGATTTGGCGGGTGAAGTCAATCGCAGCAAGTCAGCCGATCAAGCGGGTTTGCTAAAGGCTCTGGGTGGTGTTTTGGGTATTTTGCAAACTGACCCCGTGGCTTATTTGCAAGCTGGCGCAGGCTTGGACGAAGCAGCCATTCAGGCGCACATTCAAGCGCGCGCTGATGCCAAAGCTGCCAAGAATTTTGCGGAGGCCGATCGCATTCGCAAACTTTTGCTAGAGCAGGGCATTGTGCTCAAAGACTCTGCCTCAGTCACCACGTGGGAAGCCGCTCAATGAGCCAAGCCGACGAGCTGATGACGCCCGAATATTGGGCCGCCGCCTGCGCGCACTTGTCTAAAAAAGACCGGGTGATGAAGCGAATCATTCCTAAGTGTGGCGACGCATGTTTGGTGTCTCGTGGCGATGCCTTTGTCACCTTGGCTCGCAGCATTGTGGGGCAGCAAATTTCGGTCAAGGCTGCTCAGTCTGTCTGGATTAAATTTGAAGCACTGAACAAAAAAATCACCCCTGCAGGCGTCTTGAAACTCAAAGTCGATGACATGCGCGAAGCAGGTTTGTCTGCTCGAAAAGTTGAATACTTGGTCGATTTGGCATTGAACTTCCATGGCAAAAATGTCAGCGTCAAAGAGTGGCAACACATGGACGATGACGCCATCATTGATGAATTGGTAGCCATTCGCGGCATTGGCCGCTGGACAGCCGAGATGTTTTTGATCTTCCACCTCATGCGTCCCAATGTCTTGCCTTTGGACGATGTTGGCTTGATCAATGGCATTAGCAAGAATTATTTTTCAGGCGAGCCTGTCAGTCGAAGTGACGCCCGCGAGGTGGCGCAGGCTTGGCAACCCTATAGTACAGTTGCAACTTGGTATATTTGGCGGTCGCTCGACCCATTGCCAGTTGAGTATTGAGATCCAAAAAGGAGGCCCATTTTGGCCAAGCGCACATTCTTAGACTTTGAGCAACCCGTGGCGGAACTCGAAGGCAAAATTGAAGAACTTCGCTACGTGCAAAGCGAGTCTGCCGTCGATATTTCTGAAGAAATTGACCAACTGTCCAAAAAAAGTCAGCAACTGACCAAGGACATCTACTCCGATTTGACAGCTTGGCAAATTACCAAGATTGCCCGTCATCCCGAGCGTCCTTACACCCTTGACTACATTCGCGAAATATTTACCGATTTTGTAGAAATGCATGGCGACCGCCACTTTGCAGACGACTTGTCCATTGTGGGTGGCTTGGCCCGTTTCAATGGCTCGCCTTGCATGGTGCTGGGCCACCAAAAAGGCCGTGACACCAAAGAGCGCACCCAACGCAACTTTGGCATGAGCAAACCCGAAGGTTACCGCAAAGCTTTGCGTCTCATGAAAACGGCCGAGAAGTTCAAGTTGCCCGTCTTCACTTTTGTTGACACGCCGGGTGCATATCCTGGTATTGATGCCGAAGAGCGCAGTCAGTCAGAAGCCATTGGCCGCAATATCTTTGAAATGGCCCAACTCGAAGTGCCCATCATTACCACCATCATTGGTGAAGGTGGCTCGGGCGGCGCCTTGGCCATTTCGGTGGCCGATTCGGTGCTGATGCTTCAGTATTCTGTTTATTCCGTTATCAGCCCAGAAGGCTGTGCATCTATTTTGTGGAAGACCTCTGAAAAAGCTGAAGAAGCAGCCGAAGCGCTTGGCATCACGGCACACCGTCTCAAAGCTTTTAATTTGGTTGACAAAATTGTGAACGAACCCGTGGGTGGTGCGCACCGTGATCATGCTCAAATGGCCGCTTTCCTCAAGCGTGCCTTGGGTGATGCATGGCGCCAAGTGATCGATTTGAAACCCAAAGAATTGGTCGAGCGTCGCTACGAGCGTTTGCAAAGCTATGGCCGCTTCACCGACACCAAAGCCAGCAAATAATTCTGCGCTTGCCTGTGCGGCATTGCTTCCGCCTGGCTTTCAGCCCGAGCTTCCATTCGCCGTCGCTTTGAGCGGCGGTGCCGACTCCACCGCTTTGTTGTGGGCCTGCTCGCAGCGCTGGCCTGGACAGGTGAGTGCCATTCACATTCACCATGGCTTGCAAGACGCAGCCGATCTTTTTGAAGCGCACTGCCGCCGCCTATGCAGTGAATGGCAAGTACCTTTGGTGGTATGCAAAGTTAATGCAAAGCATGAAGCCGGACAAAGCCCTGAAGATGCAGCCAGAAGCGCACGTTACTTTGCACTGAGTGAGGCTGTTCACAATCATCCTGAGTTAGCAGGGGTTAAGCACATTGCGCTGGCGCAGCATGCAGACGATCAAGTGGAAACCTTGTTGCTGGCGCTGTCTCGCGGTGCAGGTTTGCCCGGCTTGGCCTGCATGCCCGCTCAATGGACACGCCATGGTTTGCAATGGCATCGGCCTTTTCTGAGGGTGCCTGGATCGAAATTGCGAGAGTGCTTGGTGCAAGCGCAAGTGACGTGGATTGAAGATCCCACCAACCAAGACGAGCAGTTCACACGCAACCGCATCCGCGCCCAATTGTTGCCTGCTTTAGAGCGTGCTTTTCCTCAATTCAGAGAGACTTTTGCACGCAGCGCTTCGCATGTTGCGCAGGCGCAAGACATCTTGGACGAAGTGGCGCAAGTCGATTTGGCCAGTGTCATGGAAGCGGGCGCGCCTGGTATCAAGGCGCTTCAATTGTTGAGCTCGGACAGACAGTCTTTGGTGTTGCGTCACTGGCTGAAAGTGCAGCATCAAACAACCCCTAGTACCGTGCAACTGAGTGAGTTGTTGTCGCAAATTGCGGCTTGCACCACACGCGGGCATCAACTGCATTTGAAGGTGGGTCGGGGTTATGTGCGCAGAGACGGGCCTGTTTTGACCTGGTCTGCTGGGGACTAGACCCTAAAGATCCCCCCTAAAATTAGGGTTCTCCCGAGTACAATCGATAAGCTTTGCTGAATTTTCCCTTTTATAACTTCTAAAAATGGCACTGATCGTTCACAAATACGGCGGTACATCGATGGGCTCCACAGAGCGCATTCGAAATGTGGCCAAACGCGTCGCCAAATGGGCAAGGGCTGGCCACCAAATGGTGGTGGTGCCCAGCGCCATGAGTGGCGAGACCAATCGCTTGCTGGGCTTGGCCAAAGAATTGGCGCCCGCCAAAAAAGACACTGCCTACGACCGCGAGCTCGACATGTTGGCTTCAACAGGCGAGCAAGCCTCTTCTGCTTTGTTGGCCATCGCTTTGCAATCTGAGGGCATGGAATCGGTCAGCTATGCAGGCTGGCAAGTGCCCATCAAGACCAACAGCGCTTTCACCAAGGCCCGCATTGAATCAATTGACGATGTGCGTGTTCGCAAAGACTTGTCGGCTGGCCGTGTGGTCATCGTGACGGGCTTCCAAGGTGTAGACACAGATGGCCATATCACCACCTTGGGCCGCGGTGGTTCAGACACTTCAGCGGTTGCAGTTGCTGCTGCCATGAAAGCCGACGAGTGCCTCATTTACACCGACGTGGATGGCGTGTACACCACCGACCCACGCGTGGTGCCAGAAGCGCGCCGCCTGAAAACGGTGAGCTTTGAAGAGATGCTCGAAATGGCATCGCTTGGCTCCAAAGTTTTGCAAATTCGCTCGGTGGAATTTGCAGGTAAATACAAAGTGCCAATGCGTGTGTTGTCTAGCTTCACACCTTGGGACATCGACATTCATGAAGAAGCCAAATCTGGCACCCTGATCACTTTTGAGGAAGACGAAAAAATGGAACAAGCCGTAGTCTCCGGCATTGCGTTCAACCGCGATGAAGCCAAAATTTCTGTGTTGGGCGTACCCGACAAACCCGGAATTGCCTATCAAATTTTGGGCGCGGTGGCCGATGCCAACATTGAAGTCGATGTGATCATTCAAAACCTCAGCAAAGAAGGCAAGACCGACTTCAGCTTCACGGTGCACCGCAATGATTTTGCGCGCACCATGGACCTGCTGAAAGAAAAGGTGCTCCCAGTTTTGGGTGCCTCCGAGGTCATTGGCGATGCCAAAATTTGCAAGGTGTCCATCGTGGGCATTGGCATGCGCAGTCATGTGGGCATTGCCAGCAAGATGTTCCGGTCATTGAGCGAAGAGGGCATCAATATTCAGATGATTTCTACGTCCGAAATTAAAACCTCTGTGGTAATTGACGAGAAATACATGGAATTGGCTGTGCGGGCCTTGCACAAAGCCTTTGATTTAGACCAAGCCTGATATAATTTTCGTGTGCTGGAATCGTGACCGAGTGGCCGAAGGTGCTCCCCTGCTAAGGGAGTATAGGGTGTAGAGCCTTATCGAGAGTTCGAATCTCTCCGATTCCGCCAAATTGTCAAGTAAATAGGGGCCCTTAGGGGCCTCTATTTTTTGCCCAAAGATTTCCTCCCGATATCAAAATTGAGCAGAAAAATTGTGCTGGCCTCAAGTTTGTAGCGGTCATTCTCAAGTTTTAGAAAAAAGCCGATGAATTGCACTGCGCAGCCATGCATGGCCCGGATCTTTTTGCAGGCGCTGGTGCCAGTGAAGTTGAACATCTATCACTGGCGCTTTAACTGGCGTCGGCACTGCGCGCACTTGACCGTGTTGCACGCAAAAGTCGGCCAGGTCTTGGGGTACGGTTGCAATCAGGTCTGTTGATTCAATGATGGGCAATAGGCTTAAAAAATTGGAGATTTCCAGCACCACGCGTCTTGTGATGCCTTGTTGCAAAAGGTGTTTTTCAAAGACGTGCTCGCGGCCATGCGGCTTGACGACCACATGTGAGGCTGCCATGAAATCGTCCAAGCTCATTCGCTCGCCAATCACAGGATGTTTTATTCTGACCAAACTCACATGCGAGGAACGCATCAAGCGTTGCTGAAAAAACCCCGCCTTCTGCAGATCCGGAAAGTAGCCCATAGCCAGGTCGGCTGCGCCAGATTCCAAACTTTCGGCGGCGGCATGTCGTGGCATGGCCAAAGTGCACAGTTTCAATTGAGGCGCATCGTGCGTCAACATGGCCAAGATGCGAGGCAAAAAATTAGCTTCGCCAATGTCAGGCATCAGCACCGTGAAAGTTCGATTGGACGAGCGCGCTTCAAACTGGGCGGGTTGCAAAATTTCGCTTTGCACCATGTGAACAACCTGCCTGACCGCCGCGCTCAACTGCAAAGCGCGGGGTGTTGGTTTCATTTCTAATCCGGCACGAATGAACAAAGGGTCATCTAGCAAGAGTCGCAATCGACGTAAGGCCGAACTCATAGCGGGTTGACTCAGTCCAATGGCTTCGCCAGCGCGGGTGACATTGCGGTGTTCCAGCATGGCGTGAAATGCCACAAGCAGGTTTAAATCGACGGCTGCAATATTCATGGGGTGAATTCTACCTATTCAAATAATTGTCTGGATGAATTAATTGGCGTTCTCTAAACTGAGCGAATGTAGCTAATTTCATTTTTTGGAGACTCCCAATGTCGTTACTCAATTTGGCATCAGCCCAAAAAACAATAAAAGCGGCCTTGGCGGTTACCGTGGAAGGCAAGTTTTGCTGCAGAAGTCATGGCTTGCTGAGTGCATGAACGGCTTTGCAACATGCGCTTGCGGTGTCGATGTGCATGCTTACATCATTCCGCACGATTTTCCAGATTATTTGGGGGGCGCTGCCCCTTCAGGTTGGCCGTCCATGGTGACCTGCAATTGATGATTGCTACTGATTACCCGTTCAACTTCCAAGAATCCCGGCCCCTGCAGTGCAGTGCGCAAGCCAGCTTCGATGCCGGGGTCACCCAACAATTGGTTCAGACCAATGGTCTGAGATTTCTGGGCTTGCCCGCTCTTTCTTGAGAACTATTTATGACCCACGCCTCCTCATTGGTTTCTGCCCTGCGCAGTGTTGCGCTTACGGTGCCAGATCTTACTTTGGCCGAAGATTTTTTCACTCGCACTTGGCATTTACTGGTGGTGGCCCGCACGGACAACGCGCTTTACTTTCGCGGTGCGGGCTCAGACCACCATCTGCTGGCTTTGCACCATGCGCCGGGTGCTGCGCAGATTCTGCACATCACGCTTAGAGCGCGCAGTTTGAATGCGCTGGCATTGGCTGCACAAAGGACGGCGGCTGCAGGTGGCCATGTGCTGTCGCCGACTGCGCCGTTGACTGAACCCGGCGGTGGCCATGCAATCACCTTGGCCGACCCCGATGGCCGCGTGTTCCGTTTGGTGTACGACGACGACCAACTCGATGCCATCGATGCACCCGACATGCCTCTGCGCCTGGCCCATGTGGTGCTCAATAGCAGCCATGTTGAAGACACTCGCCAATTTATGGAGGCGGCTTTGGACTTTTCGATGTCCGATCGCACCCGCATCATGGCTTTCATGCGTTGCAACAACGACCACCACAGTGTGGCGCTGGGTGACACAGATAACAATGCCCTGAACCACATTGCCTTCTTGATGCCGGATATCGACGCCGTCATGCGCGGTGGTGGACGCATGCAATACGCCGGCTTCCCCATCGAATGGGGGCCAGGGCGACACGGTCCGGGTGACAACGCCTTCAACTATTTCATCGGACCCTTTGACGTCGTCATTGAGTACACCGCCGAGGTCGAACAAATCGACGACAGCTACCAGACGGGCCAGCCGAGCGACTGGACTTGGCCGCCTGGCCGAGTCGATCAGTGGGGTATTTCGCAACCACCAAGTGCACGCCTGAAAGAGGCGCAGCGTGCTGTTGTGTTTGCCAGTTGAAGGAGGCCTCAGTGTTTGATGTCGCCATCGTTGGATTTGGCCCCACAGGCGCTGTGGCAGCGGGCCTATTGGGTTTGCAAGGCATTCGTACCTTTGTATGCGATGAACAGACTGCGGTGTATGACAAGCCGCGCGCTATTGCTCTAGACCACGAAATCATGCGCGTGTTCCAGCAGCTGGGCATCGCTGAAGCACTCGAGCCCTTCATGGAGCCCTTTACTAACTCTGAGTTTTATGGTGTTGATGGACAGCTCATTAAATGCATGTCCACTGTGGCACCGCCCTACCCGCTGGGCTTTTCGCCCTCCTTGGTTTTTACACAACCCGCATTAGAAGGGGTATTGCGCCAGCGTGTCAGTCGCATGCCATCTGTGCAAGTGAAGTTGGGGCATCAAGTGACAGCTTTGCAGACAAGTGATGATGCGGTCTCAATCACCATGATCGATGCACAAGGTCAGCGAAGCCAAGTGAAAGCACGCTTCTTGATTGCATGCGACGGGGCTTCGAGTTTTGTCAGAAAACAGGTTGATATCGAGCTGCAGGATCTAGGCTTTGACGAACCTTGGCTGGTGGTCGATGTCAAGGTGAACGACAAAGGCATGGCCAAACTGCCCAAGGTTAGCGTGCAGTTTTGCGAACCGCAAAGGCCCTGCACTTATGTCATCGGGCCCAAAAACCATCGCCGTTGGGAAATCGCCATCAACCCGGGCGAGGACCCTCAACAGATGGCCACACCCGAAGCGACCTGGAAGCTTTTGTCGCGCTGGCTGCAGCCTGATGAGGCCATCTTGTGGCGGCAGGCTAGTTATCAGTTTCACGCACTGGTGGCCAAAGAATGGCGTCACAAGCGGATCTTCGTTGCGGGCGATGCTGCGCACCAACAGCCGCCATTCCTAGGCCAAGGCATGTGCCAAGGCATTCGGGATGCGGCCAACCTTTGCTGGAAGCTTGCCGATGTGGTTCATGCGCGCGCAAGCGATGCATTGCTCGACAGTTATTGCACTGAACGCAAAGGCCATGTGACCGAGTTGACTTCACGCATCAAGGGCATCGGCCAATTGGTGGGGCAGCGAGACTTCCAAAAAGCCAGAGAACGCGACGCTAGATTGCTCGCTGAATGCGGCGGTCAGGTGCAACCCACACCGCGACAAAACGTTCAGCCTGCGCTTGTCGGTGGCTGTCTGGACACATCCAAGCATTCTGCGGTGGGCACCTTGTTTCCGCAAGCCTGGATTGAACAAGCTGCCAGTCCCGTCCGCATGGACGAGTTGCTCGGTTGTGGTTGGCGCTTGCTGCTGCAATCTGATGTTGATGCCACTTGGACACAAGCTGCAGACTCTGCTCAGCCTGGTCTGAACCTGAAAGTGCAAAGACTGAATGCGCCTGGTTTTAAAGAGTCTTCTGGGGTGCTGGCGTCATGGTTTGAGCGCATGGGCTGCCAAGCAGCGCTTGTGCGTCCAGACCACTATGTATATGGCGCTTTCAACAGCGCGCAAGATCTTCAGGCTACTCTGTTGGCTTTAAAGCCATGAGTTTTTTGATTTGACTGACCTTATTTACTTCACTGCAAAACCACCATGAAATTTCTCAGCTATTCATTTCAAAATCAAGCCTCATGGGGCTTGGCCACCGATGCTGGCGTTGTCTCTTTGTTCAGCGCCCAATACCCAACTTTGCGCAGCGCCCTGGTCGCTGGCATGTTGGAAAAACTAGGCGCTTCGGTGCAAGTTCAACCCGATACTTGCACACTGGCGCAAATTCAATACTTACCCGTCATCACCGACCCCGGCAAGATCATTTGTATTGGTCACAACTACGAAGAACACCGCGTTGAAACCGAGCGCGATAAGACCGAAAACCCCACCGTATTTTTGCGTGTGGCCGACTCACAAACTGGCCACCTGCAGCCCTTGCTCATGCCGCCTGAATCAGATCACTTTGACTACGAAGGTGAAATTGCCGTGGTGATCGGTAAAGGCGGTAGACGTATTGCACGCGATCAGGCGTGGGAGCACGTAGCTGGTTATAGCGCTTACAACGATGGCTCGGTGCGAGACTGGCAACGTCACACCACACAGTTCACACCCGGCAAAAACTTTGTTGGCACTGGCGCCTTTGGACCCGTCTTGGTGACACGCGGCGAAATTGCCGATGGTGAGGAGTTGAATTTGACCACTCGATTGAACGGTCAAGTGATGCAGCATGCCACCACAGCCATGTTGATTTTTCCAATCCCTCGCTTGATCGAATACGTTTCGACTTTCACCACATTGGCACCTGGCGATGTGATTGTCAGTGGCACACCCGGTGGTGTGGGCGCACGTCGCAAGCCACCCGTTTGGATGAAAGAGGGCGATCTGGTCGAGATCGAGGTGTCCAAAATTGGGGTTCTAAGTAATCGAGTTGAAAAAGAAAAAATTTGAAGACAAGCCCATTCTTTTAAAAAGGGGGCCTTCAAAAGCGAGAGGTAAAGACGAGTGTTATATTTTTTAAAAATGAAACAGGAGACAAGCATGCAAAGAAGATCATTCAATAAAGCTTTGTTGTCGGCAGCTGCCGCATTGACCGCTGGTACGCAGGGAGTGGCTTGGGCGCAAGCCTGGCCTGCGCGGCCTATCAAGTGGATCTTGTCGCAGCCTCCAGGATCAGGACCAGATATCTTGGCGCGTTTTGTTGCCGACAATCTGAGCCGACGCTTGGGTCAGCCCATTGTGGTGGACAACCGACCTGGTGGACAAAACGTCATTGGTGCGCAAGCGGCCATGCGATCTCCGGCCGACGGCTACACCTTTTATTACGCTACCACCGCTGCCATGGTCACCAACGTCTTTACTTTCAAGGCCCTGCCTTACGACCCAGAGAAAGACTTTGTGCCTGTGCGTTTGATTGGTCGTAGTCCGTTTGTCATCGCTGCAGGGCCAGCATTTAAAGGCAACAATTTGGCCGATGCCATTGCACTGGCCAAGGCTCAACCTGAAAAAGAGGCCATTGCCACGGAAGGTCCCAAAACCTTTTCGGGCATGCTGGCCGATTCTTTCGCCGCCATGGCGGGCGTCAAGTACACCAACGTACCTTACAACAAGGCCCCCGAGGCCATTCAGGATTTGATCGGTGGTCGAGTGAACTTTATTTGTCTACCTGAGGCAGCACTTTTAAGCTACATTCGCTCTGGCCAAGTCAAGGCTCTGGCAGTCAGCTCATCTCAGCGCACTGCCAACTTGCCCAATGTGCCCGCCTTGTCCGAGACCTTTGCTGGTTTTGAATACACCGGTTGGAACGGGCTGTTTGCACCTGCAGGAACACCTGTGGCCATTTTGGAAAACCTTAACCGTGAACTGGAGGCGGTGCTCAGGCAGCCAGAAGTGGCGCAGCGACTGTTGTCACTGGGATCGATCCCTGAAGCCAAAATGAATGTGGCTGAGTTTGACGGATTCATGCGGGCTGAAAGAACTCGCTGGGCTGGTATTGTGAAGGCGATTGGTATCAAGCCGGAATGAGTCAAATGGGGGGCTCAAGGTTTGATAACCCAAAGCCCTCCAAGACGCGTTCGGGTAGGGGCCCCACATCATTACGAGTTCAAATCCTCAACCCTAGCAAATCTGGCAACCGGGCCAATCTTTCAATCAATCTTGATACCAGCCTTGGTAATGATGGCGCCCCATTTGCGGGTTTCACTGTCAATGAATGTTTTGAAGCTGGCTGCTGTGCCGCCGCCAACGATCAAGCCTTGCTTGATCATGTTTTGTCGAAATGCAGGTTCGGCCATGGCTGCATTGATGTCGGCGTTCAAGCGATTGACGATGTCCGCTGGGGTACCGGTGGGTGCAAAAATACCGTTCCAAGCCAAGGCATCAAAGCCAGGAAAACCGGCTTCGGCAACGGTCTGCAAATCGGGGCGAGTGGGCAAACGTTGTTGGCTGGTGACGGCAATCAATTTCAGACGGCCACCTTGAACCAAAGAAAGCAATGCGGGCTCGACAGTCATCAAGGCCTGTGTTTCGTTTTGCGCCACCGAAAGCGCGGCGGGAGGCGAGCCGTTGAACGGCACGTGCGTAGCCTCAAAACCTGCTGAGGCCTTGAGCAATTCCATTGACAAGTGTGATGAACTGCCAAGGCCAACAGAGGCATAGCTCACTTTGTCGCCTTGAGATTTAGACCAGGCGATGAACTCTCGCAAATTGTTGGCTGGATGTGCTGCGGGCACCGCCAAAACATTGGGCTGCGAGGTGGTAAGCACAATGGGTATCAAATCCTTGGCGGGGTCGTAAGGCATTTTCTTGAACATGAAGGGACCAAAGGCGATGGGGCCGTTGAAACCAATGCCAAGTGTGTAGCCGTCGGCAGGGGCTTTGGCAACGATGTCCATGCCGATAGTGCCGCCTGCGCCTGGCTTGTTTTCAACCACCAAGGGCTGTCCCCAGCGCTTGCTCAAAGTGTCGCTCATGCCACGCACAATGACGTCCAAAGAACTGCCAGCAGGAGCAGGTACCACCACTTTGACTGGCTTGGTTGGCCAAGTTTGGGCAGTTGCGGGCATGGCAAGCAAGCCGATCAAGCAAAGGCTGGCGGTGGCCCATGTTGTTTGAAGGAGGCTGCGTCGGGTCGTAGAAGATTTCAAGATGGTCTCCATTGGATTTCAGATTGGATGCCGCCATGATAGCAACTCCATAGAAAAAGCCCCTTTCGGGGCTTTCGAATAATTGGGGTCAGATCAACATTAATTTCCAATCAGTGAGGGCTGAAGGCAAGGGGGGCTGAACGATTTCTGGTACTCCAGTATGAGGAAGCCCCCCTTGCCTTCAGCCCTCACTGATTGACCAAATTAATGTTGATCTGACCCCAATTATTCTTATTCGGCTTTGATGCCTGCGCGTCGAATGATTTGGGTATAGCGCTCGAGTTCCACCGCAATGATTCGGCTAAATTCAGCCGGCGTTGTGGCGTACAAGTCAAAGCCAATGTTTTGCAGTTGGTCGCGCACCTCGGGCTGACTCAAGATGGCGGCAACTGCTTTGTGCAGCTTGTCAACAATGGCTGGCGGGGTGCCGGCTGGAGCTAAGAGGCCTTGCAGGTTGTCTGCCACCACCTCGGGAAAGCCCGACTCAGCAAGTGTTGGCACGTTGGGCATCACAGCGCTTCTGCGGGCGCTGGTTACAGCGATGGCTCGCAAGGTGCCTGCTTTCACGTGTGATGTGGTAGGGGGCAAAGCGGAGCAACCAAAGGTGAGCTGGTTGCCCAGCACCGCATTGACCACGGGCGCTGCGCCTTGGTAGGGGACATGAATGGCTTCGCCGTTGGCAGCCATCTTCAAACCTTCACAAGCAATATGCGGCGTGGTGCCAACACCGGGTGTGCCATAAGTCGTGGGGTTGCGCTTTTGCTTTAAGTGGGCAGCCAAGTCGGCAACATTTTGAATGGGCGACGAAGGGTGCACGTAAATGATATTGGGCGATACCGCGGCATAGGTGATGGGCGCAAAATCCTTGATGGGATCAAATGGCGCTTGCATGGCGGGGTTGGACACAATGTTTGAGCTGGAGAACAGCAAGGTATAGCCGTCTGCAGGGGATGTGGCCACGCTCTTGATGGCGATGTTGCCGCCCGCGCCCGTGCGGTTTTCAATCAAGATAGGTTGCCCGAGAGAATTTTTAAGGTGAGTGGCAATGACTCGGGCGATGACATCGGTGGGGCCGCCAGCAGCAAATGGAACCACAACGCGGATCGGTTTGTTGGGGTAACCGTCGGCGCTTTGCGCATGCGCTGTCCCGGCTAAGAACAATGCGCAAAGTGCGGCTAGGGAAGTGCTGAACAATTTCAATGTCTTCATGGCGTATCTCCTCTGAGGTTTAGTGTCTGTTTAAAAGGTGAGCGGATCGAGCTTTGAATGGCGTGGTCGCATCTTCTGTTGCGCTGAATTTGTCGGACACAACAAGGCGATACGGATTATTGGGAACATACAGTTCTTGGTACATCACCGCCTTGCCAGCCGTTTCCATCGCCAGCAGTTCCAGCTTGGCGCCGGCAGCTTCTGCGGGCAGTTCCATGATGCGTTGCACCGTTGCACTAAACGGTTCAATCTGCATGGTCTGTTCAATGTGCGAAATGGAAACTCGGTAGTTTTTTGCCAGCAACAACTTGATATTGGCACTGGCCAGCTCAGCTGGTGGGCAAGTCATGAGCAATGGAAAGCGAAGCAGGTCGACATAAATTCGACTCAGAACATGAAACTCTCGGTTGATCGAAATCTTGCGATCAATTCGCAAAACACTTTGTCCGTTTTGATTCAAAGGAGCAGACCAAGACCCGCGCGAGCTCAGCAGTTTTCTGCTGATGAGTTGCGAATAGACAGGCAAGAAACCGTTGGGGCCCACAAAGCGGCAATGCAGGGGTTGTTCCAGTAAATGTTGGGGATGCGCGACAAAGCTGCCTGCGCCGCGTCGACGATTGACCAGGCCCTCGCTCACCAAGGAGCCCAGTGCGCGCTGAATGGTGCCAATGCTGACGGGAAGCAGTTCGGCCAGCGCTGTTTCAGTGGGGAGTTTTTGTCCGGGCTTGAGCGCGCCAGACTCGATGGCTTCCACAAAGCCAGCATACAGACCGCCGTGCTTAGGCATGCCTGCATTGGGCTGGTTCAGCTTTCGCAAAACACTCTCGCGCCATGTCATGGTCATGAGCAGAAAACCTTGTTCACATCAGAATCAAATTACTATATAGTAATTAAGGTGTTTCAATCAATGTTTTCTCGCTACGGGCAAACCCTCAAGCGGTCACAAATCGGTGTGGATAGGAATCCAAGTTGAAGGCGGCTCCCTTTAAATACGTGTTGGCTCAATCGCTTGAGCACTGCCTCGAATTGCTGAGCGAGCATGGTGACGACGCTCGGCTTTTGGCAGGAGGGCAGAGTCTGTTGCCTTCTTTGGCCCTCAGGTTGAGCGCGCCTGCTTTGCTGATCGACATCAACCGTGTCAGTGACATTTCTGCGCCGCCCCAAGTCAGTGGCGGCGTGGTGCGGCTGTCTGCGCTCACCCGTCATGCCGATCTCATCACATCGCCAGTGGTGCAAGCTCATTTGCCATTGCTGCACCGAGCTGCACCTTGGATTGCCCACCCTGGCATTCGGAATCGGGGCACGATAGGCGGCAGCTTGGCCCTGGGGGATCCGGCTTCCGAGTTGCCGGCTTGTGCCGTGGCTGCTGGCGCCACTTTCATACTACAAAGTAAGTCTGGAGGGTTGCGGCGGGTTCCAGCGCCGTCTTTTTATCAAGGCATGTTTCGCAATGCCTGTGCGGTCGACGAGATGATTGTGGCCATTGAATTTGCGCGCATGGATGCGCTGCAAACTGGTTTCAAAGAGGTGGCTCGCCGCCGGGGCGACTATGCGATGGTGGGGCTGGCCGGTCAGGCCCGCCGCAGTGGCCAGCGCCTGACTAACGTCGGACTGAGTTTTTTTTCTGTGGGTGATTGCCCGGTCTTGGCGTCCAAAATTTGTCAGGCCATTGAAGCTGCCGAGAATGAATCGCAGGCCGTGGCCATGGCGCTTGATGTCTACCAACGCGACATGCAAGCATCGGCAGATTTGTGGTGTTCTAGCCAAGCCAAAAAATACATTGGGCGCTCGGTGCTCGAGGATGTCATTCATGACCTTTATCAATGATCAAGTGCCCGATACGGGGCTGAACATCAAGTTGCAAGTTAACGGGCAGCCTGTGCATGCTCAGGTCTCTGTACGCCAGCACTTAGGCGATTTTTTGCGTGAGTCGCAGGGCTTTAAAGGCACGCACATTGGGTGCGAGCATGGGGTGTGCGGCGCCTGCACCGTTCGAGTTGATGGCCGTGCGGTGCGCAGTTGCCTCACCTTGGCAGTGCAGGCCGATGCTGCGCAAGTGTTCACCATTGAGGGGCTGTCAGACGATCCCGTGGTGCGAGCCCTACAAAACAGCTTTGTGCGATGCCATGCCATGCAGTGCGGTTTTTGCACCGCAGGCATGTTGCTCACGGCAGCGGAGTTGTTGCAAGCTCAGCTTGATCCAAGCCGAGACGAAGTGCGTGAATACCTGTCGGGCAACTATTGCCGTTGCACGGGCTATGAATCGATTGTCAATGCGGTGATGGATGCCGCTCAAACTTTGCGAAAGGCTCGTGGTGAATAGCGCTGAGCTTCCTTTCATGCAAAAGCACAAGCACGAGGGCATTGGAGCTGCGGTGCCGCGCGTGGGCGCCAAGCGGCTGGTACAAGGTCAAGCACGCTACTGCGACGACATCGAACTGCCGCGCATGGTTCATGTTTGCTTTTTGCGCAGCCCCTATGCGCACGCGCGAATTCTCTCTATTGACACCAAAGTGGCGAGCGCCATGCCGGGTGTTGTCAGTGTGCTCACCGGCGCCGACTTGCGTGCTCATTGCGAGCCATTTTTAGGCGTATTGAATCACTTGCCTGGCATGGTTTCGGCCCCCCAGTGGCCCTTGGCCTTGGAGACGGCACGTTGGCAGGGTGAGCCAGTGGTCATGATTGCAGCCCAGACTCGAGCCCTGGCCGAGGATGCACTTGCACTGGTGGAAGTGAACTGGGAGCCACTTGAACCAGTGGTTGACCCTGAAGCCGCGCTGGCTCAAGACGCCACCGCCATTCACCCAGAGTTGGAACAAGCCAACTTGGCCTATGAGGCGCGTGTGGACCGTGGTGACTACGCCGGTGAAGTGGCCCGATCGGCTTTGAGCTTGTCTCTGAATATTTCTACAACCCGTGTTACGGCCGTCACGCTCGAGCCGCGCGGCGTGGTGGCTGATTGGGACAGCGGCCGCGAGGAATTGACGGTTTGGATGGGCACCCAGGTGCCGCACATGATGCAAAGTGTGTTGGCTAAGCATCTGCGGCTTGCAGAGAATCGGGTGCGTGTGGTGGGCATGGAAACAGGCGGTAGTTTTGGTTTGAAAATCCACACTTATCCCGACGAGTTTGCCGCTGTGATGTTGTCTAGGTTGCTGGGACGACCGGTGAAGTTTATCGCCGACCGACTCGAATCATTTAGCAGTGATGTTCACGCCAGAGCGCACACCGCGCGGGTTGAAATTGCGGTCTCGCCAGACCATCAAATTCGAGCCTTTGGTGTCGATGGGTTGCTAGGCATCGGTGCTTATTCCAAGCATCCCCGCGGCAGCGTGAACGAGGTGCGTCACGTGGTCAATTTGCTGGGCGCGCCCTACCAATTTGCAGCCTTGCACGCGCATGTGCGCGTTGCTTTTCAAAACAAAACGCCCTATGGCATGTACAGAGGTGTGGGGCATCCCATTGTTTGTCTGCTCACAGAAATGGCCGTGGAATGCGCCGCTCGCAAACTCAAGGTAGATCCGGTCGAGTTTCGTTTTAAAAACTACCGCGCCGATTCGGATTACCCGGCTGAGCTGCTGTCGGGCACCAAATTAGAAGCGCTGTCGCACGAGGCTTGTTTGCGCCAATTGGTGAGCTTGATGGACTATCCTGCGCTGCGCCAAGCGCAGGCAAAAGCATTGGCCGAGGGCCGTTACCAAGGCATTGGCTTTGCCACCTTTGTCGAAAATTCAAACCATGGCTCTGCCACGTATGGCCGAGGCGGAGCGCCTATTGCAGCCAACGATGGTTGCACCGTTCGATTGCAAGTCGATGGCACCGTGCTTTGCACCAGTGGCGCCACCGATACGGGTCAAGGCACTGAAACCGCACTGACGCAAATCGTGGCCCACACCTTAGACCTGCCGCTGTCAGATGTTCGCATGCAGTTGGGTGACACAGCTGCCGCACCGGTGGGTGGTGGCAACTGGGGCTCTAGAGGCACGGGTGTGGCTGGCGAGGCAGCTTTGCAAGCCAGCCTGGCACTCAAAGAAGAGGTGCTGCGATGCGCCAGTGTTTTGTGGGAAGTTCCCCAAGACCGCATTGGCTTGCAAGGCAAACAACTGGTTGATGTGCTGAGCGGTCAAGTGCTTGGTACGCTGGCGCAGCTTTGCCAGGCGGCCTATGTGCGGCCAGACTTGTTCAAGTCAGGCCCTGTTCCGCAATTGGCCGTTACCCGTTTTTATGCGCAGCGCGAATACGATGGCGGCATTTACACCAATGGTGTGCAGGCCAGCTTGGTCGAGGTTGATGTTCGCACAGGTTGCGTGCGCTTGCTCAAGCACTGGATCGTTGATGATTGCGGTGTTGTGATTAACCCAGCGCTGGCCGATGAGCAATTGCGCGGTGCGGTGGTGCAGGGCATTGGTCAGGCATTGTTGGAGGGTTGTCTGTACGACAATCAAGGGCAGTTGATGAACGCCACCATGGCCGAGTACCTCACGCCCATGGCTGGCGAAATGCCAGACATTTGCGTGGGCCATGTGGTCACACCCACCCGGTCCTCTGAGTTAGGGGCTAAGGGTGTGGCCGAAGCGGGCATCACGGGGGCCATTGCGGCGGTGGTCAACGCGGTCAACGACGCGCTGTTTCCGCTCAACGGACAGGTCACTGATTTGCCAGTCACCCCAGACCGTATTTTGAAAGCCATTGGTGTTATTAACTGATTTTTAAACGGAGGTGTTATGAAATTGATCCAAGTTCGCAAGAAAATTTTGAACGTTGAAACCACAAACCACGAAGGTGGAGAGGCAGTGCAGACGCCATTGCAAATTGGTGTCATAGCCGTGGTGGTCAACAATCCATTTGCAGGGCGATTTGCCGATGCCAATGAGTTGGCCGAGTTTGTCAAACAAGGCCGCAACTTGGCCAATGAAATGGTGCCCGAGTTGGTGGCCGCGCTGGGCGGCGCAAGCAACATCGAGACCTACGGCAAAGGCGCTATTGTGGGCGTCAATGGCGAGCTCGAGCATGGCGCTACCTGGCACGAAGCGGGTGGTTGGGCCATGCGGGCTGTTTTGACCAACGCCAAGTCCATTGTGCCTGCCAGTAAATTTGTGGGCTCGGCGGGCAGCCGTTTGCATGTTCCGCTGCACCACATCGAAGCTTGCTATGTGCGCAGCCACTTCAATACCGCCGAGGTCAGTGTGTCCGATTCGCCTCGTCCCAACGAGTTGCTTTTTGCACTGGCCATGTCTACCGGTCCTCGCGTTCATGAGCGTTTAGGTGGTTTGCGTGTCGAACAGATTTCTGTGGGCGATGGCCAGCGATAAAACGACTTCTGCAAACAACCAGAGTTTGAACTTATGAGAATTTTGATTTACGGCGCGGGCGCCATTGGCAGTGACTTGGGTGCTTTGCTCAGCGCCAGCGGTGAGGACGTTCAACTGTTGGCACGCGGTGCGCAGTTGGCTGCCTTGCAAGCCAATGGGGTGACTGTTGAGTACCAAGGTCAGACAAGCGTTCAGGTGCCAGTTAAAGCGCTGTCGGCAGAAGCCTGCAGTGGACGCTTTGATCTGATCTTTGTCACTCTCAAGTCTACTCAACTGGCTGCCGCTGCAAAGTCCATTGTGTCTCTCCTGGCACCTGACGGTGTGGTGGTGATGATTCAAAACGGACTGCCGTGGTGGTACTTTGATGGCGTTGAATCAGCCCACCAAGGCGCTCGTTTGTCTTGCCTAGATCCTGATGGCGTGCTCCAGCGCGAGATACCCTTAAGCCAAATACTAGGCGCCGTGATCTACCGGCCAGTGACGCAAACAGCACCAGGAAAAATCTTTTTGCCCAAAGTCATGCCGCCGAAACTGCAGATTGGCGAAGTCGACAATCAGCTTTCGAAGCGACTGCAAAGCATTGCCGATTTGGTTAGTCGCGCCGGTCTACCCACAGAAGCGACGCAAGATATCAGGCGCGCCAAGTGGCAGAAATTGATGATGAATCTGATTTGGAATCCCTTGTGCTCAATCACGCAGTCGTCGCCGGGCTATATCGTTCAAAGCGCATTGGCTGCCGACATTGTGGGTTTGATGATGCTCGAAGGAAGTGCTGTGGCTCGCAGCGTTGGCATTGATTTAAAGGTTGATCCGCTGGCCGAGTTAGAGCGTGTGCGCCACAACTTGGCACAAACTCCCTCAATGCTTCAAGACGTTCGTGCAGGCCGACCGATCGAGTTTGATGCCATCATGAATGTGGTTGTAGAAATGGCGCAGCTCACAGGGGTGCCTGTGCCTACGCTGAAGTCGGTTGCGGCCATGCTGGATGTGCTGAATGCAGGGGTCATTCGCCAAGGACAGGGCGTTGGATTTTTGGGCAGTTAATAATTGGGGTCAGATCAACATTAATTTCCAATCAGTGAGGGCTGAAGGCAAGGGGGGCTGAACGATTTCTGGTACTCCAGTATGAGGAAGCCCCCCTTG
>CANKOT010000003.1 GCA_947484245.1 Comamonadaceae bacterium
CCCGCAACCAAGGCAACAAGCAGGTCTGGGATGTGGTCGAGACTTGGCTCAAAGCCCAAGGCGGTCGCATCAAGCCACGCCAACTCAACACGCCCAAAATCATGGGCGCATTGCCCAACAAGGGTTACGCAGTTTGACGAGTGCGTGCAGCGCAACCAGTCGCTGCACCTATTGAGGGATCTCCATGAAAAGAAGACAACTGTTGTGGGCCAGTGCTGCCATCGGCGGCGCAGTCCTGTGGCCCGAGGCGCGTTTGCTCGCCCAGCAAGCGCAGGACTTCATCGAAGGTCCGCCCGTAGCCGACATTCCGGCACAAAAGTTGTCGCCACACGTCTGGATGATCTACTCCCCCGACGGATTTCCCACCCCTGAAAACCGGGGCATGATGGCCAACGTGATATTTGTGGTCACCACGGCCGGTGTGGTGGTGATCGATTCGGGTGCTTCTCTGCAAATTGGCCAGATGGCTATCCGCATGATTCGCAAGGTGACCGAAAAACCTGTGGTGGCCGTGTTCAACAGCCACTACCACGGTGACCATTGGCTGGGCAACCACGCCTTCGTCAAAACCTACGGCGACAAGCTGCCTATTTACGCACTGCCCAGCACCATTGAAAAACTCAAAGGTGCAGAAGGTAACATGTGGCGCAGCCTGATGGAGCGCTGGACCAACCAGTCCACCTTGGGCACCCAGGTGGTGTTGCCCAACACGCCCGTGCAGCATGGCCAAGCCATTCAGATTGGCGATGTGACATTTCGCATGCATCACTACGGCACTGCGCATACGCCATCGGATCTGTGTGTCGAGGTGGTGCAAGACAAGGTGACGGCTGTGGGCGACATCGCCATGACCAATCGCATTGCCAACATGGACGAAGGCTCTTACCCCGGCACCTTCAAATATTACAAAAGCCTAGAGGCTGCTACAGGGCCGCAGCTCTGGGTGCCTGGCCACGGTCAAGCTCGCCCAGACTTACTCAAGACCTATGGCGAATTCATGGCGGGCATCTGGGAGCCTTGCCTCAAAGCAGTGGAAGACGGCAAGTCTGAAGCCGAGGCCAGAGCGGCCGTGATAAAAGACCCGCGAGTGGCCGCAAGGGCCAAGTCCATGCAGGGCTTTGACGGCAACATTGGCAAATATGTGAGCCTGGCCTATTTGGAAGCTGAGAAAATCGCGTTTTAAAAGCAGAAGTACGCACCGTGTTGGGTGTGTGCGGATTCAAGTTTCTAACGCATGAGGCAAGCGCATCAAGCAGCGCTATTTGTTTGCCGCATCGCCCGACTCAATAAAAGCACGGGTATCAAACCAACAAGCACCAAAGCCAAACTGGGCAGGGCAGCCTCTCCCAGTCTTTCGTCTCTGGCCAGTTGAAATGCCACCACAGCCAAGGTATCTGTATTGAATGGCCTGAGCACCAAGGTGGCGGGCAACTCTTTCATGACATCGACAAACACCAACAAGGCTGCAGCAAAAACAGAGCGCTTTAGAAGTGGTGCGTGAACACTGCTCAACAAGGCCATGCCCGTGACCCCAAGGGTGCGCGCTGAGTCATCGAGGCTTGTGGGAATACGGGCATAACCACTTTGAATCGATTGCAAGGCAACCGCGCAAAAACGCACCAAGTAAGCCCAAATGAGACCCAACACAGATGCTGTGATCCAGAAACCCACTGGCGAATCGGGCCACTGCTTTTGAATCCAACTGACCGGAAGCAGCAGGCCAACCACGACCACTGCGCCGGGAATGGCATAGCCCAATCCAACAAGTTGAGAAATAAAACGCGCAAAGAAGTCGGCCTTGCTGCGCAAGCTAAAAGCGATGAGCAAGGAGAATCCAACCGCCAAGAAGGCAGTGATGCCGCCTAGACGAAGGCTGTTGAAAGACCATTCGATGAACCTCTCCCAAGGAATGAGCATGTCTGACAATAGCAAGGGCTTGAGCATGAGCAAGATGGGCAAGGCAAATCCCAAAAAGACCAACATGCCGCACCAAGCCGTCAGTGCCAGCCCCTTGGCTTGGCTGAGCTTGGCGGGTTGGGCGTCGCGAGAACTTGCGGCATTGGTGTTGCTGGCGGTAAATCGCATCCGTGCTTGGGCATGCTTTTCCAGATGCAGCAACAGCAGCACCATGGCCAGCAACAGGGTGGCCAGCTGCGCGGCTGCAATGCGGTTGTCCATGATGAGCCACGCTTTGTAAACACCTGCTGTGAAGGTTTGAATGCCAAAATAACTTGACACGCCAAAGTCTGCCAATGTTTCCATGAGCGCAAGCGCTACACCCGCTGCAACAGCAGGTCTTGCCAATGGCAAAGCCACCTCAGCGATGCGTCTGTGGAGTGGGGCGCCCAGCATGCGCGCGGCTTCCATGAGGTTGGCCGCGCGTTCACTCAGTGCGGTTCTGGCCAACAAATAAACATACGGATAAAGCGTGAGTGAGAACACAAAAATAGCGCCGCCCAAACTTCTGATTTCGGGAAACACGCGGCCTTCTAGGGACCATGTAGATCGAATGAATGTTTGAAGCGGTCCACTGAATTGAAAGAAGTCGGTGTAGGCATAAGCCACCACATAAGCAGGCATGGCCATGGGCAACAACAAAGCCCATTCAAAAAACTTGTAGCCTGGAAACTTGAACAAAGTGACAGCGGCCGCAGCGCTCAAGCCTAAGACCGTCACGCCTACTGCAACGCCAGCGCACAGCAGCAAGCTGGTGAGCATGTAATTTGGCAAAACGGTTTGAGCAAGCTCGCTCAATACCTGGCCAGACGCGGCATTCCACTCAAGCCATGAACTGAGCAGTGCCAAAATGGGCAAGCTGATCAGGAGGGCTGTAAAAATAAAAACAACCGAACGAATTCGGGAAGCGTGCATCTGTCTGAACAATTGAATAAAGGTTTCAAGGCGGTAAGGGTTTTGCCAACGCCGCAAGTCTTTCCATTGTAAGGAGCCACAACTGACTTCAGATCAAAGGGTTTTGATCTGTCCTTACATCTGTCCTTACAATGGCAAATTATGTATCTCACTGTTTCCAATGTTGATGTTTGCTATTCGGGCAATTCCAAGCCTGCTGTGAATGGCGTGTCGCTGCAGTTGAAAGCGGGTCAAATTGGTGTGCTCATTGGCCCTTCCGGCTGCGGCAAAACCAGTTTGCTCAGAGCCATTGCGGGTTTAGAGCCTGTTTCTGCAGGTCGCGTTCAGTTGTCCGATCGGGTTGTGAGCCAGCCAGGTTCTACGGCTGCCCCTGAAAAGCGTCGCATGGGCATGGTGTTTCAAGACTACGCCTTGTTTCCCCATCTTTCCGTGGCGGGCAACATTGCATTTGGCCTGCATGGACAGACGGCTTCAGACAAAGCGAAGCGCATTGCCGAAGTGCTTCACTTGGTGGGCTTGGATGATGTTCAAGACCGGTTTCCCCACGAACTCTCGGGTGGTCAGCAGCAGCGCGTTGCCTTGGCCAGAGCCTTGGCACCCAAACCAGAGCTCTTGCTGTTAGACGAGCCCTTTTCCAATCTCGATGTCGATTTGCGCGAGCGTTTGGCCATCGAAATTCGCCAAATCTTGAAGGCGGCCAACGCCACCGCGCTGTTTGTGACGCACGACCAAATGGAGGCCTTTGCCATTGGCGATGTCATCGGTGTGATTGAGCAGGGGCATCTGCACCAATGGGACGATGCCTATCACCTGTATCACCGTCCTGCTTCACGTTTTGTAGCTGAGTTCATTGGTCATGGTGTCTTCATTGAAGGCACTCGCTCTCTAAACCAAGGTCACATTCACGTGCAAACCGTTTTAGGCGACCTGGTTGACCCCGATCTTGTCTCAAGTCAGACCGGCGAGGAGGCTCAAGCCTGTGATGTGTTGCTAAGAGCGGATGACATTGTTCATGACGATGCAGCCCCAGTCAAAGCCGAAATTTTGAGAAAAGCCTTTAGAGGGTCAGAATTTTTGTACACCCTGCGTTTGAAATCGGGTGAAACCGTCATGGCGCACGTTCCCAGTCATCACGACCACACGGTGGGTGAGTGGATTGGCATTCGGGCTGAGGTGGACCACGTGGTGACTTTTGAGCGCCAATCTTCCCCGTAAAGACCTCAATGAAGGCTTTTAAGGTAGCGAAACTGTTTTTGCAAATGAGAATCATTCTTATTTGATGTAGAATGGGCTCATTCTGAAGTTCAATCTTTTCAAAATGACCCTGAAGATATCCAAAGTTGCAATTTTTTGCTTGACAGCACTTACGGCCACAGCGCCACAGATTTCCACAGCTCAAACAGCTGCAGCATTCATCAATGTCTATTCAGCCCGGCATTACCCCACCGATGAAGCCTTGTATGCCGACTTCACCAAAAGCACCGGAATCAAAGTGAACCGAGTTGATTCCGATGATGCGGGTATCTTGACGCGATTGAGCGCTGAGGGCTCAGCATCGCCGGCCGATGTCATTTTGTTGGTCGATGCAGCTCGTTTATGGCGTGCTGAAGTGCAGGGCTTGTTTTTGCCAGTCAAATCCAAATTGCTAGAAGAGGCCATTTCCGAAAACCTGCGAGCCAAGCGATCAGACAGTGGCGGCATTGCTTGGTTTGGATTGTCCACACGAGCCCGAGTCATTGTGTACGACAAGCTCAAAGTTCAAAAATCAGATGTCGATGCCTACGAAAAATTGGCTGACCCAAAGTTCAAAGGCAAGCTCTGCATTCGCTCTGGCTCACACCCCTACAACCTCAGCCTGTTTGGTGCCATGACGGAGCACATTGGGCCCCAACAAACTGAGCTTTGGTTGAAGGGGCTGGTCAACAACATGGCAAGAAATCCTGCCGGCGGCGACACGGATCAAATTAAGGGTGTGGCCTCGGGGGAGTGCGCTGTGGCCGTGACCAACACCTACTATTTGGCGCGTCTGATGCGCTCTTCGAATGCTGCTGACAGAGCCTTGGTTGAAAAAGTGGGTGTGGTCTTTCCCAACCAATCTAGCTGGGGTACGCACTTGAACATTGCCGGAGGGGCCATTGCGAAAAATTCAAAAAATCAGGGCAATGCTCTGAAGTTTTTGGAATATTTAGCCAGTGCATCGGCACAAAATCATTTTGCCAATGGCAACAATGAATGGCCTGCAGCCAAAGGCTTGAGCTTTGAGAATCCTGCTTTGAAAGCCATGTCGGGCGGCAACTTCAAAAGTGAAGTATTGCCAGTGAGTGCTGTGGGAATGAATCAAATCAAGGTCCAACAGATGTTGGACCGTGTAGGCTTTCGCTGATCAGGATGCCAGCCTTTCGCCTAACAGGGTGCCAGTTTTACTGGCAGCCTCAATCGGCTGAAATTTTTCTTTCACGCACCAACTTGCCCCATTTCTCCGATTCTTTCTGCATGAACGCTGTGAGTTCCGCTCGGGTGGAAGGGGCGCCGGACAGACCCAACTTGGTGAGTGCATCTTTGGTGCTTTGATCGTTGAGGACTTTCACAATCTCTGAGTTCCACTTGTCCAAAATGGCCGAGGGCACTTTGGCGGAGGCAAGGAACGCATACCAGTTGAGCGCTTCAAAGCCCGGATAACCAGACTCAGCCACAGTGGGTACATTCGACAAGTAGCTGGGTCGAGTGAGGCCTGTGGTGGCAATGGCCACCAACTTGCCAGACTCTACGTGGGGAATGGAAGTGGGCGGTGCAGAGAAATAACCCGTGAAGCGATTGGCCAGCAGGTCTTGCATGGCGGGTGCACCGCCTTTGTAAGGCACGTGCAGCATGTCTGTGCTGGTGCGAATGGCAAACAGCTCACCCGTGAGGTGAGATGCTGAACCAGCACCGGTGGAAGCGAAAGACACTGTATCGGGTGCTTTCTTGGCCATTGCAACGAAGTCGGCCAGATTTTTGATACCCGACTCTTTGTTGACCACCAACATGTTGGGAAAGTTCACGCCGCCAGAGATGGGGGCCAAGTCTTTGAAGGGCTCGTAACCCACTTTCATCATGTGCGGCGCAATGGTCATGGGGCCGATAGAGCCTAGCAAAATGACAGAGCCATCTGTCACGCCATTGGCCACTTGTTGATGCACGATGTTGCCGCCAGCACCCGCCTTGTTTTCCACAATGACGTTTTGACCCATATTTTCAGTGAGTTTTTTGGCGATCAAGCGAGCCGCTGCATCGGCTGCGCCACCTGGCGCAAAGCCGACGAACATGGTGACGGGGCGCTTGGGAGGGAAGTCTTGGGCACTTGCGAGGCTAGGTAGGAGCGCACTTGAAACAGTGAGGGCAATGTTTGTGAGCAAAAAACGTTTGTTCATGGGAAAGCTCCGTCATCAAGGTTTTATAGTATTCGCAGTAGGGGCAGAGTGACCCGCAATCAAGTAGTTTAACTTCTTTGAATGATGAGGGCAGGCACACTTTGTTTCATCACCGTGTGATGGCCTTGTCAGGCACTGAGCTTCAGTGTTCGCTCAAATAAATTAAAAAGACGTTCCCAATGTCTTTCAGCGGCCTTGGCGTTGTACATGCCAGCCCTTTGAGGAAAAACAAAGCCATGTTCAACTTTTGGGTACCACTCAATGCGGTAATTGGCCTGGGCCTGCTTCAAAGCAACTTCTAGTTTTTGAATGTCGGCAGGGGGTGCCCATTTGTCAATTTCGGCGCACGCGAAATAGCTTTCGCATTTGATTTGGGGCGCCATCAGGTGGGGTGAATCGGGCTCGTTTGTGACCATGTTGGCGCCATGAATTGACGCAATACTTTGGAAACGATCAGGAAATTGCGCAGCATTCCACATCACAATGGGGCCGCTCATGCAATAGCCGACTGCGCCAATGTGGGTTTGATCTGCCATGGCGTGGTGGTCGACAAACTTCAACATGGCCTGGGTGTCAATTTGGGAGGTTTGCGCATTGAGGGTGGCCATGTGCGCAAACATCACTTCCATGGCTTCTGGGGTTCGTTCTTTGAGATAAAAATCTCGACTGCGGCGGTAGTACAAATTGGGCAGAACCACAAAGTAGCCGACACTGGCCAAACGGCGCGCCATGTCGTGAAGCTCCTCTCGCTTACCGGGCGCATCCATGAAGAAAAATACCACTGGATGGGGGCCGTTTTCTTCAGGGAACACCACAAAGGTGTTCATCGCACCGCTGCTAGTTTGAATGTCAATGTTTTCTTCGATCATGTTATTCAATCGTGATGTTGGCGTCCTTGATCAACTTGGTCCATTTGGTTTGTTCCTGTTGAATGAACTTATTGAATTCAATTGGCGTCAAATTGCCTGGCTCTGCACCTTTTTCATTCATGGCCTTGCGAACCTCAGGCATGCTCATGACTTTCTGAATGTCTTCATGTAATTTTTTGACAATGTCAGGCGGCGTATTGGCATGCGCCAATAAACCAAACCACCCAATGGCGTCATAGCCACTCAACCCCGAGTTGGTGACAGGAGGAACGTTTGGCAAAGCTTCGATAGATTTAAGACCTGTCACACCAATGGCTTTGACTCTGCCATTTTGAATTTGTGACATCGCTGTTTGAGTTGGCGCAAACATCAATTGAATGTGATTGGCCAAAAGATCGTTCAATGCGGGGCCGGTTCCTTTGTATGGCACGTGAAGCATGTCAATGCCGGCTCTTGCTTTAAAGAGTTCACCAGAAAGATGCGAGGCCGCTCCAATGCCCGACGATCCGAAGGTCAGTTTTTTTGGGTTTGCTTTGGCATAGGCAATGAGATCAGCTGCATTTTTGACTGGCAGACTTGGATGGACCACCAACACATAGGCGTCGGCCGATACCAAAGAAATGCCCACAAATTTCGAAACGTTTTTGTCATTGATCACAGCAGTGGTTGCCATCATCAATGTGTAACCATCTGGGTTGGCTTTGGACACATAGTCTGCGCCAATTTGACCGCTTGCACCAGCCCTGTATTCCACAATGACACTTTGGCCCCAAAGTGCATTGAGTCTTGGCACTAAGATTCGCGCCAAATTGTCAGCTCCACCCCCTGGTGTGAATGGCACAACGATGGTGACGGGTTTACTAGGAAATGTTTGCGCGTTGGCCATTTGGCAGAGCGACAAAGAACTGCCGACGACAAAGATGCCGATTGTTTTTAGAAACTTGCGAGTGCTTGATGAGCCAATGTGATTTGACAATTTCATAAGGGGTCTCTTTTGGGTAATGGGTGAACAAATACTTCAGACAATGGTTGTGCTCAAAGTGGCAATGCCTTCGATGGTGCATTCAACAACATCGCCAGGCTTTAAAAAGAGCGCAGCCGCATTGGGTTTGCCAACGGCAACTCCGCCAGGAGCCCCTGTAGAAAACATATCGCCTGCCTCAATGGGAATATATTGAGAGAAGTGCTCCACGATGTCGGGCAGTTTCCAAATTTGGTCACTGGTGTTAACTCGCATGCGCTCTTCACCATTGACAGAGCATGTCATCCACAAATTGTAGGGATCGGGAATTTCATCCATTGTGATAATTTCTGGACCGAGAGGGCCAAAGCCTGGAATATTTTTGGCAGTCCAAAATCTGGAGCCTGAGGCAACTTCACGCTGCTGAAGATCTCTGCAAGTGAGGTCATTCAAAATGGTGACGCCTGCAATGTAGTCAAATGCATCTGCTTTTTTGACACCCAAAGCACGTTTACCCATCACAAACACAAGCTCTGGCTCGTAATCGAGGCGCACAATACCATCAGGCTTTTTAACTTCTGCCAGATGGCCCACCAAACAAGAATTTAATTTGATGAATCCTGTCGGCTCTTGGGGAATTTCTTTGATCAAGTTGGTTTGTTGCAGTTCTTCTAAGTGTTTGCGATAGTTTTTTCCGACACACAAGAATTTGTCTGCATCAACAATAGGTGGCAGATAGCGGATAGCCGCTTTGTCGAGCCATGCGCCTTGATATGTAGACGCATCGTTCAATGCTTTTGAATTTAAATTCCGAACACGCGCCATGCCTTCTGGGCCGGCTGCAAGCAAGGCCTTCATGCTAGAGGGCACGCCGACTTCGCCAGCAATTTTCGCTGCTTCTTTCAGGTTGAGTATTTTTTCGTTGGTACGGACACCAATCAAGGGCTCTGAATGATTCAGAGTGAATGTGAGAAGTCGCATGAAAGAAAGCCTATGGTGATAAAAAATGAGAAAGCAAATGAGAAAGCAAATGAGCGTGCTTATGGGTGATCGGTTTGGTTTGAATTGTGAGTGGCCGCCAGTCCTTCAAGTGCAAGTCCGTAGCCATGCAAGTCAAGAATTTTCTTTTTCAATTCTTGAGTGGCCAAGACTCTGGAATAGCGCCTTAAAAGCGGACTGCGCATTTTGAGATAACGCGCAAGCTCCCAAGCTCTTGGCAGCAATTGATCCAAAGGCAAGACTTCATTGACCAAGCCCACTTCTTTGGCTTCTTGTGCATTGATGGTTTGGCCGGTCAAAAGAAAATAACGTCCCCTGTTGGTGCCCATCAAATGGGGAAACACAATGTGCACGCCGTCGCCCGGTACCAGTCCACCCCAAAAGTGGGCAGAGTCTTGAAAAGTTGCGGTGTCTGCCGCAAGCACGATGTCTGAAAGCAAAGGAATTTCAGCATGGCGAAGCGTTGGCCCATTGATGGCTGCAATGATGGGGACTTCAATGTTCAAAAGATTGAGCAGCAAGTGCTTTCCTTCGAAATAAATTTTGTCCCATTCCATGGCCGTCACTGGATGGCTGACGTGATTGTGTCCGTTAGGGCCTAAAGCAGGCCCACTGAATGCCGCACCCGTGCCAGTCAAAATGATGACTTCATTCTCGTAATCTTGCCCTATTTCATGAAACGCACGAGTGAGTTCGCCATGAGGTAGCAAGCTCCAATGAAGAGGACCGCCATTGGTGTGCAACTTGACTTCAAGGATGCCGTCGGTTCGGCTCATTTGAATGGTTTGGTATTTGTTGGCGTAGCTCTCTAATTTCAGCATGTGATCCTCATTGCAAATTTTTTCTTATTGTTGTCAAACCATTAGTCAATCTTGGCGCCAGACTTCACGATCACCTGTTCCCACTTGTCAATTTCGGATCTGACAAAGGCTCTAAACTCTTCCGGATTATTGCCCACAGGCTCAGCCCCTTGGGCTTCCATTTTATCTTTGATGTCTTGAGATTGCAGGGCTTTGATAGAGGCGTTGTATAGCGCTGCCACGATGTGTGGCGGTGTTTTGGCGGGAGCAAACAAGCCATTCCAACTGGACACTTCAAAGTCTGGTACACCAGCCTCAGCCATGGTGGGCACATTGGGCAGTGTGGCCATGCGTTTTTTGCTGGCCACCGCCAACACATTGAGTTTGCCGCTTTTCAAATGAGGGATGGCAGACAAGGCTGTTTGAAAACTCATTTGAACTTGGCCACCGATGAGGTCTGCAATGGCCGGCGCTGCGCCTTTGTAGGGGACATGAATCAAATCAATGTTCGCGCGCATTTTTAAAAGCTCACCTGCAAGATGAGGCGATCCGCCATTGCCGCTTGAAGAAAACGCAAATTTGCCTGGATTTTGTTTGGCGACTGCAATGAACTCTCTGAGATTTTTAGCGGGCACTGAAGGATGCAAAGTGAGCACTGAGGGCGCCGTCATGAACTGGGTGATGTGCACAAAGTCACGCATGGTGTCATAGCCCATGCTCTTGTAGGCAGTCATGTTGGTGGCGTTGGCAATGGTACCCAGGAGCAGGGTGTAGCCATCGGGTGTGCTTTTCGCTACAAATTCTGAGGCAATGTTGCTGCTGGCACCCGCGCGGTTTTCAACCACTACGGGTTGGCCGAGCGTTTCTTGTAGCTTGATGGCAATGCTTCGCGCCACAATGTCAGTGGCCCCACCTGGTGCATAGCCTACCAACAAGCGAATGGGTTTTACAGGATAGGCTTGATCTTGCGCATAACTTGTGACACATAAGAGGGAAAGAAAGACAGCCAAAAATCGATTCATGTGAAGCCTGTGTTTGTCGATACAAAAGAAGCTTGAAGTGTAGGGACAGATGGTGCTCTCAAGCAAGGCCAAATCATTGGTGTTGTCCCTATGTGAGAAATAGGCACGCATTTATTCAGTAAGATGGTCTTTAAGCGTCGAAACTAAGCTGGTATTTGGCTTGTGTGGTTTCTGCCTCAGGCTATTGGAGTAAAGCAAAGTGTTATGAGTTCCTTGATTCAAACCAATCTAGAAAAACCGCGCGCATGGTTTCCAAACGAGCTTCGTCAAGATTTCTCATGGATTCACCATCTCAGCCGTGAGGCCGTCAGGGAGATTGAGATGGCCCTTCAGCACACCAAGGCCACTCAAAAGTCGTGGCTTGAAATGACAGCCAACGATTTCCCTCTTCAACGCCATGCCAAACAAGCCATTGATCAAGCCTTTGCTGTTACGCAAACGGGCTATGGCATGTGTCTCCTGAAAGGCTTTCCCGTAGAGCGTTGGTCGGTAGAGGATGCGCGCTTGGCGCACTGGGGCATTGGATTGAATGTGGGCGTAGCCAGAACTCAAAATCGGGCTAGTCAGGTGATGAACGATGTGCGTGACGAAGGTGGCAGCTACAAAGTTAAAAACGGGCGAGGGTACAACACCAATGCCGGTTTGGATTTCCATGTTGACTCATGCGATGTCGTGGCCTTGCTTTGCTTGCAAACCGCCCAAACAGGTGGTACCAGCAAAGTGACCAGCTCCATGGCGATCGTCGACGAAATCAAACGCCTGCGGCCTGATTTGATTCCTGAGATGCAGCAGCCTTTTTATTACAGCTATCAGGGCACCAACGATGCCACACAGCCCCCTTTTTACAAGTGTCCCATTTTGGGCAACGACCCTGATTTCTTTTCATTGCGTGCGAACCGAAAAAATGTCACGGCGGCTCAAGTTGATTTTCCTGAGGTGCCACGCTTAACTCAAAAGCAAATTCAGTTGCTAGATCTTTTGGACGAACTTCTTCCCGACGACAAATTTTGCTATTCGATGCAGCTCGATCGCGGCGACATGCAGTTGCTGAACAACTACGTGGTCATCCATTCAAGGACCAACTTTGAAGACCACGAAGCGCCAGAGCTTAAGCGCCATTTGTTGCGGCTTTGGCTCAGCATTCCGCAAGGGCAGCGCTTGCCGTCCTTGTGGAAAGAATATTTTGGCGAGATTGAAGCTGGCTCAGTGCGAGGCGGCGTTCGGGGTAACCAAATTACTGAAGAGTTTTTGGCTTATGAGCGTCGCCAGGCTGCCAATTTGGGAATGAAACTTTTGCAGAAGGATTGAAGCTTCAAACCGCCATTGACGTGAGATAGGACAGCAAAGCAGCAAGCTTGCTTAGTCGGTTATCAAGCCACAGGCCTTGACGCCTGCTTTGCAAATGATTTCGTCTTCATCGCCCGTTCCGCCACTGGCACCTACTGCACCCAGCACATTGCCATGGGCGTCTTTGATCAAGACAGCACCCGGTTGAGGCAAAAACTTTCCTTCCGCGGTGGCCGCTAAGCTGACAAAAAAGTTAGGGTTGTCTTTGGCTCTTTCTGCCAAAACTCGGCTAGACGCGCCCATGCCTACAGCACCCCAGGCTTTGCCGCGTGCAACGTCAAAGCGGAACATGCTTGCACCGTCTTCGCGGCCAAAAGCCACCAACTGGCCAGAAGCATCCAGTACGGCTATGCCCATGGGCTTGTAGTTGGCTGCGCGAGCCGAAGCACGGGCGCCCTGAATAATTTGATTGGCTTGATCGAGAGTGAGTTGGTTCAAAATAGTCTCCTGTTGGGTGTGTACTGGGTGGTTAGTGGGTGGTTAGTGTGTGAGTGATCAGTGTGTCTTAGAATAACTTTTCAGAGCCGATTTCAGCGGTGCTTACTTTAACAGGTTGATTTAATTGAATGACAAAAATGAATGATTTGAAATTAGGAACTCTTGCGCTCGACCGTATGCCTCCCATACCCGATGCCCAAATGTCGGCAGAGCAAAAAAGAATCATGGATGAAATTGCAGCAGGACCGCGAGGTCGTATTGGTGGTCCCTTCATTCCGCTGATGCGAAGCCCTGAATTGATGGACCGACTGCAAAAGGTGGGTGAGTACCTGCGTTTTCAAAATACAGTGGGCTTTCGCAATTCTGAATTTGCAGTTCTGATTGTGGCCAGACATTTTTCTCAGCCCGTCGAATGGGCTATCCATCGACCTATTGCCGAAAGGGAAGGGGTCTTGCCTGCCACATGCGATGCCATCGCTGAAGGCCGTCGCCCCGATGGCATGACGGACGACGAAACGCTTATTTACAACGTGCTCGAAGAACTTCACACCAACCGCAGCTTGAGCGATGTCACCTATCTGCAACTTTTCAAACGTTTTGGTGAACAAGGGGTGATTGATTTGGTAGCGCACTATGGTTATTACAGTTTGCTGGCGATGACCATGAATGTGGCTCGTACGGCGGTGCCTGCAAACGCCATTTCTGTTCCCGGGTTGAAATCTATCCCCGGTTAAACAGCATGATCAATAAGTTTGTGGACAGCGTGGCAGATGCATTGGCCGATACGCCCGATGGTGCGACAATTTTGATTGGCGGCTTTGGCACTGCAGGCATTCCCGATGAATTGATTGAAGGGCTCTTGCTTCAAGGCGCCAAAGATCTAACGCTGGTGAACAACAACGCTGGCAATGGCGAGCATGGCTTGGCCGCGCTTCTCAAGGCCGGGCGTGTCCGCAAGGTGATTTGCAGTTTTCCAAGACAAGTCGACTCGCATGTCTTTGATGCCATGTACCGATCAGGTCAAGTTGAATTGGAGCTCGTTCCCCAAGGCAACTTGGCCGAGCGAATTCGTGCTGCAGGTGCAGGCATTGGCGGCTTTTTTTCAGCCACAGGCTATGGCACTGAGCTGGCCAAAAATCCCAATGGCACATTGAAGGAAACCCGTGAAATCAATGGCCGAATGTACGTTTATGAAACCCCCATTCACGGAGATTTGGCGCTCATTCGCGCTGAACGTGGCGACCGCTGGGGCAATCTCACATTCCGCAAAGCAGCTCGAAATTTTGGTCCCATCATGGCCATGGCCGCTCGCAAAACGGTAGCGACAGTTTTTGAAAAAGCAGAATTGGGTGACATTGATCCAGAAACCGTTATCACCCCGGGAATTTTTGTGCAGGCCATTGTTCACATTGAGCGTGTTGCAACACAAGCAGGAGGCTTCAAGGCATGACTTACACACGCCGTACCAAAGATGAACTGGCCGCTCGAGTTGCCATGGATATTCCAGATGGTGCTACCGTCAATTTGGGAATTGGTCAGCCGACCTTGGTTGCCAATCACATTCCTTCCACCCTCGAAATTTTGTTGCACAGTGAAAATGGTATTTTGGGGATGGGGCCTGCACCTGAGCTTGGCCAAGAAGATTACGACCTGATCAATGCAGGCAAACAGCCTGTCACACTGCTTCCGGGGGGTGCTTTTTTCCATCATGCTGACAGCTTTGCCATGATGCGCGGTGGTCATCTGGACATTTGTGTGCTGGGCGCTTTTCAAGTCAGTGCCACTGGCGATCTCGCCAATTGGCATACCGGTGAGGCCGGCGCAATTCCTGCAGTGGGTGGTGCCATGGATTTGGCCATTGGTGCCAAGCAAACATGGGTCATGATGGACCTTCTCACCAAACAAGGTCAGAGCAAATTGGTCTCTCAATGCAGTTACCCTTTAACGGGGATAGGCTGCGTGAAACGGGTTTACACCGATCTGGCCACCTTGGCTTGCTCACCCTCTGGCTTTTTGGTCATCGACATGGTGCGAGGTTTGAGTTTGGAGGCTTTGTCGCAACTTATTGAATTGCCGCTGGCTTTTCTGGCTTCGTCGCCAGAATAAAACACAGCGAACCCAAGGCCGAAAGCAAAGCAAGTAGGCTGAATCCCAATTGGTAATTTCCTGTGAGATCCGCTAACACGCCAGCCACCATGGGGCCGGCAATTTGCCCCAAAGCAATAATGGCCGCGGACAAGCCCAAAATCAGACCAATGGCGTTGCGACCAAAATAATCTGCCCGAATGGCTTGCATGAACGGGCCGCGCAAGCCCCAGGCGACGCCGTGAAAAATGCCAAAAGCGATGAGCATGGTCATATCGTTGGCAAAGGTGAGGCAAACCATGCCGAGCGCATGAGCCAGCATGCACAGAGCCGCAACTTTTCTTTTGTCAAACATATCACCCAAACTGGCGCCCATGAGAATGCCCACCAATTGAGCAAAGGTCATGATCAAGATCACCCAACTTGCGGCGGCCACTGAATAACCTAAGCCTTCTTTCATGTGGGTAATGGCGTGAACGTTGACCGCAGAGACAACAAGAAGCGCAAGACCATGTCCAAACGCAAGCATCCAAAATGCCCGAGTTCGAACCGCCTCTGCTGCTGTAAATTCAACTTGGGGCGCCACAGGCAAAACGCCTTGTTCAGTCACTTTGAGAGCCGGATCAATGCCGTCAATATGCTCCCCGTGGTCCTCAGGTCGTCTCAGAATCATGCCGGCCATGGGAAGCCCAAACAGCAAGACCAGCAAACCAGTAGCGCCTGCGGTGTAACGCCATCCCCAGTTTTGGATTGATAAAGCCATGAGCGGCACAACCAAGCCCCCCAATGCCAAGCCCAAACTCATGATGGAGAGTGCGCGTGCTCTGAATTTTTCAAACCATTGGACCAAGGCAACCGAGAGTGGAAAGTAGCCGCTGAGGCTAGCACCGATGGCCATCAAAATAGCACTGGTATAAAAAGTAGCGACAGCGTTCACTTGGCTGAGCAAAAGCAAGCCAGCGCTAAAAATCACCATGCCCAATCGGATCATTTTTTGTGGACCCACACGGTCCATGATCCAGCCCAACACGGGGCCAATGATGGCGGCTTCGACGGACTGTAATGCAGCGGCACCCGACAAGGTGGTTTTGCTCCAGCCCATTTCGTCTGAGAGCACGGCAATGTAAAGACCCAGCGCTTGCGTCAGAAATGCGGCCAGCAAAAACTGAATGCCACAGGCTGCCCCCACCATACGCCAGCCGTAAAAAATTTTCATGGATCAGGGTAGCCAGGTTTGCGTTGTGTGTGAGAAATTGTTCGATGAGTTTAGCATTCAGAAAGATGGGATTGAAGGCTTTGACGGGCCTGTGACTAAATGTCTTAACGTGGCGAACAGCCATGGGCCGACGTTTCACGCAACTAAGGGCACACAAAGGGAGATGCCCCTAGTGAAGCAAGCCTGAGGGCTTGCTTCACTAGGGGCATCAATGCGGATGCTGCTGCGGTTTAACGATGCAGCATTTGGAAGCTCATCAAGCTGTTATTCAGCTTTGATGTTGTTGTCAGCCACCAGCTTGGCATATTTGCTTTTCTCGTCTGCCAAGAAAGCTCTGAATTCGTCTTGGGTGCTCGCCAATGCTTCAACGCCCAATCCTGCAAATCGTTCTTTCAGATCTTGATTGGCCATGATTTTGACCAAGGCGCTTTGATAGGCATCCACAATGGGCTTGGGCGTTCCGGCGGGCAAGAAAACACCCCACCAGTTAACGGCGACCAAACCATTCAAGCCACCCTCAGCAAATGTGGGGATTTCGGGCGACAAAGGTGAGCGCTTGCCGCTTGTAATGGCCAATGCACGCAGACGACCCGATTTGATGTGTTGGTTGACGGGCAATGCGTCAGAAACCATCAGGTCAATTTGAGCGGCCAACAAATCATTGACTGCCAAGCCACCGCCTTTGTAAGGTACCCCAACCATTTTGACGCCGGCTTGTCGCATGATGAGTTCACCAGCCAAGTGCGACATGCTGCCAGGACCACTGGTGCCGAAATTAAGCGAATTAGGTTTGCTTTTGGCTGCGGCCAAAAGGTCATTTAAATTTTTGAAGGGAGATGCGCTAGGCACTACCAAGATGTTGGGACCCGTTGCGGTGAGAGAGACAGGAATGAAGTCCTTGTCCATGTTGTAAGGCACTTTGGAAATGAGGGGGTTCACAGATGCGGGGCCTAAATTACCCACAACAAAGGTGTATCCATCGGCCGGTTGACGAGCGGCAAACTCCATGCCGATAGAGCCAGCAGCACCGGGTTTGCTTTCGATGATGACGGGTTGGCCCCATACCTCGCTGAGCTTTTGTCCCATGATGCGCGCCATGAGATCTGAGCTTCCGCCTGGCGGATAGGTCACGACCAGTTTCACAGGTTTGTTGGGGAAGGCTTGAGCATGTGCTTGCGTTTGAAACAAGCCACAAGCGCTTAGAACAACGAGTGAAACTTGGAAGAAATTCTTCCAGCGCGGGGTTTTGAGAAAATTCACAGTGTGTCTCCTAGTGAGGTTTATGGAAAATCTAGACTGCCTTTGATTTCCTTGACGCTATGTTACAGATTTACCCAAATTTTTGATGAGTATTTACCCATGAAAAAGTGCTGGCAAATGCATGGTTCTAAGGGAAAATACCAACCTTTTGAGCCCTTGGCGCACCTTAAAGTAATCAAATGAACACCAAGATCAATACAACATGGGATAAACGCGATTTGCGCATGGCTTTAGGCAGCTTTGGCACTGGCGTCACAGTGGTTACTTCAGGCAATTCGCAATCGCGTTGGGTGGGGGTCACCGCCAACTCTTTCAGCTCTGTGTCCTTGGAGCCACCCATTGTGTTGTGGAGTTTGGTTTCAACGTCACCCAATTTGGAGGTGTTCGATGAAACGGAACGCTTTGTCATCAATGTTCTTGCGCTGGAACAAGTGGAACTTTCCAAGCAATTTTCAAAACCGCTCACTGACAAGTTTGCAGGGGTTGACTGCGTCGAGGGACTGGGCGGTGTGCCCGTCATCCAAAACTGTGTGGCCACCTTTGAATGCAAAACCGTTCAGCGAATTTTGGTGGGCGACCATGTTTTGTTTTTAGGCCAAGTTGAAAATTATGTTTACGAAGGCAAAACGCCATTGCTGTTTTGCCAGGGTCAGTATGTGCAGGTTGCAGAAGCCTTGCAAAGCAGTTAACCATCATTTAATTTATTCGGAGTACGCATGAAATACAGCACCTTTATGATGCCTTTGCATCCACCAGGACGCAATGTTGGAGAAACCATTGCAGAGGACCGAGAAGCAATTATTTTGGCTGATCGTTTAGGGTTTAGCGAAGCCTATGTGGGTGAGCACGTGACTGACGCTGCAGAGACTGTGACATCTTCCATGATTTTTTTGGCAAGTCTGATCTCAGAGACGAAAAACATCATGTTGGGCACTGGCACCATCAATGTGCCCAATTCCCATCCAGCAGCCATCGCTGCCCAAGCGGCCATGTTGGACCACATGCTTCAAGGTCGATTCATCATGGGTGTCAGCCCTGGTGGCTTGATGTCGGATGCTGAGGTCTTTGGCAACTTCGGTAAAGATCGCAATGCCATGTTTGTTGAAGGCATCAACATGGTGTTGAAGATTTGGGAGTCAGAGCCACCCTACGACTTGGAAGGTGAATTTTTCAAAGTGTCGGTGGGCAGAACCATGATTCCAGAAATTGGACAAGGCTACATCATGAAGCCTTTCCAAAAACCTCATCCCCTCATTGTGGGAACGGCAGTTGCCCCTTTTTCCAAGGGCGTGACAGAAATGGCCAAGCGTGGCTGGCAACCCATTTCAGGCAACTTCCTAATGCCCGAGTGGGTGAAGTCACATTGGCCTAAATATGTTGAGGGTCGTGCTGAGATTGGTGCCGTGGCGCACCCTAATGAATGGCGTGTCGCCAAGAGTATTTTTGTGGCAGATGATGAAGCCACAGCCAAAAGATATGCATTGGAAGAGGGTGGTCCGTATCATTTCTATTTCAAGCAATTGGTGCGAAAATTGTTGAACGGTGGCCGCAGCAATTTGTTCAAAACCGATCCCAATATGGACGATGCATTGATCACGCCTGAATATGTCACCAACAGATTGGTCTTGGCTGGAACGGTCAACTCAGTCGTTGATCAAATATTGGCTTTCCGCAATGAAGTGGGCGATTTTGGTAACCTGCTGTATGCCTGTCACGACTGGATGGAGCCCGCATTGGCCAAGCGCTCGATGGAACTTTTTGCCACTGAAGTGATGCCCAGGGTGAACGCAGCCATTGGCCGATAAACCCAATGCATGACACGACACTTTTTATTTTGAAGGAACATTCATGATTTTTACTTGCGCTCCAACTTGCAAGCATCCCTATCACAACCATGGCAAAGAGGCTAAGGGTGCGAAAGGCATGTTTACCTCCTTGGCCACCAAAAAATTAGCGAAGCGCAAAGATGGGCATCTGAATGTGGATGTGCATTGTCATTATTTCAATCCAACCGTGGGACAAAAGGCCTCTGTTTTAAAGCCAATCGAGCAGGAAGTAGGGCACATCTTTGCCAACCAATTGACGCGCGAAACCAACGCCAAACAAATGCGTGACCGTGCGCCTATGTTGTCAGATGTGTCGGTGCGAATTCAAGACATGGATCGAATGGGTGTTGACATTCAAGCGGTGTCGCCCGCACCTTTTCAGTATTATTATTTTGCAGAGCCAGCGTTTGGTGCAGAGCTGGCACGTGATGTGAACGAAGGCATGGCCAAGTTGGTTGCCCAGCACCCTGACCGACTCATTGGCTTGGGAACGGTGCCCTTGCAAAACGCTGAGTTGGCTGTCAAAGAACTCAAACACGCCATTAAAAATTTGGGTCTGCGTGGCATTGAAATCAACACGCATGTCAATGGCAAAAACTTAACCGATCCTTCTTTGAAGCTTGAAAAGTTTTTTGCAACTGTCAGTGAACTGGGCGTCCCTTTGTTCATTCACCCCAATGGCTTTACTGAAGCCAGCCGACTTGAGAATCACTATTTCAACAACGTCATTGGCAACCCTCTAGATACCACCATTGCTGTCAGTCACTTGATTTTTGATGGCGTCATGGAGCGCAACCCTAAGTTGAAAGTGTTGTTGGCACATGCCGGGGGCTACTTGGCGCACTACTGGGCTCGAATGGACCATGTCTACGGCGCACGCCCTGATGGCAGAACAGCCATCAAGCGCAAGCCTTCCACCTATCTGGAGCGGTTTTACTTTGACACCATTACCTTTGACCCAGGCATGTTGCGCAACATGATTGATCGTTTTGGACCAGACCATGTGATGTTGGGCACAGACTACCCTTATGACATGGCCGAGGTTGATCCGCTGGGATTGGTTTCTGCCGTGAAGCGCTTGCCCAAAAGTGATCGGGATTTGATCACTGGTGGCAACGCCAAGAAGCTGTTTAAATTAAAGTAACAAACCACCTTGTGGCTGCAGACCTAAGGCGCTTTGTCCATAGGCTGCAGCATGAATATCCCATGTGAGCGCAATGTGAGTTGAGGATGCATGGATGTCTCTGAATTGCCTTTGAAGGGGCGAATTCAGAGAAAGACCCCCTCCGCCAGCAGCTGGCATGAGCGCATCGATGCTGCGAACCGCCAAATTGGTGGCAAATGCCGCATTGCGCTTCCATCGCAATTTGGTTTCCATGCTTGGAAACTCGTTTTTCTCTACTGCGTTTTCAAGATCGGTCCAATCGCGCCGAATGACTGACTCTGCAAATTCAACGCAGGCCGCTGCTTCAGCAATGCGCGCTTGAACAGGTGCCAATTCAGCAATGCGAGTGCCCGTATAGGTGCCTGCTCGATTGCGCATGGCTGCCGTAAATTGTTCGACAGCTGCCTTGGCAGTGCCTAGAGGCACAATAGACAAAACATAGGCATAGGCTGCAAAGGTGGGCATTTGAAACAGCTTGTTACTGTAAAGCTTGGCACCCGGCAGGTTTTGACCCGCAGCAAAGATCTCTGCAGACACACTGAGGTGATCGGGCACAAATGCATCGGTGATTGCCACGTCGTGGCTGCCGGTGCCGCTCAAGCCATAGGTCTCCCAATTGTCTAGATTTTTGTAATTGGCCTGTGGCACTAAAAAGAATCGTCTTTGTGGCGCACCACCATTTTGCTCTGTCATGGCACCCACCAAGATCCAGGTGCAGGCATCAATGCCGCTGCAGAATGGCCATTTGCCAGAGAGCTTGTAACCACCTTCAACAGGCACCGCTTTGCCGCATGGGAAGGCCAAGGCTGTAGCAGCTAAAGCAAATGGGTCGTCGCCCCACACATCTTCTTGGGCGCGCATTTCAAACTGGCCAACGTTCCATGAGTGAGAAGCCAAGTTGGAATATACCCAGGCCGTTGATGCGCAGCCCTTGCAGATTTCTAAAGTCACGTCCATCAAAACCCCGAGACCTAATTCGGATCCACCAAATTGTTTGGGTTGCATTAACCTCATCAAACCGCTGGCATTGAGTTCCTCAATGGATTCGTCGGGGACGCGTCGAATTTTCTCTGCTTGGGCTGCACGCTCGGCAAACAGAGGGGCCAATTTTTTGGCAATGCCGATGGCTTCTTCGGCAGTGAGCACGGGAGCGGTCTGAATGGCTTTAGCGTGTGAAGAGATAACGCGTAGATTCATGGTTGTCCTTTAACCGTTGACTTTGAGATAGACCGAATAAAGCGATGTGGTTCCGCATATGAAAAGCCGATTGCGTTGCACGCCGCCAAAGGTGAGGTTGGCCACCATCTCAGGTATTTTGATTTTACCAATCAGTCGCCCGTCTTGTCTGTAGCAAATAACCCCTTCAGCAGAACTGGCCCACAGACGATCTTGTTGATCGATTCGGAAGCCATCAAAGAAACCAGAGGGGCATTCGGCAAAGACGATGGAAGAACCTAGGGTTTGACCTGAGGCTTCTACATCAAAACGGCGAATGTGTTTTGGCCGATTGTGACCCTCAGTGCCACCGCTGTCGGCGATGAACAAATGTTTTTCATCATTGGAAAACGCCAGGCCATTGGGGTGGTCAAAGTCATTGGCGACTTGGGTCACTTTCAAGGTGTGTGGGTCGATGCGGTAAACGTGGCAACCCTCTTGTTCCATGCGGTCAATTTTGCCTTCGTAGTCGGCGATGATGCCGTAGTCAGGGTCAGTGAACCAAATTGAATGGTCTGACTTGACTACCACATCGTTGGGTGAGTTCAAGCGCTTGCCATTGAATTTGTCAGCCAGCACCGTGATGCTGCCGTTGTGCTCAGTCCGAGTGACGCGTCGGTTGTAGTGCTCGCATGTGACCAATCGACCTTGCAGGTCTACCGTGTTTCCGTTGGCATACCCCGAGGGTTGGCGGAACACAGAAACAGAGCCGTCGGTGTCGTCATATCGCATGATTCGGTTGTTGGGCAAATCAGACCACAACAAATAGCGCCCGCCACCAAACCAAGCAGGCCCTTCTGACCAACGTCCGCCCGTCCATAGCCTTTCAACTCGCGCATGGCCTACGAAACAGCTTGCAAATTCTGGTTCGATGACCTGGAACCCACTGCCTTCAATTTCGCCGTAAAACATGGATTTCCTAAGTCGTTCTTAAATTTTGCCGAGTGCTGTCAAAATACGCTGCGGTGTGAAAGGCTGCACACTCACATTGGCATTGAGAGGTGCCAGAGCATCATTGATTGCATTCATCACTGCGCCTGGCGCACCCGCAGTTCCGGCTTCGCCGACACCTTTAGCGCCTAGCTCTGATGTTTTGGTTGGCGTTTGGACATGGGCAATGACCATATCAGGCATCTCGCCCGCCATTGGCACCAAATAGTCTGCCATCGAGCCATTCAACAATTGGCCATCGTCGCTGTAAATGCATTCTTCAAACATGGCGCCGCCAATGCCTTGAACAATGCCACCGCGAATTTGCTCATCTACCAGCATGGGGTTGATGACGGTGCCGCAGTCTTCAACGCACCAGTGCTTGAGCAATTTGACAAAACCCGTTTCAGGATCGATTTCGACGTAGGAAGCTTGGATGCCGTTGGTGAATGTAAAACCATATTCACGCGGTGTGTAATGACGCGTGACAGTGAGCTCTGATTGAAAATTCATGGGCAAAGTATCAGGCCTGAAGTAGGCTACACGTCCCACCTCGCTCAGAGGCATCTGCACTTGTCCGCTGAGCTTGTCCACCACCATGCCATTGACCAAATCCAAGGTGGCAGATTCCACCTTCAAAATGGCTGCGGCCACATCCAAAATGTGTTTGCGAAGTTCTTTGCCCGCCTGCAAAACCGCTTCACCACCAATGCCTGCGCCCCTCGATGCCCAAGTACCACCGCCATAAGGTGTGACGGCGGTGTCACCTGTAATGACACGAACGTTTTCCACTTTAACGCCCACTGCTGTGGCTGCAATTTGCGTGAACACGGCCTCTGTGCCTTGACCTTGCTCGGTAACACTTACCAAGACATAGATCATGCCAGCAGGGTCGAGCCGAAGGGTAGCACCATCTTGTGCCGAGATTCGCGCGCCACCCACACCATAAAAAGCGGGCGAGGGATTGGTCACTTCAATCATGGCAGCCAGTCCAATGCCGCGGTAAATGCCTTGAGCGCGCAAAGTTGCTTGTTCTGCGCGCAATCCTTTGTAGTCCATCAACGCCATCAATTTGTCTAGACATTGGTGGTGTGAAAGCTTTTCAAATTTGACGCCAGAAGGCGCGGTGTAGGGATACGCGTCGTCTGCAATTAAATTTTTACGTCTAAATTCTGCAGGGTCCATGCCAATTTTTCTGGCTGCTTCATCCACAATGCCTTCCGTCACAGCCATGGCAATAGGGTGACCCACTGCGCGGTACTGACAAGTGACATTTTTGTTGGTGAAAACCACGTCCAATTTGGCTTTGTATTGTTTGTGTTTGTAAGGGCCGCCGGTGAGGTTGACCACTTGATTGCCTTCAATGCCACTGGTGCGAGGGTAGACAGAGTAAGGGCCAATGCCTGTTAAGTCAGACATGTCAAATGCAATGATCTCGCCTTGCTGTGTGCAGGCCAGTTTGATTTTGACTTTGTGCTCACGCGCGTGAATGTCTGTGAGAAAAGATTCAATTCTGTCGGCTGAAAATTTAACGGGTCGCTTGAGCATGACCGCAATGGCAGCAGTAGCCATTTCATCGGCATAGACATGAACCTTGATGCCAAACGAGCCACCTACATCTTTGCAAATGACGCGAACATTGGATTCAGGGATGTTCAGATGACGCGAGAAAATATCTTGCATCATGTTGGGCGCTTGCGTACCTTGATAGACCGTGAGCAAATTCTCGGCAGGGTTGTAGTCTGCCAAGATGCCTCGCGGTTCATTGGTCACACCAGTGTGCCGGCTAAATTCATAGACTTTTTCCACCACCACGTCGGCCTTCGAAAAGGCGTCATCAAATCCCTCGGTGACAAGCTCTCGGTTGAAGCATTTGTTGTCTCCCAAATCGGGATGAATGACCACATCACCAGCAAGCGCAGCTTCCATGTCAGTGACGGCGGGTAGCAGATCCCAATCAACCAGCACATGGTCGAGAGCGTCTTCTGCCTGACGTCTGGTTTGAGCCACAATGGCCGCAACGGCTTCACCTTGCCAGCACGCTCTTTCAGGGGCAATGGCATATTGAGGTGCAGATCGAATGCCTTTGAGGTGACCCAAAACACCGACCCAAGGCGTGCAATACTCAGCGACCTCGCGGCCGTCAAATACGGCAACTACGCCTGTTTGTTTGCGTGCCTGCGAAAGATCCAAATGTTTGATGCGAGCGTGTGCATGCGGGCTTCTGAAATACACCACGTGCACCAAGCGGGGCAGTCGCAAATCATCTAGGTAGGTGCCGCGTCCTTCAAGTAATTTTTTGGCGCCTGCGCGCGGCACACTTTGGCCGACATAGTTTTCTTGGGTGCTAACACCCTCAGCTTGAAGTGGCAGTTCATGGGGTGCATTCATACCTTGACTCCTGATTCAGAAGAAGATTTGACCAAGACAGATTCGATGGCATTGACGATGGCCTGATAGCCTGTGCATCTGCAGTAGTTGCCAGAAATTAATTCGCGAATTTCATCGCGCGTGGCCTGTTTGTGGTGCTTGGTAATTTCTAAGGCAGTGAGCAGCATGCCTGATGAGCAGAAGCCGCACTGAAAAGCGTTGTGTTCTAAAAATGCAGCTTGTAATTGTTGCAATTCTCGGCTTTCAGTTAAGCCTTCAATGGTTTGCACATTTTTACCATCTGCTTGAATGGCCAAAGTGAGGCAGCCGCGAACAACTTGTCCGTCAACCATGACTTGGCACGCGCCGCAAACACCATGTTCACAACCTAAGTGTGAACCTGTGAGGCCCATTTCCTCGCGCAAGTAATCAACCAAGTGCATTCGCACAGGCACTTGGGCATCAACGGTTTCTCCGTTGACGGTGAATTGTGCATGCATGCAATTTTCAGACATGTGTGGCTCCCGCTTGTATCAAGGCTCTTGACAATAGAACCCGAGATAAATACTTTTTGGTGGCGGCGTTGGCCGATAAATCGCCAGCCGGCTGAAGGTCTTCATCAAGCGCTGCTTGGGCTTGGGAAATGGTTTGGGGGTTGATGGTTTGCCCAGTCAAGGCCTTCATGGCACGAGGCGCCAAAATGGGTTTGTCGTCCATGGCCATGAAGGCCAAGGCAACATCCTGAATGGTTTGTCCCTCTAAGCTCAAAGCCAAGGCCATGCCAACCATAGCGTAATCGCCTTTGCGCCGGGCCAGTTCTGAAAATACAAAACGTTGGTTTGGCTTGGCAATGGGAAACTCCACCCCGATCAGTATTTCTTCCGCTTGCACGGCTGTTCGATAAAGGCTGATGAAAAATTCGCTGGCCTTGACACGTCTCTCGCCTGTAGCACTTTGAATGATCAGCGTTGCATTCAAGGCCAGGGCCACAGCAGGGTACTCTGCCGCCGGATCGCCTAAAGCCAAACTTCCGCCGATGGTGCCTTTGTTTCGAATGGCCAAATGGGCCACATAAGGCACTGCTTGCGCCAGCAAAGGAATGTGCGCTTTCACAATGTTGGAAGAATCAATTTCATGGTGAGTGGTCAGTGCGCCAATGCGAATCACATTGCCACTTTGCTGAATGCCCTTGAGTGAATCAAGACCACTGATATCGATCAATATGCTTGGGTTGGCCATGCGCAAGTTGAGCATGGCCAAAAGGCTCTGTCCGCCTGCCAGCAATTGCGCAGAGTCACCATGTGTTTTGAGGGCTGAAAAAACATCCCCCATGTTTTGGGCTTTGAGGTATGAAAACTCTGGCGACTTCATTGAAAAATCCTCTTCAACATAAGTGATTGAAGCATTGTTATAAAAGAATGACTTGGCAATACTATGAGAGAGGCATTGAACTCACATCCGCTATTACCCTAATTGATACAAAGATTCACAGACCCAAAAGCGTGATGGCCAGACAGGAACCGTGCTTTCGCAACGACCTGTCAGTTATTGAGTATCTGACTTGCGTTGAAACAATTGCTTGATATTGAAATTGGACGTGAGTACCACCGCCATGGCGATCAAGATCAAAATCAGTGCTGAAATATCTGCGATGGCAACAGACTCACCCAGCACCAATGCCCCCCCTGTGACGCCAAAGACGGGTACCAACATGATAGAGAGTCCGCTTGAGACAGCCGACAGCTTTCGAGCAACATGGAACCAAGCGACATAACTGATGGCAAAAGTGATCACGCCGCCATACAGAATGGCTAGCCATTGCAAAAAGTTGGGCCAGGCCCATTGATCTGTTTCAAAAGCAACGGTGAGAAATACGAAGAACACAAAAGCGATGAACAAAGCCCAGAAGGTGAGGGCTACGCCATGAAGCGCAAGCACCGTATTTTTGACCATGGCATTGCCGATACCCCAAGTGACCGCGGCAATCAGCATAACCCCGACACCCAGCGGGTGATTTCCCCATTGCTCATGACTTCCCCAAGCCAGTATCAAAGCCGCCGCCATGGCCAACACGATACTCACAATTGAACGGACATTGATTTTTTCTTGATAGAGCAAAGCACTGGCTAACAAGGCCCAAACTGGCATGGTGTAGCCAATGATGGCTGCGCGCCCTGAGTTAAGCATGCTCACACCATAGATCATGGGCAGGTGCCAGCCCACCATGTTGAACATGCTTAATTTGAAGACAGGCCATCTTTCTTTGCTGATGACAGACAAAGAAATGCCTTTGAAATGCGCGTAAATTCCGATGGAGACAAAGCCGACAATGAAGGTAAACGCTCTGAACGCAGAAGGTGGGTAACTGTTGACCACGTACTTCATGATGGGGTAGTTCAAGCCCCATGAAACCGTCACAATGAGAACCATGAGCAAATCTTTGGCGCTGACTTTCGCCGGTTCTGAGGCTTGACTGGTCATCTTTGATTAAATTGAACTCACTTTGAGAATTCAACTACTTTAATCGGAATTACAAAGATTGGGAAATGAAGGCTTTGTCAGCCTTCCCATGAACCTAGCTTTGTTCGTACAAAGCATTCAACAGCGCTTGACCGTTTTCATATTGGGCTGCGGTGCGCTTTTCCTCCTGCCGCACCCGCCATTTGCGCATGGGTTGGCCATCTCTCAATTGCTGCAACAGATAGGGCGCCCATTGCCGCGCATTTTGAGCCGATACCAAAGGGTGGCTGGCATCACTGGTGTGATTGGCGTTGTGCGATTGAACATACTGAGCCACCACACTCAGATTGTCTGAGGAGTCTGGATTGTGGGACACAATCTTGAAACCAGATTTTTCCAGCAAGTTGCGCAAGGTTTGGCCGGTGAAGTACAGGGTGTGCGCTTTGAAAAACATGTAATGAGGTGAACACAAACGCAAGGCGTTGGGTACCTCAATGTAGAGCAAGCCTTCTGGCTTGAGTTTTTCGCCAATGTTGCGCAAGGCTGCGGTAGGCTCGGATAAATGCTCAAGCACATGAAACATGGAAATCAATTCCAAAGAATGCGGCACTTCGCTGGACAAACAATGTTGCAATGTGCCATTGTTGACATCGATGCCCAGCCTATTGCGGGCATAGGTGGCGTAGCCTTCATGCGGTTCAATGCCTTTGGCTTTGAATCCCAGTGTGTGCAACAAATAAACGAACTCGCCACTGCTCGAGCCAATGTCTAAACTTTGTTTGGGTTGGGTATGTTGGGCGGCATCCAGGTCCACGCTGTTTTGACACAACCATTGCCAGCGCTGTTGGGCATTGCGACCTGCTCTCAAGACATGTCGCAGTGCTGGTTGCACCGCAGATTTGTAGGCTTGACGATACTGTGTTGTATACCATTCGGCCAACTCCTTGTCCGTGGGCAAAGGATCAATGCGGCCCAAACCACAATCGCTACAGGAAACGGTGATCAAAGTTTCCTTGGTTTTGCCATCTCGATTGGCAATGATTCGAGCAGAGCTGTCGCCACAACTGGGGCAGGGGGTGTTGGCATTCAAGAGCGTGCCAGAATCTTTTTTGAGTGAGACAGTGTTCATGATTCAATAATTTTAGGCGGCATTCTTTTTTGCCTAACAATGCGCATTTTTATCTCCCCAATTAAGTTGTCCTATTTATTTGTCGAATCGGTATTGATTTTATTGACTCATTCACTTAAATTAGCCCCCCTCACTGCCTAAAAGTGATCACATGATCAAGTTTATTTGCATTCTTCGCCTAATTCTTTGATGATTGTGTCGAGATTTTCTTGCGCGTCAATCCAGGCGCCACGACTCGGATAAAGGGACACTGAATGATTGAGCTTTATTACTGGACAACTCCCAATGGTCACAAGATCACCATGTTCATGGAGGAGTCCGGAATCGATTACGTGATGAAGTTGGTAGACATCCGAAAGGGCGAGCAGTTCAATCCAGATTTTTTGTCGATTGCCCCCAACAACAGAATTCCTGCGCTTGTAGACGATGACCCTGCAGGTCAGGGGCAAAAAATCAATCTATTTGAATCAGGTGCTATCTTGCTTTATTTGGCGGAGAAAACAGGAAAGTTCATTCCGCAAGACTTGAAAGGGCGAGTTGAGTGTTTGAAGTGGCTCTTTTGGCAAATGGGTGGCTTGGGGCCCATGGCTGGACAAAACCATCACTTTGTTCAATATGCGCCAGAGCCTGTGCCCTATGCCATTGACCGTTATGTGAGGGAAACCTCACGCTTGTACGGCGTTCTGAACAAACATCTTTCTCAGGGCGGTCCATTTATTTGTGGCGAGTATTCCATCGCGGATATGGCCACCTATCCGTGGATCGTGCCGCATGAAAAACAACGTCAAAATATGGCTGAATTTCCGGCTTTGAAATTGTGGTTTGAGCGTGTTCAGGAACGTCCAGCCACACAGCGTGCCTATGCCCTGGCTAGATCGATCAATACTGAACCCAATGTCAACGAAGCCTCAAGGCATCTGTTGTTCAGTCAAGACGCGAAAACAGTTAATTAATGCAAATTGAACCCACCTATTTTTTCTATGCAGCACTGGGCTCTGTATTGATTGGCCTTTCAAAAGGCGGCTTGCCGTCTACGGGCATGCTGGCGGTGCCAGTCCTTTCTTTGTCAATTTCGCCCATTCATGCAACCACCTTGTTGTTGCCTATCTACATTATTTCAGACGTGGTGGGTGTTTGGCTTTATCGCAAAAATTTCAGCCCATTCAATGTCAAAGTTCTCACACAAGGTGGACTCTTAGGGGTTTTTGTGGGTTGGCTCACTGCGACGGTGATCTCTGAAACGCTGGTTACTTTTTTGATTGGTTTGATTGGCGTTTTGTTTTGTTTGTATTCTTGGTTTAAAAAAGTAAACAATGACCAACCCAAGCCCCCCAAAACTTTGCCAGGCATTTTCTGGGGTTCTTTGGCAGGTTTTACAAGTTTCATCTCCCATGCCGGCGCACCCCCTTTTCAGGTCTATGTACTGCCTCAAAAACTTTCAAAAGCCGATTTTGCTGGCACCGCGACTTTGGTTTTTGCAGCGATCAATCTCGCCAAAATATTGCCCTATCAAGACTTGAGGCCTTACCAGTGGGACGATCTGATGGACGCTGTTTATTTGGTGCCTTTTGCCATTGCAGGCACTATTGCGGGTGCAATTTTGACCAAGAAAATTCCTGACAAACTTTTTTTCCTGTGGGTACAAATTGGTTTGTTTGCAATTTCACTCAAGTTGATTTGGTCCTCATTGGGGTACTGAATCATTTTTTAAATCTGACGAAGGAGCCTTTATGACCGATTTACTCAGTGCACGATCTCCTTATTCGGCGATCGTCGACCGACCTGTGTTGCAGTTGCCAAACCAGGGCCGATTGTTGGTTTGGATCATTGTCAATGTTGAGCACTGGAGCATTGAACGCGCCATGCCTCGCATGGTTTTAAGCCCGCCCATGGGGCAACCCATGCTGCCTGATTTGCCCAATTGGGCATGGCACGAATACGGCATGAGGGTGGGGTTTTGGCGTCTTTATGACGCGCTCAATCAACGCGGTATTGTTCCCACCATGGCCACCAATGGCATTGTTTGCGACAGCTATCCGCGCATTGTGGAAGCCGCGCTCAAGGAAAATTGGGAAATCATGGGGCATGGTTTTGTGCAAGGTCCAATGCACAAATTGCCGAATCAAGCAGAGTCCATCATGGCAACGGTAGAGACCATCCAGCGCATGGCTGGCAAGCCACCTGTTGGTTGGGAGAGCCCCGGTTTGACAGAAGACGACAACACCCTCGATTGCCTGTCGCAAGCGGGCATTGAATATGTGGCAGATTGGGTCCTAGACGATCAACCCGTCTGGTTGCAAGCAAAACCCAAACCCGTTTTGTCTGTGCCTTACACCGTTGAAATCAATGATATTCCCATGATGTTGTTGCAGCAGCACCGTTCCGAGGAATTGCTCCTGCGTGGCATTGATCAATTTGAGCGCCTGTGGCAAGAAAGCGAAACAATTCCACGCGTCATGTCCATCAGTGTGCATCCCTACGTCACGGGTGTGCCCCACCGAATTGGGTATTTTGAAAAATTGCTAGATCACATTCAGTCAAGGGCTGGCGTTGTGATCCAAACAGGCGAACAAATTTCAAACTGGTACCGCGAACAAGTACCCTTTAAATAATTTTTCAAGGAGACAGACATGACCATTACCGTGATCAAACCAGAGAGCAGCAGCGTGCTCAGTTGCGTGGCCCGTTACAGTGAACTGGACCCCGTCACCACGGGTTTGCCAGACATGCATTTGGAACAGTGCAAGCGCACATTCCTTAGCGTGCTGGGATTTGAGCAGCCCAAAGGTGAAACACAACACTCTCCATTTGGCAACCAAGTGGCATCGAGCATGTCCAGTCAAACTACGGGTTATGGCGCAGCTTTTGTGAGGGCTCGTGCGGGCTGCGGCGTACTCATGCACAACCACGACACGTCCGAGTGCTTTATGCCCATCGAAGGACGTTGGATGATTGAGTGGGAGGGCGACAAGGGCAATGACCATGTGATCCTCAATCCGATGGATTTCATCGCTGTGCCCATCGGCGTTCAACGCCGTTTCGAATGCATCGATGTGCCAGAAGGCAAAGAAGAAGGCATTTTATTTGCCATCATCAGTGGTCAGTCTCCCGCTGTGGAGTGGTCTCCAGAGGCTATCAAGCTCATGAGCGAAAGCGGTCAGTCCGTTGCGCGCGTGACTGGTTGAAACTCAGGATGCCATTGCACTCAGACTCGAAGTCTGCTTCAGTTGGAGTCAATGGCTGGATGTACGGTGCAGCGTTTTTTGCACTGCTTGCTGCACTGGCCCCATTTGGGGTCAATGTTGCGGTTGGCTTATCACCGATTTTTGCCAACAACTTGTACATGGACGCAGACGGCCGCGCGGCGACTGTGGCCTTGTTTGTGTTGGGCTTGGGTCTGGGGCAGCCTTTCATGGGAGGTGCCGCAGACCATTGGGGACGTCGCCCAGCCATGATGGGCGGATTGCTCCTGGGACTGCTGGGGGCCATTGCAGCGGCTTTGGCTAACAGCGATACCCAACTGCTTTGGGCTCGTTTCATATCGGGTTTGGGGTTTTCAGCCTGCATGGTGGTGCCGCGCGTTTGCCTTCGCGACTTGCATCAAGGGGCAGTGCTTCAACGCAACATGGCCACCTTGTCAAACGTTTTCGCAGCCATGCCAGTGATTACCCAACCCTTGGCCTGGGCTCTTGGCTATTGGTTTTCATGGCGTGTGCCTTTTTTGGCCTTGGTGGCATTTGTGTTGGTTGTCATTTTTGTGTCCTGGCGTTGGCAACCCGAAACACGTTCTGCCGGCACATTGGCGCCTAAGTGGGGGGTGTGGTTCGAAGTGGCCAAGGATGCCCTCATCTTGCGAACCTGTCTCACTTTTGCTTGCGCAAATGCGCCATTTTTTGTGGTGGCGGCCATTGGGCCTGCCGCAATCAAACAGTCCACGGGTGTCTCTGGGGGGGGGATTGCCGCCATTTTGGGGATCACCTACCTTGGCTTTGCGGTGGGTAACTTTTGGGTCAGAAGAAACGCATCGTGGTCTAGCAACCTGCTGATCAACCGAGGCTTGTGCCTCATTGTTGCCAGTATGCTGACGTTCGTCTGCACACTTTGGTGGCCTTCCTTGTGGATGTGGTCTTTGGCTTTGACGCTTTACGCAGTGGGGCAGGGCATTGTGTTTCCAGCAGGGTTTTCTCAGGTGCTTGAAGGCAGAGCCTTGCAAGCGGGCGTAGCCTCCGCCATCATTGGAACCTTTCACATGTCTACTGGGGGCCTGGTTGCCTGGATTGCGGGTTCTTTGTCATTTGCGCAAGATGTTTCCTTGGTTCTTGTCAGCTCGGTTGTGAGTGGGGTTGCCGTGGTCATCTGGGTATGGATGAAGCCCGCTGCTGTGCTCCGATCGGCATGAAGTGCACCCCCAAAAAAGTCTTGCAGAAATAGGGTTTTTAGGGATGCGCAGACCTAGTGCTTTCCCTAGATAGAAATTATCAAGGTCGCAAATAAAGTCGTGCCAATTGAGGTTTGAATTTGGCTTGTGACAGGCAATTCAAAAAGGACTTTCCCCTCTGAAAAAGCCTCTTCTATCTGCAATTTGACACTGAATTTTTCATCTCTTTCGTATCACAATTTATGGCGCGGATGATGAGGTCAATCCCTTGGGCGCGTTCCCTATTTGATGATTTATCTCAAAGAAGTGTTTGACGGTGATCGTTTGATGAATTAAATTGTCACTGCTTTTAACAACCAGGAGACTTTGATGATGAAAAAATTCAAACCAGCACTGCTGGTGGCCATGCTTGGACTGTTTGGTGCATCAGCTGCTAGCGCAGAAAACATCAGACTGCGCATTGCCTCTGGACACGCCGCTGTCAACACGTATGTCAACTTGATGCAAAACTTTTTTGTGCCTGAAGTCAGCAAGCGAGTGGCTGCTCGGACTCAGCACAAGGTTGAATTTGTGGAGGGTTATGGTGGCTCCATGGTTAAGCTGGCCGACACCCTTGAAGGTGTGCAGTCGGGTTTGATCGACATCGGCGGTCTCTGCTTCTGCTTTGAGGCCTCAAACCTTCCCCTGAATGCTTTCCAAGTGATGTTGCCCTTTGGTACCATGAATTCGGAAACCAGCGTCAAGTTGGCTCGCGCCGTTTACGACAAAGTCCCTGCACTGTCCAAAGTCTTTGAAGACAAATACAACCAACAGTTGATCGCCTTGATTTCTGACAATGGCTATAACATTGGTACAACCTTTGAGTGGAACAACATCAGTGATCTGAAGGGTAAGAAAATTGCCGGCGCAGGCCTGAATCTCAAATGGTTGGAGTATGCAGGTGTAACGCCAGTGCAATCGACTCTCCAAGATGGCTACACGTCCCTTCAAACCGGCGTTTATAGCGGTTGGGTGATGTTCCCTTCAGCTTGGGTTAACTTCAAATATTATGAAGTGGCTAAAAATTACACCGAAGTGGGTTTTGGCGCCATTACGTGGCACGGTTTGACCATCAACAAGAACCGCATGGCCAAACTGCCTAAAGATGTTCAGGCCATCATCATCGAAGTTGCCAAAGAGTTTGAAGCCAAAACAGGCACTGTCAACCAAGAGAACTACGCAAAGCAAATCGCTCAGCTTAAAACCTTGGGCGTGAACGTCAAATCGGTGCCTGAGGCGGTCAAGCTTGAATGGGCCAACTCTCTCAAAGATTGGCCGCAAGCCATGGCCAGTGATTTGGATGCCCGAGGCATGCCAGGTACTTTGGTCTTGAAAACCACCCTCGAAGAAGCCGAAAAAATGGGCCACAAATGGCCTGTGCGATACGTGATCAAGTAAAGAGTTCGCCCATATGACAACACTTATCGACTGGGTCAGCAAGGCCCTGATGGTTTTTGCAGCCGTCTTGGCTTTCCTGCTGTGCTTTCTTGTCGTTGGCGATGTCAGTGGGCGCGTTTTCTTCGGTAGTCCCATCAAGGGGACTACCGAGTTAATCTCATTGGCCATTGTGACCATCTGCTTTCTTCAGGCAGGGTTTGCCATCCGTTCGGGTGGCATGCTCAATGTCGATACAGTGGTTGTTAAGTTTTCGCCCCGATGGCAAAGCATTTTTGGCGTGTTGGGTGCATTTGCAGGGCTGTTCTTTTTTGCGTTTCTTTGTTATGGAACCTTTGAGGGCGCTGCGCATGCTTGGACATCCAACGAGTTTGAAGGGGAAGGGGCCATGCGCGTTCCTGTTTGGCCAACCAGGTTCATCATAGTGTTGGGTACAGGTTTGGCTTCACTTTGCTACTTGATTTTGATGGTTCAAAACATTGAACGTGCGGTCAAGGGTGAGCCACCTGTTTTGTCCTCTTCGCAACACTGATCAGGGATTTTATGTTCGATCCAATTCAAATGATTACCTTGGTCAGCGTGTTGTTGATCTTGGTTTTTAGTGGTGTGCACATTGCTGTTTCGCTGGGCATTACCAGCATGCTTGGTATTTACCTCATGACCGGACAGGTCGATACCGTGTTGAGTTTTGCCTCCAACACAGCCTATGAGGCTTTGCGTGACTACATCTTTGCAGTCATTCCGTTGTTCATGCTCATGGGTGAATTTTTAGCCAAATCCGGCGCAGCAACAGACTTGTTTGCGCTCATCAACAGAGGGCTTAAGCGCATTCCAGGTCGATTGGGTGTTGCCACTGTGCTTGCAAACGCCGTTTTTGCGTTCATCACGGGTGTGTCGATTGCTGCCGCTGCTGCGTTTTCAAAAATCGCCTACCCAGAAATGCGTCGGCATGGTTACGAGAGAAAGTTTTCTTTGGGTTGTATCGCTGGTAGCGCTTGCCTTGGCATGCTTATCCCGCCCTCGGTGTTGATGATCGTTTGGGGTGTGATCACGGAGATGTCAATTGGCAGTCTGTTCATTGCCGGCATCATCCCCGGGTTTGTGGTTGTTGCTCTTTTCATTGGTTACATCTTGTGGGTCGCCATTCGGCATCCTGAGCGTGTCGGTGAGGGCAAGGTGCTTCCCACCGCTCAGCAAGAAGCCAGAGATGCCAATGATTTGGTTGCCGAAAAAGACATGGCGGCCATTTTTAGAAGTACTTTGGGTCTGCTGTTTTTAATTGTGTTGGTGTTGGGTGGAATCTGGTTGGGATTTTTCACGCCCACAGAGGGTGCTGGTGTTGGTGCAACCCTGGCTTTGATTTTGGCCGTCATGCGCGGCATGACCTTGGCTGAAATGAAGGATGCTATTTTGTCGGTTGGCCGAACCTCTGCGCCTTTGCTGCTGTTGCTGGTGGCCGCTCAGTTGTATTCAAGGGTGCTGGCCATGACTGGGGTTACCGGTGCCACCAAAGAATTTTTTCTTGAATCGGGTTTGTCGCCCTACATGATTTTGGGTTTGATGGTGCTGGTCTGGTTTATTTTGGGTTGCATCATTGACTCCATATCGATCATTTTGCTAACGGTTCCCGTCTTCGCGCCTTTGGCCACCGCACTCGGATTTGATCCACTGGCGTTTGCCATCATTGGCATTCTTGCGATTGAAACTGGTCTGCTCACACCGCCCTTTGGAATATTGGTGTTCACTGTGAAAGCGGCGGTGACGGATGAAAAAGATTTAACAACAGGTGAAATTTTCACTGGTTCAATACCCTTCTGGATTGTTCTGCTCGCCACCATCGTGTTGATCGCTATCTTCCCAGAATTAGCCAATTGGTTGCCCAATGTGGGCAATGAGTTAGCCCGTTAATTTGGATGTTTTGAAAGGTTCACATGGCTGCTTATTGGCTTGCACGCTCACGCATCACCGATCCGGTTGAGTATAAAAAGTACACCGACTTGGTGCCCGGTATTATGTCGCGACATGGCGGCAAGGTATTGGCCCGTGGCGGCAAATACCAAATCATGGAAGGCCCTCAGGACTTTCATAGGTTTGTGGTCATCGAGTTTCCCACGCATGCTCAAGCGGTAGCTTGTTTTGAGTCTGAGGAATACAAAGCTGCGGCTGCTTTCCGAAGGGCTGGTGCAGGCGTGGTCGAAAACGTCATCGTCGAAGGCGGCGAGTTTACGGTCTAAAAAAAAGCGCACTGTGCAAGTGCGCTTTTGTCTTTCTCACTCATGATTTCTCACTCTTTGTCTGAGTGATATGTAGGGTGAGATGTACAGTGTTTAGGGAATGAAAACACTCGAGCCGCTGGTTTTTCCAGACTCCAAATCGGCATGCGCCTTGGCAATATCTTCCAGAGCATAGCGCTGGTTGATGGTGATCTTGAGAGCCCCTTTGGCAAACATATTGAAAACAGTTGAAGCTGAATGGCGCAAATCTTCTGTAGACGCTGTGTAGGTGACCAAAGTGGGGCGAGTGAAGTACAGCGACCCCATTTTTTGCAGGGTACTGGCAGCCACTGGCGCAGGGGCACCCGTGGTAGTTCCGAAAGATACAAAGTAACCACGAGGCGCCAAACTGTTGAGCGATTGGTCAAACGAGTTTTTGCCTACTGAGTCGTAAACCACAGGCACGCCTACGCCGCCTGTGATTTCCTTGACTCGTGCAGGAATGTCATCTTTCAGTCGGTCAAGACAGTACTCATAACCGTTGGCCAATGCCAGTTTCACCTTTTCTTCTCCAGCCGCTACCCCAATCATGCGGGCGCCTAAATGACGTCCCCATTGGCCAGCCAGCAAACCAACACCGCCAGCCGCTGCATGCATCAAAACGAATTGGCCTTTTTGAACTGGATAGCAACGCTCCATGAGGTACTCAACGGTCATGCCTTTGAGCAAGGATGCTGCAATTTCTTCATCTTTCATATGCGCGGGCGCATGCAGCAAACGTGCTGTTGGATAGTTGCGATGTGTGGCGCAAGCTGCCAGCACAGGGCCGCTGGCGTAGCAAACACGGTCGCCCACTTTGAAGTCTGTGACATCGGGGCCAAGCGCTTCAACAATACCAACAGCCTCAGTGCCCAAACCCGTGGGCAGGGGGGCCGCATATTGGCCTGAGCGTGTGTAAATGTCTTGAAAATTAAAGCCAATGGCGGTGTGGCGAATTCGAACTTCACCTGTTTGGGGATCGGGCAGCTGCAGTTCTTCAATTTTGAGAACTTCCGGGCTGCCTGTTTCGTAAATACGGATGGCTTTCATGTTTTCCTTGAGAGTATGTAAAAGGTGCAGTGTTTGCGAGCCTTGAATGAGAGGACTGGCGATTATGTGGCGGAATTGGTAACTGGTCCGTTGTCGTGATATTGCGCTACGCGGCCCATTCGAACAGCTTCTTCCCATGAAAAATTCAATTCAACTTTGATGCCATTGATGGGTTCACGCATGAACAGTTGGTACAAATTGGAATTGTGGGCCTTGCGTTCACTGAACTCTACCCCGCGTTGATTCAATCGGTCGATAAATTCTTCCATGCCTTCGCAATTGAGACAGATATGGTCAATGCGGCCAGAACCCAAAGCACCCGCTGCTGAATAGTCTGCACCTGCAACATCCGATGGCGTTTTGAGGTATGTGTCTTGGTGCACAGAGTGCCTTGCCTTGCCAATGTGCAGGACATCTTGATTGCCAATGTACAGCCAGTAAACAGGAAAACCAAACTCAGGGTGGTAACCGTTTGTGAACCCCAGGTTGTCGCAGAACCAATCGCGTGTGGCTTCAGGATCGTGCGTCAAAATGAGTACATGTTCTAGAAATCGAAGTCCCATGGTGTATTCCTTTTGCTTTATTGTCTTGATTTGAAGTATAGATAATTGTTATCAGTGCGGCAAGAATTTCATCACGGCATCCGTGAACGCTTGGGCCTGCTCAATGTTGGAAATGTGAGCAGCATTTTGAAGCACCACATAGCTTGAAGCTGGCCAGTGTTGGTGAATGAGCTCGGACATGGCTGGAGGTGTGCCCATGTCTTGCTCTCCCACAATGACAAGGCAAGGGGTGCGCAAATCTCGCAATTGATCAAGCGTATCAAGCCCTGAAATTGCACCGCAACATCCCGCATAACCCTCTGGTGGGGTGCTGGCAATCATCTGACCAATTTGAGCCATGACGGCTGGATTTTTTTCGCGATAGTCTTGCGTGAACCAGCGCTGCAAAGTGGGCTCCACAAGCGGAGACATGCCTTGGCTGAGGGCCAATTTGGCACGATCACCCCACATGCTGGCTGCGTTGGGAGCACCTCTACCCGAGCTGTCAGCAATGACGGTGTGGGCCATCATCTCTGGATGCTGAATGGCAAATGTTTGTCCAATCATGCCGCCAAGAGACAAACCTATCCAATGGGTTGACTGAACGCCTAGGTGCACCAGCAAAGCATGCACATCATTGCTCAGTTGATTGAGTGTGTAAGGCCCGGGCGTAGCCTGAGTTTGACCATGCCCCCGAATGTCATATCGCAAAACCGTAAAGTGCTGATTGAGAGCCTGCAGCTGTGCATCCCACATGTCAGAGTTTGCGGCCAAAGAGTGAGACAGTGTGAGCCATGGCCCGCTGCCAGAAATTTCATAATGCATCTCAATGCCGGCGATGTGTGCTTTCATGGCGAACTTTCTATAAATCAGGAGGGAATAGGTTCATGGCTTTGATCCATGGCCAAAATCAAGTTTTCTGGGCTTAAGGGCAAATGCCTTGCACGAACCCCTAGTGCATGTGCCACAGCATTGCCAAGTGCGCCAGCGCATGGCCCGGTGGCCACTTCTCCGCTGCCCAAACTTGGGGTGCTGGGATCGTCAACCAGATGGATATCAAGTTGAGGGACGTCTAGAAAAGACAAGATGGGATAGTTTTCCCAATCGTGGCTGCTGATGCCTTGCTCATTCCATTGAACCGATTCAAGCAGACTCCAACTGATGGCTTGCAAAATGCCACCTTCGATTTGATTGTGCAAACCATCTGAATGCACCACCTTGCCTGCGTCAACACACGCCCATACCTTCAGTACTTTGACGCGTTCGCTGACCTCGACTTGGGCGACCAAAGCACAGTAGCCAGCTTTGTTTTTGTAACGTGCATAGGCCATGCCATAACCAATGCCTGTGCCAGCATCACCGCGCGAATGCCAACTCGACATTTCAGAAACTTTTTGAAGCACATGCCGAGCACGGGGATCTGCTAGGTGCTTGAGTCGAAATGCCAAGGGGTCTTGGCCACTTGCATCGCTCAATTCATCCATCAAGGATTCAATGGCAAACACATTGGCATGCGCACCGAGTGAACGCAGTGCCGAAACTCGCATGGGCGAGCTTTCGAGAAAATGGAGTTCTAAGGTCAAGTCGCCAACATCGTAAGCGGGCGCCGCGTTTCTCAAGCCACCGCCTGTGGGCAGGGGCATGTCTAGGGGCTCAGGTGGTTTTTCATAAGGCAAGGCTGACCAGGCGCCCAGCAATTGGAGTCCTTCGCCCCAGCCAGGCCGGTTCACATGGGCGTGGGACCAAACCTGCGCGTGCCATTGTTGAATACAGCCTTCCGCATTCAAGCTAGCTTCTATCTCTACCAAACTGGCAGCACCCATGGGCGAGACCGTCAGTTCATCCTCTCGGCTCCATTGCACACGGACATTCAGGCCCCAAGTGTGCGCAATGAACGCCGCATCAAAGGCCACATCGTCTGCGCCATTGTGGCCGTAGCAGCCTGCGCCAGGTTCATGCATGACTTGCACTTGGGTTTTGGACAAGTTCAAAGCCCGTGCAATTTGATCGCGCAGATTGAACACGCCTTGTGAATGCGACCATACTTGAATGCCACCGTCTTGGGTGGGGCACGCCAGTGCACAGGACGGACCAATGGAGGCATGCGCAATGTAGGGCCGTGAATACTGACGACGCAAACGATGCGCGTCATTGCGGAAGGCCTTGGCTTGTGTATCTTGAATGCCTTGGTGCAATGCAATATTGGATTTTTTTTCCATGCTCGGTAGCAAAACATGGGCTGCTTGTTGCACGGGCAATTTTGGAATGGTCCAGCTTGTCAGTTGCCTGGCTTGAACATGGGCCTTGATCAAGGCGCCTTCATCTCGTCCAACGAGAGCCACGAAATTGTTTTGAATCAATACCTGCTCTACACCCTTGAGCTTTTCCAGTTGTGCAACAGGCCATTCTGCTGCAGTACTGTGCGGGTGAGGGCCACGCAAAATTCGAGCGTGCCACATGTCGGGAAGGCGGTGATCGTGAATGAATCCATCGCCTGTGAACTTGAGCCACAAATCAGTTCGAGTGACGGACTCTTGCTCTGTGGGAATTGTCAGAAGTACGGGATTTTCAGTGTCAACACGCAAATCCTCCCATGCGACTTTGTCTTCGTGAGCGAGTTGATGGTAGGTGGTTTGAAGACCAGAAGGCGCCAAGAATGCGCCTGAGTGGATAACCAAATCGGAAACTTCACAACACAGACGTTCAGCGGCCGCGAGCGCAAAGTGACTCCTGACAATATCGCCCACTCTTTGCCAAGCTTGGCCACCCACTTCAATGGATTGGCTGCCTGCTGTAAAGCCTTCGTCGGGTGAATAACGCGTGTCTCCTGCCAACCAAATGATTTGCGTGGCTTTGACACCTAAGGCATTGCAGGCAATTTGCGTCAAAGCCGCAGAAATACCTTGCCCCAGCTCGACCTTGCCTGAACGCAATTCGAAAAGGCCCTCAGGGCTTAAGCGCAACCAATCTTTGGCAAGCGGCGCGGTACTCAAACTAGGGGAGGGTATTGACATGCTGAATGTTCTTTTGTGCCAAGAGCACGGCGCGCAATATGCGTGCGTGAGCGCCACAACGGCAAAGGTGCCTAGATAAACTGTCCTTGATTTGAGCCTCAGTGGCAGCAGGCTGACTTTTCAGCAGCCCCGTGATGCGTACCAAAATGCCGCTGATGCAATAAGCGCATTGAGCGGCTTGCTCTTCGACAAACGCGGCGAAAACAAGCCGCCCTACCTCGTCTTGGGGCAAGCCTTTTGCTGTTTGAATGTGCTTGCCTTCGCCAGACCAGACAGGTGTTGTACAAGCATTTTGTGCTTGACCATCAATGAGGACGGTGCAGGCACCGCAGTGTCCGCTGCCACAACCAAACCTGACGGATGCATCCGAGCACTGTTCGCGCAAAAAATGCAACAGATCACCCTGAGGGTCTTGAGTCGAGCTGACTTGGTCCCGATTGTGCTGAAGCTTGATCATGGTGAATTCGCTTGTTCAAACCAACTTATTGAACAATTGAAAATTGGGTACTCATGTGATCACTTTATCGTGATCCCTGAATTGCAATGACTGGTGTTTTCCCTAGGTTGGGTAGGAGGCAGGTGCCGAGCTTGGCGACATCACTCTGAGCGTTTCTTGGTTTTTTTGGGGACAGCGGGTGTGCTCAAAATTTGGGGCAACACCACGCGAGCACCGGCAATGAAGTGCTGTATGGTGATGCTGATCAAGTCAGTCAGATCGTCCTCGATGGGCACATTGAAAATCCATTTGCGTTGCCCAAAGTAAAACAAGCGGGCATTGATGCTCCACACCAATTCAATTTCGCTGGTTTTCAGAGGCATCTGTTCAATGCCAGGGAGTCCGAACTCGTGGCGCAGTTCGATGGCAATGGGTTCTAAAATTCGCTCCCGCAAAACTTGCAGATATTTGTAATTGATGTCTTCACCGCGCAGGCCTGAAAACATGAAAATCCTCACCCAATCGCGTGTCAGGGCTGCTTTGGCGTACTCGATGTAATGTCGTGTCAGTCGGTCTTGTAAGGGGATGCTGCGGTCTTTCACCACAGACTCCCAGAAAGGATTCCAGCGGCCGAGATACACCTCTTCATAGACACGGTTGATGAGGGCTTCTTTGCTGGGAAAATATTTGTACAGCAGGGATTGTGTAACCCCAAGGCGTTGGGCCAATTCTCGTGTGTCCCCTACAAAGCCAACCTCGGCAAAATAGCGCACGGCCTCTTGGGCAATGTGTTTTTCTCGCTCAGGCCCAGTCAGGCGTGTGGTGCTTGCCTTGACGGTTGAACGAACGGTACGCTTTGTGACCATGGCATTAACTGGCGGTGAGTTAGGCTGCGATCACTTGTTGCAATCCTTTTGATTGTACCGACTTCATGATGGCTTCGAGTGCTGCAACATTGGCCAACATTTCTTGGGTACTAACGGGGTAGGGTGCGACTTGTCGCACTGCTTTTGCAAATGCTTCAAGGTTGGCCAGCACGGTTGGATGCGGTGCAGCAAATCGCCTTTGTGGTTCTTTGTCGCGCAGCACTGTGGTGATGTCCCAACCAGTCGGATTTTCAGGATGGGTGCGATCGCGAACTTCAATCCAGCCGTGCGAGCCGTAAACTGCAAAGCGGCCCTCGAATGGTGTAGCCAATACAGCACTGATCATGGCGTTGGCACCATTCGGAAATCCCATCATGATGGCGAGGGTGTCACCATTTTCAAAATCGGAACCCAAGGTGGCAAGGCGTGCCCAAACCGATTCACAAGGACCCAGTAAAGCGATGCTCAGGTCAACCAAATGAATGCCCGTGGCAGTGAGTGGTCCTACTGGCGCAAAAGTGTTGGACAAACGCCAGTTGTCTTTGGGTAACGCAAAAAATTTATCCTGGCTAAAGTTGGCTTCAATTTGCAAAATTTCCCCGAGACCGCCATCTGCAATCAATTGACGCATGGCCATGATTTCGGGTTCAAACCTGCGTTCATGTCCAATGCCGAGGACAAGGTTGCGAGCTTTGAATTGCGCGATGGCTTTTTGAGCATCGTCCAAGGTCAGGCACAAAGGTTTTTCGCAAAACACATGCAAACCAGCTTGCGCTGCCAACATCATTTGTTGCGCATGCTGTTGGTGGGGGGTGCACAAAATAACGGCATCCAAAGAACCGTGGGCCATCAGTTTTTCGGCTGATTCAAACACCGTCACATTGGCCAATGCGGGGTCGCTCTGTATGGCTGTTCTGGCTTGCTGATCTATTTCTGCGACAGCGCAGAGTTGCAGCCATTTAGATTTGGCAATTTGTCGTGCGATTGTTTTTCCCCACCAACCATAGCCGACCAACCCCACTTTGATGGGCGTGTGATTTGCTGGTGAAATAGTTGTGTTTGTCACAGTAGAGTCCCCTGTTGTTGACGGTTCTTGACAAATAGTTTAGCGTATCGTGAATTTCGGAGATCAAATGAACACTCAAAAAATCAAAAAAGTTTCAACACCCAAAGTGGTTTTGGAGCGCATCGGCTTTTTGGGCCTTGGCATCATGGGCTCTGCCATGGCCGAGAACTTGATTCGGGCTGGATTTCAAGTTTCAGGCTTTGACCCAAGTGCGAAGGCGCGTCAACAACTCAAAGCGGCCGGGGGAAAACCCTGCCGTGATGCTGCCGAACTGGTTGGCTCTGTTCAGGTGGTCATCAGCTCTTTGCCCAATGCATCAGCCTTGAACGACAGCGCAGAAATTTTGGTCACTGCGGGCCACAAAGGTTTGTTGGTGATCGAAACCAGCACCCTTGACCCCCGCGACAAGGAGGCGGCTCGCGCGAAAGTTGCCAAGAGTGGCGTTGTTTTGCTCGATTGCCCTTTGTCTGGTACGGGCGCACAAGCCAAGCGCAAGGACCTGACGGTTTATGCCAGCGGCTCCAAGGCAGACATTCGTCGGCTGGTGCCCGTGTTTGAAGGATTTTCCAAAGCGCATTTCGACTTAGGCGCCTTTGGCAATGGCATGAAAATGAAATTGATGGCCAATTTGCTGGTGGCCATTCACAACGTCTCAACGGCTGAAGCACTTTTATTGGGCCAACGCTGGGGCATCTCGCCTCGCAAAGCTGTGGAGGTGCTCAGTGATGGTGCGGGTGGATCAAGAATGCTTCAGGTACGCGGCCCCTTCATGGAAGATGAAGGCTGGAAAGAGGTCACCATGAAAATCTCTGTCTGGCAAAAGGACATGTATCTCATTTCACAGGCGCTGGCCGAAATGCAGGTCGCTGCGCCCTTGTTTGCTGCCACGGTACCCATTTACAACGCGGCCATGGGGATGGGACATGCAAGCCACGACACGGCTGCTGTATTTGATGTGTTGTCGCGCATGTGCTCGGAGCCCACCAAGCGTGCTCCTAAAAAAAGGTGATCTCATGAAACTGTCGCTGAATCATTTCTCGATTCGCACCCTTGATCTGGCTGCAACCAAAAATTTTTATGTGTCTCTGTTAGGTCTCGTGGATGGGCCTAGGCCAGAGTTTCCTTTTCCAGGTCATTGGCTTTATCAAGGTCCTACGGATGTTTACTCCAACGCTGCGGTGCACATCATTGGCATTGATCGCAATGATGCGTCTGGCTTGAATAACTACTTGGGCGATCGGGCTGACACTCAATTGACTGGCAGTGGTGCTCTGGATCACGTTGCTTTTTTTGCAACGGATCTGGCCGGCATGTTGGATCGTTTGTCGGAGATGGGCATTGAGGCCAGGCGCAGAGACGTCCCCGGACTTGGTTTGCATCAATTGTTCTTAGACGATCCCAATGGCATTGTGGTGGAACTCAACTATTCGTTTGCAGAAAAACAAGCCTTAGACGCGTTGGCAACTAGCGCTTAATTCATGGCACGTGTTCTTGTTGCCGGTGGCTCACTCGGTGGTTTGTTCGTGGCCAATATGTTGCTGCGAGACGGACATGATGTTAGAGTGCTTGAGAAGGTCAAAGGCTCCATGAATGGTCGGGGGGCCGGCATCGTCTCACACGATGCCCTTGTCAACGCTCTTGAACGTTTGGATCTTGATGTGCAAGCCTCCCTCGGGGTGTTGGTGCCGGGCAGGGTGTTGCTAGACAGCTCGGGCGACACTTTACTCAGGCTGGACATGCCCCAAGTTTTGACATCTTGGAGCCGTCTGTATCAAATTTTGCGCGAGGCTTTCCCGTCTGAGCGATACCTGCAGGGGATCTCTGTCAAGCGGGTTGAACAAGACGAGCGTGAGGTGCGTGTTTTTGCAAGCAGAGACAACGATGAGATGACTTTGGAGGCCGATATTTTGATCGCCAGCGATGGGATCCGGTCCAGCATTCGTCAACAGCTTTTCCCAGAAACCCAGCCGCGTTATGCAGGCTACATAGCCTGGCGTGGTGTTTGCGAAGAGTCCCTGCTGTCGGACTTCACCCTGCGAAGTTTGTTTGATTACTTTGGTTTTTGTGTGCCTGCCAATGAGCAAATCATTGGTTATCCGGTTGCTGGCCCTAACAACGACACCCGACGTGGTCACCGCGCTTACAACTTTGTTTGGTATCGCCCGGTGCAGCAAGGCGATGAGCTGCAGGACATGCTGACCGATGCCGATGGCATTTCCTATGCGCAAGGTATTCCGCCTAACAAAGTCTCTTGGCGACAGATTGCCAAGGCTCGCGCTGACGCGCGCAACTTGTTAGCGCCTCAGTTTGCCGAAATACTTGAGAAAACGGCGCAAGCTTTTTTGCAACCCATTTTTGATGTGGCCTCAGACCATGTGGTTGCGGGTCGCATCGCTATCATGGGGGATGCTGCATTTGTGGCCCGCCCGCACATTGGCATGGGCGTGACCAAAGCAGCAGAAGACGCAGTGGCGATTTCTAATGCCATTCGATTGCATGGCGCCTCATCAAAGGCCTTGACGCACTACTCAACGCAACGATTGAATGCAGGTCAAACGGCTGTACAGCGGGCACGTTGGTTGGGCGATTACGTGAAGTCAACTGACACTTCTGTTGAGTCGGTGGCGCAGCGGCAACACCTTGTGCTGAACGAAACCGCCATTGACCTGGAACGTTATGGTCATCAGTCTGTTTTCAGACAGTCTGGGCATTGACCTTTGAGTGTGAATGCGGCCCAGACAAGCTAAACACATCTTCAGCAATGAGACGGCGAAATTGTTGCTCGACCATCTCCTTGACCAAACTTGCTGACTGATTGTGATTTATGTCTTTTCGCGAGGCCAGTACTAGCAAACGGTTGAGCTGAACGCCTGTGATTTCAGACATGACGACATCCGTGTTGGGCCCGTTTTCTTTAAATGCTGACACAGGCATGATGGTTGCCCATTTGCCTCTCAAGACCAACTCGCGAATGGAGTCAACCGAATCAATCAGGGCTGTGACGGATAATTTTTTGCCGATCGGAAAAAGCTGCTTCTCTATCAGTTCGTAGTGCAAGGTGGTCATCAGCAAAGGAATTTTTTCAAGTTGCTGTAGCGAAACTGTCGCGCGCATCTTCATGCGAGGATGCGACACCAAAGCAAACGGCTCACCAAGCAGTGGTGTGAAGTTCAAGCTTCTGTTTGTTTCTGGATTGGTGACCACCGCCATTTCAATCATTCCGCGCTCTAACCAGTCAAGCAATGTTGGCGTGAAAGCTTCTCGGGTCTTGAGTTCCAGATTGGGAAGCGTCTCAAGACATTGCTCAAAAAGGCGGGGCAACATGATTCGAGAAAGCGTTGGCGGCATGCCTAGAAAAACCGTTGAGCGTGTATCTGTTAACTTAAAGGCTAATTTTTCTCGAACTCTGTCCACTTCCTTGAGGATCAAATTGGCTGACTCGTAGAGGGTCACGCCTGCTTGAGTGAGCCTCACCCCTCTTGGAAGTCGCAGCAAAAGTGACGCCCCCAAATCTGCCTCTAGGTCACGAACTTGACGTGTCAGTGCGGGTTGGGCTATTGGTATGGCTAAGGCTGCTGCGGTAAAACTGCCAGCATCGGCAATGGCTACGAAATAGCGGAGAGCTTTCAGGTTCATAGGATGTCACGATTGATTAATCTATGCCGTAATGATATGGCATAGAGGAAATTTGGTATTGGATCGATACCTTCACCGTTCCTATAATAAATTTCAGTTTCATAATTTTTGTTTGACACTATGGCTAACAATCAATCCAACATCAAAGTTTCTTTCTCGAACTTGCGAGACTTCATCCAATCAGCCTTGGAAAGCCAAGGTTTGCCGAAGGCTGATGCATTCAAGGTCGCTAGCCTCATGGCTGAGGCCGACATGCAAGGCTCTGACGGTCATGGCGTGATCAGGCTGCCTCAGTACATCAAACGAATTCGAGCTGGCGGAATTAATAAGAATCCGAATATTCGTGTTGTTCATGAAATGCCTGCTTCAGCGGTTGTCGATGGCGACAATGCAATGGGCCACCTGGTTGTTTCGCACGCTGTAGATTTGGCCATCGAGAAGGCGCGCCAATGTGGCGTGGCATGGGTGAGTACCCGCATGAGCAATCATGCTGGCCCTGCATCGCTCTATTCCCGCAAAACTTTGCAACACGATATGTTGGGTTTGTATTTTGCCGTTGGTAACGCCAATCACTTGCCGCCTTGGGGAGGCTCTGACATGCTGTTGTCGACCAATCCAATTTCTGCAGCAATTCCGGGAGCACAGGAGCCGCCTGTTGTTCTTGACATGGCCACAACCGTGGCCGCATATGGAAAAGTCAAGGCCAAAGCCAAGCGCGGGGAACAGATGCCTGTGGGGTGGATGATTGACCGACAAGGCCAACCCTTGACGGATCCCAATCGAGCCAACGAGGGCTTCTTGTTGCCGATTGGTGATTACAAAGGCTATGGATTGGCACTCATTGTGGGCATGCTGGCTGGCACCTTGGGGGGCGCAGCCATGGGTCGAGATGTGGTTGACTTCAATGCCGACCATGTCACGACCACCAACACGGGGCAGGCCATTCTCGTGATCAACCTCGCAGCATTTGGTGATCCTGAAGTGTTCAAACATGCTGTAGACAAACTGGTGCGTGAAATTCGCGAAAGCGAAAGACTGCCAGGGGTTGAGCGCATTTGGTTGCCGGGAGAGCAAAGTCATGAAAAACGCCAAGCCTATGAGACTCAGGGTATTCCTATTGCCCCATTTTTAATTGATGAGTTGAATCTTTTGGCTGCAGAGATGAAAATTAATCCAATTATCACGATGGCATAGACAAGTTCCGTTCGCACCTAAAATGAGTCAATTACTTTTTCAAAGGAAATCACAATGACAACTTCTACAGAATACCGTCCTATTGTTTTGAAACCTGATCAACTTAAAAGCCATGATCGTGGCGGTGGTGCCAAAACAATACCGCTTGTTTCGCCAGCAATTGGCGCTTCAACATTCATCAATGGCATCACCGAATTCGGACCCAGTGCAGCCATCGCTTTTCACAGTCACAACTGTGAAGAGAGTGTCATGCTGCTGGAAGGTAATGCAGTTCTTGAGATGGAGGGCCATGAGTCTGTTGTTCTCAAAAAACACGACACAACGTGGCTTCCTGCCAACCTTTCACATCGTTTCCGCAATCTTTCAGACACCGAATCGATGAAGATCCTTTGGATCTATGCCAACGCGCAGGCTACTCGCAAGCTCACTGAGACTGGCGAGACGCGTTTTGTCTATGCTGAGCACAAAAGTTAAGCAAGGTCACCAGTTTAGGTTGGGTGTCAGCTTTTCTTAAACTCAATCACCCAGATCAAGGACTTGTGATGAATGCTCAACAGGCTCTAGCGCCAACTGGAAAGTTGCGCGCTGGTATGAATATCGGCAACAACTTGTTTACACGCCAAAATGAAGCGGGTGAATTGTTTGGCGTGAGTGTCGACTTGATGCAAGAACTGGCCAAGAGCCTTGATGTCCCACTTGAGATGGTTGTTTATCAGCAACCTGGTCAAGTGGCTGATGATGCTGTCAATGACAAGTGGGACGTCGCTATCCTGGCAATTGAAAAAACCAGGGCCCAAACCATTCTATTTTCTCCTGGCATGACTGAAATCGAAGCAGGTTATGTCGTCCAACAAAACTCAAGGTTTGAGTCTGCCGCGCAAGTCGATTTAAATGGAATCAAGATTGCAGCACCTGAAAAAGCAGGCTATGAACGGTATTTGATGACGACATTGAAAAATGCGTCAATCGTTCACACCCAAAACTTTGCAGGTTCTCTTGCGTTGTTCAACCAAAATCAAGTTGATGCTGTGGCAGGACTGAAGCCGAATCTGATTGAATCGATGCATCAATTGCCGACGGGTAAGCTGTTGCAGGGCAATTTCATGACAGTCAATCATGGGTTTTCAGTCCCACTTGGAAGAGTAGATGCAGCTGCTTATTTGGAAAAATTTGTCAAACAGTTGATAGAAAAAAACTTCATTGACAGCTCAATCAAAAAGCATCAGATCATAGGTTTAACAGCCATCCAACCATTGCACAAAGCTTGACCATCCTTGCCTCTGCAGCTTAAGCGTCAACATCACACCTAAGCACAATAATATTTCTAAAAGTTATTTCGCGCATGACTCAATTTTCATATGGTCTAGGCGGTAAGGTTTGCCTCATAACGGGAGGAGCCCAAGGCATTGGTGAAGCGTGTGTGCGTCTTTTTGTAGAAGATGGTGCACGTGTCGTCCTTGTGGATATTCACAAGGAAAAGGGGGAAGCCCTTCAATCACAATTGCAACAACAAGGCCACGACGTTTTGTTTATTGCCAGTGACATTGGCAATAAGGTGGAAGTCGATTCCCTGGTTAGCCAAGTACTTGAAAGGCATGGCCAAATCGATGTCTTGATCAGCAATGCAGGCATTTTCAAAGCGGCTCCTTTTCTAGAAGTCACAGAAGCCGATTTTGATGAGGTTTTGCGGGTTAATTTAAGGGGTGCATTTTTAATCGGGCAAGCGGTTGCGCGCGCCATGAAGGCGCAAGGCGGAGGCGCTATTGTTCACATGAGTTCAGTCAACGCCGTATTGGCCATCCCTGAAATTGCATCCTACAACGTGAGCAAAGGCGGCCTCAACCAGCTCACAAGGGCCATGGCTTTGGCATTGGCAGATGACGGCATTCGGGTCAATGCCGTAGCGCCTGGGACCATTGCCACTGAATTGGCCAGCAAGGCGGTTCTGACAAGTGACGAAGCTCGCCAAAAAATTCTTGGCCGCACCCCCATGAAGCGATTGGGCAATCCTGCGGAGGTGGCCCATGTGGTGGCATTTTTAGCCTCTGATGCTGCCAGCTACATCACCGGCGAGGTGATCACTGTGGATGGTGGACGAATGGCTTTGAATTACACCGTCAAAGTTTGATTGGCATCGTGCCTCAATCTCCAAGACAAGCTTGCATTTTTCAGGGAAATCCGTGGTCATTTCTTGAGCCTTCATCGGTTATTTTCGCCAATCCGTTTTTCGAGTTCTTTGTACGTGCAACTGGCACCGCTAAATTCAAGGTGCAGTGGATCGAGGACAAGGGTGTCAAAGGACAGCACCTTCAAATTTTCAATATGATGTAGCCTATGTTGAATCATTTGCCTCTGTTAAGGGTTGAGCGCGGTGGTGTGCATCTTCACACTCGATCTGTTGGGTCTGGCACGCCATTGCTTTTGTTGCATGGACATCCGCAAAGCATGGTCATGTGGCACAAGGTCCTGCCAAGGCTTGCGGAACAACACACCTTGGTACTGATGGATCTGCGCGGTTATGGCGATTCAAGTCGCCCGGCTGCTGATGCGCAACATCTCAATCACAGCAAGCGCGAAATGGCCCTAGACGCTTTGGCCGTGATGCAGGCATATGGCTTTCAGCAATTTGATGTATTGGCGCACGACCGAGGTGCTCGAGTGGCACATCGCTTGGCGTTAGATCATGCGCACGCAGTTCGCAGTTTGATGTTGCTGGACATTGCACCCACATTGGCGATGTACGAGAACACTACTGAGGCCTTTGCCCGTGCATACTGGCATTGGTTTGCGCTAATTCAACCTGCACCCATGCCGGAATCTTTGGTAGACAATAACCCCGCTCGCTATGTTCGCGATGTGATGGGGGGAAGATTTGCAGGCCTTGCACCCTTTTCGCCAGGGACCATGGCTGAATATGAGCGATGTGCGCTTATTCCTGGAACCAGTACCTCTGTCTGTGAAGATTACCGTGCCAGTGCGGGCATTGATTTGGAATATGACCGCATCGACATGGCCAGCGGAAATCGACTTGTTCAGCCTCTTCGAGTTCTTTGGGGTGAGCAAGGTGCTGTAGGACGGTGTTTTGATGTGCTGTCTTTGTGGCGTGATCGTGCTGTGCATCTCAGTGGTGAGTCCTTGCCATGCGGTCACTACCTTGCGGAAGAGCAGCCTGAGATGGTGGTCGCTGAGGCTCTCAAATTCTTCAAATCAACTTAGCATCAGGCCAAAAAGGACTGTGTTGCGTGAGTTTTATTCAGCTAGGGTTTAACCCTAAGCAATCGACTTGACAGCAAAGACCTGTGACATAAGATGAATTGACTCCCCTCAATTTGCGATTCCAATGAACAGTCAGATGCGCCCCAAAATTGCATTGATCCATGCAACTCGCCTAGCAATTGCACCGATTGAAAGTACCTTCAGTCATTACTGGCCAACCGCAAATACATTCAATCTTTTGGATGAAGGCTTGTTAAAAGATATCGATCTTTTAAGTCCTGACCAAATGAGTAAGCGATTTCAGTCATTGGCAAGCTATGCCACATCCACGGGCTGCGATGCAATTTTGTTTTCATGCTCAGTTTTTAGTGATGCGATTGATTCTGTAAAAAAAGCATTTGATTTGCCAATTTACAAACCCAATGAAGCCATGCTCGATTCAATCTACAAGCTGGTACAAGAAAAAAAAGAATTGACCATTGTGGTGGTGGGGACCTCTCAATTGTCGGTTGATTCATTGAGTTCTGAAATCAGTGAATGGTCCAAAAACAATCAAGCCTTGGTTGGTATTGAAAAAGTTTTTGTGAACAACGCCTTTGACTTGCTAGGCCAAGGTCAAACAGATTTGCACGACGCAGCGATCAGGGATGCGGTGAAAAAAAATCAGCGAACAGACTTAATCGTCTTTACACAATTTTCAATGGCCAGTGCATTTCAAAAATGCCAAGAAGTTTCATCGGTACCAATTTTCAGCGCGCCGATCATTGCGGTTCAAACTCTACAAAAAAGGATTACTCATGAACGCTAATGGTGTTTCATTCAATCAGCTAAAGCATTTCATTTCAAATGCAATGATCAAACTGGGCTTGCCACCTGACGACGCACTCAAAGTGGGCCACATCATGGCCGAGGCAGATCTTCAAGGTTCTGATGGTCATGGTGTGATTCGGCTGCCCAGTTATGCCAAAAGAATCAAGGCGGGTGGAATTAACCTAAATCCATCCATGAAACTTGTGAAAGAAAAAGCAGGCATGGCTATTTTGGATGGTGACAACGCCATGGGTCATTTGGTCATGAAGCGGGCTGCTGAAATTGCCATAGAAAAGGCCAGAAATTGTGGTGTTGCTTGGGTAGGTTCCCGATTCAGCAACCACGCTGGCCCTGCCTCTATTTATGCACGGATGCCCATGGAAAAAAACATGATTGGCATTTATTTTGCGGTTGGGGGTGCCAACCATACATCACCTTGGGGTGGCTTGGACATGTTGCTGTCCACCAACCCCATCGCCATTGCAGTGCCCGCAAAAAATGAGCCGCCAATGGTCCTAGACATGGCCACCACAGTCACCTCTTATGGAAAGATCAAAGTGAAGGCGCAAAAGGGAGAGTCCATGCCTGAAGGTTGGATGATTGATGAAAATGGCGCTCCCATCACTGATCCGCACAAAACCGATGGCGGAATTATGTTGCCTATCGGTGGCTACAAAGGGTATGGCCTTCAATTGATGGTGGGCGTGTTGGCCGGCACATTGAATGCGGCGGCCATGGGCTCGAGTGTGATTGATGGCAATGCCGATTTCTCTACCAGATCCAATACAGGTCAGGCCATTTTGGCGATTGATTTAGATGCATTTGGAGATGTCGATGAGTTCAAGTTGCGTATCGACCAATTGTCGCGAGAGATGCGAGACGGTAAAAAAATGCCCAATGTCAAACGAATTTGGCTTCCAGGTGAGCAGAGTTATGAGAAGCGAAAGACCTATGAGCGAGATGGCATTGACCTGCATCCCAATCTGATTGCGCAGTTAGATGAGTTTGCACAAGCGCATCAAATTCCGACTTTGTCGCAAACCCCATAGTCTTAATCATTCTTCAAGGAGTTCAACATGACTAAAGCAAAGATTATTTTTCTCTGCCTCTTTCTTTTTCATTCGCTGAGTTGGGGTCAAAAAGCAGCCGACACATACCCCAACAAACCTATTAGATTGATTGTGCCATTGGCTGCAGGTAGTTCAGTTGATACGGCGGCTCGCATCGTGATGCAAAAGATGTCCCAGAATATTGGTCAGCCCATCATCATTGAAAATAGATTGGGTGCTGCAGGAATTATCGGCACTGACCAAGTGGCTAAATCACCGGCAGATGGCTATACCTTGGGTGGCTTCAATGACAGCATCATTACGATGATTCCCAATCTCAATTCCAAATTGCCCTGGGACATTGTCAAGGATTTTGAATCGATCTCTCAGGTTGCAATCATTGAATGGGGTCTGATGGTTAGCGCAAATTCGCCTTACCGCAATGTCAACGATTTGATTGAAGCCGCGAAAAAATCACCCGGAAAACTCAATTACAGCTCCGGTGGAAATGGTGGGCCTCAGCACATTGGTATGGCTATGTTGGCTTATCAAGCAGGTGTCAACATGATGCATGTGCCATACAAAGGTGCCACACAAGCCGCTGTGGGCGCTGCGGCAGGAGAGGTCGATGCCACGCTTCAGGGCATCTCAACCATCGTGCCTTTGGTTCAGGGTAATAAAGCCAGACTCATTGCTGTCTGTACACCTCAACGCATGGCGCAATTTCCAGACGTTCCCACAGTTTCTGAATCGGGCATACCTGGTTTTAAAATGAACTCTTGGTTTGGACTCATGGCGCCTGCTGGCACCCCCAAAGAAATCATTGCCTTTCTGAACAGAGAAGTTACAAAAGCCTTGGCAGATCCCAATGTGAAAGAGCGATTGATTGCTTTGGGCTTGTTTCCCGTTGGCTCAAGTGCTGATGAAATGAGCTCTTTGGTGAAGTCTCAGTTAGAGCATTACAGAAAAGTGATTACACAAGCTGGTATCAAAGCTGACTAACTGTTAAAAGGAATTAACAAAAATCCAGGCTCGGCAAAAATGGTTAAAAGTTAGCAATTAACTTTGAGCAAATTGTGCCTTGACCTGGGCTTCAAAGACTAAAAACTTTTGCACGCTGGGACGCTTTTCCATTCGCTGCATGTGCGCTGCGCAATGGGTGAATTGCGCCAAACCGGGCTTGAAAAAACCGCTGCGACGAAATACCCAATAGAAATACACATCTGCGCAGCTAAATTGATCCAAAAACCACTCACGACCGGCAAGCATTTCATCGGCAATTTCCAGCATTTCAAAAAGCGACTCGGAACCCAATGCCTTCACATTATCGGCAGTGCCTTCAATTGAGCAATATCGCTCCGGGCGTGCCTGTTGAGTAAGCTTAGGATGCAAACCAGCAGAGCACCACGACATGACTGAAATGGCCTTGGCCTGTTCAAGCGGGTCTTGTGGCAAAAGTCCAGCCTGCGGGAATGTGCGGGAAATCCAGATTTGCATGGCCACGTTTTCGGTCAACGGATAACCGTCGATGATTAAGGTAGGAACTTTTCCCTTTGGGTTGATGCGCAAATACTCTGGGCTGTGGTTCTGGTTACGACTCATGTCGATATTGAGGGTATCGAACTCTGCACCCGCTTCGGTAAGCAGAACATAAGGTACCAGGGAGCAGGCGACTGGGCTAAAGGCGAGTGTGAGTTTCATTGGGTTAACTTGAGGGTATTGCTATTAAATAGACTAAGTCTGCAGATTGAAAACGCTAGACAGAAGTATCGCATAAGGGAAAAACAATGCTAAGTATCATGCATCGTTCGCTGAAGCATTAAGAACCTTTTCGGATGTGATGGGTTGGGACCAACGTTGTGAAAAACCCAGTCAAGCTAAAAAGCGGCAAAATAATGAATGAGGGTGTGGTTTATTTTTACCGGCACTTGCAAGTTGGTTGGTAGGCCATGTGTAATGAACTTTCTATTTCGATATAGGAGACGTGAATGAAGGCCATGGTTGTACCTCAATGGGGAGAAAAATCGGTTTTGATGATCCGACCAGATCCTAAGCCAAGCCCACGTGAGGCTGTGATGAAGGTGAGGGCCGCAGGTGTGGGGCTAACTTTGCTCAACATGCGCACTGGCAGTTTTGGTGGAGAAGTCCCTCGGATCATGGGCCATGAGTTGGCCGGAGACATTGTGGAGGTGGGTTCTGATGTATCAGAACTTAAGGTAGGCGATCGTTGCGCAGTTTATTTTTACTTGACATGTGGCCGCTGCAGGTATTGCCGTGGTGGCCGTGAGACATTGTGCGAAGCTTTCAAAGGCCATGTTGGTGTTCATCGTGATGGCGGTTTTGCAGAGTATGTCAGCTTGCCTGTAGAGAATTTTTTGCATATTCCATCGGGTTTGAGTTATGAAGCGGCCGCGATGGCCACCGATGCAGTCAACACAAACTGGCACTGCATGAAAGAGCGTGCGCGTGTCAATCCTCATGATCATGTTTTACTGATCGGCGCAGGCGGAGGTGTTGGTATTCACGGCGTACAAGTTGCAAAAGTCTTTGGGGCTCGTGTGATCGCCATGGATGTCTCTGATGAGAAGTTGGCTTTGGCCAGTGAGTGGGGTGCGGATGAAGTGATCAATGTGAAGAAAGAAGCCGATCTGGTTGCGGCTGTCAAAAGACTCACAGATGGCCGTGGCGTAGATGCCGCTATAGATTATGTTGGACACGCAGAAACTTTTCAGGTCGCCTACGATAGCCTTGCGACATCGGGTCGTGCTGTTGTCATTGGCGTGGGCAAGGGCAGTATTCAGGTTCCAACTCGGCATCTGATATTGTCGGAGAAAACGATCACAGGATCCAGGCATTCAACGCGAACTGAGTTGATTGAAACGCTCGAGGTAATGGCCAGAGGAGTGGTCAAACCAGTCATTGGGATGCGAACACACTTTACCGAAATAGAAACTATTTTTGAATCTATTGTTGATGAAAAATTGCTGGGGCGTGGGGCACTGACCTACGATTGAGTCACTGCCTCAGCATCGAAACTGCTATGCAACACACGTTGGCTCAGGCCTGCATCAGGCTAACAGCTTGAAACAGCGAGCGCAAGCTTGCTTCGTCGATGTTGCGGGTGATAAACACCACGCGCGAACCTGTGTCTGCGCTAGGCCAGCGGTCTAGTGGCAGGGGCGGGTGAAACACATGGCCCACGCCTTGGACCACCACCGGATTGCCCTCAACATTGACAATACCCTTAACTCGAAGCAAGTCCTTGCCGCGCAGCGAGATCACCAGTTCCATGGCCGCAGAAAAAGTAGCCCAGGTGAAAGGCGCATCAAAACGCAGCGACAAAGTCTTGACGGCTGGGTCGTGCCGGGCTGGCAGACGCTGCCCCAGGTAGGCGGGTGGCGTGTCATCCACAGAGCGAGACTTTAGCTCCCCCAGAAAGTGCAAGGTGTCGTTGCCGGCCCTAGCGCTTGTCAGGCCGATGCCGATCAGGTCTGAAGGGTCTATCTCGCCCTGACTACAGCGCCGGATGTCGGCACGCGGGTTGATGAGGGCAATTGCTGTTGTGAGCTCGGCCATGGCGGGCTCGGTGGACAAGTCGCATTTGGTCAGAAAGATTCGGTCGGCCAGGGCAATCTGGTGCTCGGGCTCGGGGAATTCGGCCAACTGCGTGAGGGCATTGGCTGCGTCTACCAGGGTAATCACACCGTCGAGACGGTAATGTGCGCCCAGCATGGTGTCGCTGGCCAGGGTTTGAATGACAGGCGCAGGATCAGCCAAGCCGGTGGTTTCGATGATGACACGGTCAAAGTCTGGAATCTGGCCGGCACGCCGCTCACCAAACAACTCGCGCAGCGTTTCCTGCAAGTCGGTGCGCACCGAGCAGCACAGGCAGCCGTTGGCCAGCAGACTGACGTTCTCGGACGACATTTTGACGAGGTCATTGTCAATGCCAATCTCACCGATTTCATTGATCACCACGGCCACCCGGTTCATGTCCGGGTGCCGCAGCAAACGGGTGATCAGAGTGGTTTTGCCGCTGCCAAGAAAGCCGGTAATGAGGGAGACCGGGATTTTCCCGGCCAGGGGGTCACGTTTCATCGAGGGAGCAGGCGCGTTCAGAGGTTCATTTCCAAAATGTACAAGCCGCCGCCAAAACGGTCCATGGTGTAGACCAGTTTGCGGTCATCGACAAACACGTCGTTGAGCTGAACCGCACCAGCCGGTGCCAGTCGCGGCGTGCCCGGCACAAAGTAAGCCACTTCTTCAACCTGGTAAGGGTTGCTGGTGTCATAGACACGCACGCCGGCATTGAAGAAAGTACCGATGATCAGTGTCTCTGACTGAAAGGAAACAGGCAGCGGCAGGTTCTCGTGCAGGTTGTGCGCGCCAAAACGCCCACCACGTTTGGCGAACGCGTCATAGGGCGGGGCGGGAAAGGTGGAGATGGGCACGGGGTTGGCGTCCGAGCGGGCGTCGACCATCCAAACCAGCTTGGGCCAGTCCTTGCCATCGTCTTGAACACATTCATCGCTGACCACCCAAAGGCCGCGTTCAAACAGCGGCAGCACGGTATGTGTGAAACCGTTGAAAGGCGGCGAATGGTTCCAGTGCGACACCATCTTGATGTCCGAAGGCTTAGAGATGTCGAGCACGATGGCGCCGCCATCGATGTAGCCCACATACGCGCGGTTTGGGTGCTGCGGAAACACATTGGTGTTGTGCGCCCTAAAGCCGGTGTCAAACTGCTCTGGCAGACGCGGCGGTGGGGGCGTGGTGTCACCCACACGCGTACCTGGATACCACCAGCGTCCGGTCTCTACCGGCATGGCTGGGTTGGAGATGTCGATGATTCGGTAGATCTGATCGTCTTTGGCGTTGTGTGGCTGAAAGTCGGGCGCACCAGAAGCGATGTGCACTGTTTTGCCATCCACAAACCAGACCGCGTGAACGCCGCGCGAATAAGGACCCGAGCAATCGAAATGCGAGATCAGTTTGGGTTGCTCTGGAACAGAGATGTCGTAGACATTGAAGCCGGCCGGCTTCATGTTGACTTCTTTGGTCTGGTTGGCTACGACCATCAGGTTGCCCACCACATCCAGTGAATTGGAGCGCACCTTCATGTGCGGCAACTCGGTTTGCACAATCACGCTCGGGCTCTTGGGGTCGGTGACATCGACACCGGTGAAGTTTTTGGGAGCTGACTCGTGTGCCATCCACAAGATGCGGCGGCCGTCATCGGTTTTTTGCATGGCAATGCCTTCTCCCATACCGCCAAAACCATCCAGCTCGTGGTGCCCCACCAGCGTCATGTTGTGGGCCATGGTTTGCTGGGCACGGTTCTTAGGGGTCATCATCTCTGGCGTGTTCATCCTGGGCTTTCAAAAAAATGTGGGGCTTGTTATTTCAAGTGTGACGGGTCGATAGCTTAATCGGCCTTGATGCCATTGTCCTTGATGAACTTGTTGTATTTTACAAACTCAGCGCGGACATAGGTGTTGAACTCAAGCGGCGAGTTGCCCACGGGCTCTGCGCCTTCTTTGGCAAAACGCTCTAGCACGTCGGGCGACTTGAGCACGCGCAGCGTGTCTTTGTTGAGCTTGTCGACGACAGCGTTGGGGGTGCTGGCCGGCACAAACAGACCGAACCAAGAACTGATCTCATAGCCGGTCAAGCCTGCCTCCGCCAAGGTGGGCAATTCAGGTGTTGCCGCAGAGCGCTTGGCCGAAGTAACGCCTAAGGCTCGCAAACGACCCGCCTTAACTTGCGGCAAGACCGCAACGATGGGCGCAAACATGACCTGAATTTCTCCGGCGATCAGTGCGTTGACAGCTGGGCCCGCGCCTTTGTATGGCACATGAACCATGCGCGTGCCAGTGGACGACTTGAACATTTCGCCGGCCAGGTGGCTGGGCGCCCCGTTACCAGACGAGCCGAAATTGAGCATGTCGGGCTTGGACTTGGCCAACGCAATCAACTCCTTGACCGAGTTGGCAGGAACACTGGGGTGGACCACCATGATGTTGGGAACTTCAGCCACCAGCGTTACAGGTTTGAGGTCTTTGAGTGTGTCGTAGGGCAGTTTGGGATAAAGCTGCGGCGCAATCACAATGCTGGTCGACTGGCCCATTAGCACCGTATATCCGTCACCCGCGGCCTTGGCTGCTCCGTCGGCCGCAATGGTGCCGGAGGCACCCGCGCGGTTGTCCACCACCACCGATTGCCCCACCAATTCGCTCAGTTTGACGCCCACAATGCGCGCCAAAAAGTCAGCACCACCGCCTGGTGCAGCAGGCACGATGAGGCGTATGGGTTTTGCAGGGTATTCGTTGGCAAACGCAGCACCTGATACGCAGAGCATGAGTGCAGCAAGTTGCAAACGCAAGATTGAAGGCAAGAGAGAAGGCATGGGCGAAGGCAAGAGCGAAGGCAAGAGCGAAGGCAAGAGCGAAGGCATGATTTTCAAGGCGCGACTCCTGTGTCGGTTGGTTTATTTAAACCGATTGAGTTTAGATGGACGGGCGACGCACGTCAAATGCATATTTTGTCTTTGGCTTTAGCAATACGCTACATTGACGTCTTTGGAAAGTAGCGCGCAAATTGTCCAAGCATTGAAAAAACCAACCCCTGATTGATTTACTTTCGTTCGCATTGCAAAAGATGAAACATTTGAATTTACAAGCCGTCATGATTGACCTAGACGGCACCATGGTCGATACCATTGGCGACTTCGAAGCAGCATTGAACTGCGCCCTTGTAGACTTGCACATTCCTACCGCCAATCGCACCCTCATTGAACGCAGCATTGGCAAAGGCTCAGAGCATCTTATTCGCGCAGTTCTCAAACACCAACTGGCATTGCCAGAAGTAGCTGGCAATGCGCGCAATGTAGAGCAATTGTTCACTCCTGTGTGGGAGCGTTATGAGCAGCATTACCTCAGCATCAATGGCGAGTTTTCCAAAGTCTTCCCTGGTGTGATTGAAGGCCTAGAACAACTCAAGGCCATGGGTTTTCCGCTGGCTTGCTTGACCAACAAACCTGTTTCATTTACAACGCCACTGCTAAAAGACAAAGGCCTGTCGAGTTATTTTGAGCAAGTTTTTGGAGGTGACAGTTTTGAGCGAAAAAAACCAGACCCGCTGCCTCTGCTTAAAACTTGCGAAGCTTTAGGTAGCAGCCCGGCCCGCACCTTGATGGTGGGTGACTCTATCAACGACGCTCAAGCGGCTGATGCGGCAGGTTGCCCTTTGGTGTTGATGACCTATGGTTACAACCATGGTGAGCCCATTCAAAATACACCGGCCTTGGCATGGCTTGATTCGCTAGATCAACTTCACATTTTTTCATAACCGCTATAGAATGATTTAAATCAATTTTTTTACCTTTGCATTGAACTCTGGTGCAGGAAAGTTGGGCCGTAGTTCTAATCCATCCGGTAGCATCATTGATTTATCAAAGAAGCAATCCATCAGTGATTGAAATCTTCGTACGTTGTTGTAATAGGAGATAAGTAATGCGACAAGGGAAAATAATGGATTTTCGCCACCTCATTCATGCTTTGCTGGGTTTTGCTCTCTTTGCTTCTGCCATTCCGTCGTTTGGGCAAAATCAATACCCCAATCGCCCCATCAAGCTCATCATCCCTTTCCCACCTGGCGGGCCAACCGATATTTACGGTCGCTTGTACGCGCAGTCTTTGTCCAATGTCTTGGGTGTGCCCGTGGTATCTGAAAACAAAGGGGGAGCGGCGGGGGCTATTGGATCGGCCGAGGTGAAGCGTGGCAATCCGGATGGTTACACGCTGCTCTTCGCCACTGTCTCTACACACAGCTTGTACAACTTGCTTTCAACTAAGCCCCAATATGACGCCATCAAAGATTTTTCTCACATTGCAGTGATAGGTGAAGCACCTATCGCTTTTGCATTTAATCCAAGCATGCCCGCCACATTCAAAGAATATGTGGATCAGGTTAGAGCCAATCCGAACAAGTTTTCGTATGGATCTTCCGGCGAAGGAACTTTTCTGCACTATGCGGGTGAGCGACTCAAGGTCACTTTAGGTCAGTTGCCGCTGCAGCATATTCCCTATAAAGGTAGTGGCGCATCATTGCCTGCATTGATGGCCGGTGAAATCAGCATGACTGCCGACACTCTCAGCACTGTGATCAATCACCACAAGTCTGGCAAAGTCAGAATTATGGGCATTGCTTCTAATAAAAGGGTTCCAATGGCCCCAGATATTCCAACCGTCAATGAGGCTTTGGGTTTGAATGATTTTGAAATCATGGCTTGGTATGCCATCATGGCTCCGGCCGGTATGCCTGATGCCATGGTGCAAAGACTGGCAGCAGCCAACGACAAGGCATTGAGTGATCCTTCTTTGCTGGAAAAAATCAAAAACTTGTCCATTCAAGCTACCCCCGGCATCACGGGAGCACAAGCCACTCAATTTATCCGGAAAGATATCGAGCGGTTGGCACCTGTCATCAAATCTCTCAACTTCAAATTAGATTGAAACTGATATTCAAAGATTTTCTTTCAGGAAATCTTTCATGTGCCCAATCACCACATTGAAGGTATCAGGATTGCGGGGCTCATAAACATCCACATGATTGGCATTGGGCAGCACAATCAATTTTTTTGGTTCGCTGGCCAGCGTATAAAAACTTTCTGCTTCAGACAGGGGCACCATGGTGTCGCGCTCAGCATGAATAAAAAGACATGCTCTTGGGGAAATTTTATGCACATTTTTTTCTGGAACGAAAACCGTGCATAAGTCATAGCTTTCCATGGGATAGCCTTCCGGGTAGCCTTCAGCCATCTTGTACATCGTATGAATTGAATCGCGCTCAGCACGACCTGAGGGAACCAATTCGCCATAGGTCACTCGCTTGGATTGTCCGGTCATCACTCTTTGAATCCGGTCCTCTTTGAGTTGGTCTTCCCAGTCCAACCATTCCCCATAAGTACGCTTACTTAGGAATGATCGCTTGACATTGGCGGGGGAACCGACAGAGATAACGCACTTGAAACCTTTGTTTTGCGCTGCGGCCTGAATAGCGACTGTTCCACCAAAACTGGTGCCATATAAAGCGATGCGACCCACATCAACTTCAGGTCGTTGTTGCATATAGATCAAGGCACTGATCGTATCGGCCACTTGCTCCCAGGGGTTGTTGCGCAAACGAATCCCTTCGCTATCCCCAAAGCCTCTGTGGAAAAAATCTAAGGTGTTGTAGCCAGCTTTTGTTAACTCTCGAACATAGGCAGGCATGTACACGTCCTTGCGTCCAGAGTAGCCGTGTAAACAAATCACAGAAGGTCGGCGTTCACCCTTTTTTGTACCTAGTGCGTGTGTAAACATGCCTGAAATACGCAATCCATCGCTATAGAAAAAAACGTTTTCACTTGCTGATTTTTTTTGAGTAGTAGCCAATTGTGTCTCCTAGATGATCGAGAGTGTCCGAATTTTTGTGTAAAAGGGGTTAAGGGTTATTGCTGAGCTACCCTGTAACCAAACTCAATACTAAACCGATTCAGTGCAGCCTTCCAGTGCCTAATCGTTATGCTCCATTTCTGGCTGATATTCCTATGTACCAAGTAGAATAATTTACTCAGTGTCTCATCGCCAGGAAACGATTCACGGCGCAGTACACAGCTTGGGACTATGATTGAACTTAACGATGGTCACAAAAAGGAATCAAGATGAAACCCAACAAAATTAAGCTTTTATGTTCGCAAGTTGAGCGCAAAGTCCGCTATGTGGTGCAAACCATGCAAGACCGGGCAAAGGGCTTACAAGCAGAGTGGGGCCAATTAACAGCCGTATAAATTTACACAGTGCATGGCTTCAGTTTTGATTCCAACGGTGTTCAAAACCGCAGGCATGCTCAGCCCTAGACTGTCGTGGCACATTTGCAATCCGCCCATTCAAGAATTGGAGTTTGAAATGGAAGCGCGCAGTGTGCAACACGAACGTGTGGTACTAATTTAAGATTTAGGTTTTGCGTTCTAGCCAAGAGCCCAAAATACCCTTGGGCATGCGGATGATGAAAAACACCAGCAAGGCGCCGTAGATCAACAAGTCTAGGCCATGAATTTGGTTGCCAATTA
>CANKOT010000004.1 GCA_947484245.1 Comamonadaceae bacterium
CAAATTGGCATGGTGTTTCAAAAACCAACGCCCTTCCCCATGTCCATCTATGACAACATTGCTTTTGGTGTTCGTTTGTACGAAAACCTCAGCAAATCGGATATGGACGATCGCGTTGAGTCAGCCTTGTCCAAGGCTGCAATTTGGAACGAAGTGAAAGACAAACTGGGGCAAAGCGGTTTGTCCCTCTCCGGCGGACAACAGCAGCGCCTGTGCATTGCACGCACAGTAGCGGTCAAACCGAAGGTAATTCTGCTGGATGAACCCACCTCAGCGCTAGACCCCATCTCGACAGCCAAAGTAGAAGAATTGGTGAGTGAGCTGAAAAAAGAATATACAGTGGCGATTGTCACTCACAATATGCAACAAGCCGCAAGGGTCTCAGACTTCACAGCTTACATGTACCTTGGCGAATTAATGGAATTTGGCGTGACTGAGCAAATTTTCTTGAAGCCCTCGCGTCAAGAGACCGAAGATTACATCACTGGCCGTTTCGGCTAATCAGGAGCACAGCATGGACAAACACATTTCAACTCAATTCGACAATGAACTTACGGGTGTTTCCACACGAGTCCTAGAATTAGGCGGACTGGTTGAGTCACAAACTCGTCATGCTGTTTATGCATTGGCACAGTTCAGCTTTGAGGTTGCGGAGCAAGTCATTGCATCTGAAAAACAAGTCAATCAGTTAGAAGTAGAGATTGATCGCGAATTGGCATCGATCATTGCCCGCCGTCAGCCGACAGCCCGCGATCTTCGCTTGCTGATGGCCATATCTAAAATAACGGGAAACCTTGAACGTGCAGGTGATGAAGCAGAGCGCATTGCGCGCATGGTCAAACAAATACTAGAAGCAGGCACACCGCGCAATTTACCTTCATCCGAATTGCGCATCGCAGCAGATTTGGCTACCGGCTTATTGCGAAAAGCGCTTGATGCATTTGCCCGTCTGGATGTCAACATGGCCGTTACCATTTTGAAAGAAGACGATTTAATCGATGCAGAGTTCAATGGCTTTGTTCGCAAATTAATCACTTACATGATGGAAGATCCACGCACCATCTCAGCGAGTTTAGATTTGCTTTTTGTTGCCAAAGCCATTGAGCGAATTGGCGATCATGCCAAGAACATCGCTGAATTCGTCATTTACGTTGTCAAGGGCGCCGATGTTCGCCATACCGCCTTAACCGAGATTGAAAAAGCTGTGCAATGAAAACACTGCCACGCATTCTCATTGTTGAAGATGAGTCCTCAATTGCAGAACTGATTGCTGTCAATCTGCGGCACAACGGTTTCCAACCCATTTGGGCCATCGACTCCGCAACGGCACAGCGCGAACTTGATGATGTTCTGCCAGATGTCATTTTGCTCGACTGGATGCTACCTGGAGAGAGCGGGCTCACTTTAGCAAGGCGCTGGAGAAGCGCTGCAAGAACCAAGACTGTGCCCATCTTGATGCTCACAGCAAGAGGCGATGAAGCCGATCGAGTTGCTGGGCTCGATGCTGGGGCAGACGATTACATTGTGAAGCCATTTTCGCCTCGTGAGTTGTTGGCTAGAATTCGCGCCGTTTTGCGTCGACGCGTGCCTGAATCATTTGTAGGCGTCGTCAAAATAGGTGAATTGCAACTTGATGCCGAAACTCACCGGGTTAGCTTCGCAGGCAAGCAAATTAAAGTGGGCCCCACCGAATTCAAGCTTTTGCACCACCTCATGCATCACCCCGAGCGAGTACACAGCCGCGGCGCCTTGCTTGACAAAGTTTGGGGCGACCACGTTTACATCGAAGAGCGCACCGTTGACGTTCACATCAAGCGCCTGCGTGAAGCTTTGGGAGAAGCCGCAGAAATGATAGAAACAGTCAGAGGTGCGGGTTACAGAATGACAAAGCAAGTTAATGTTTAAGCCAGTAACTCAATGTTCTATGTAGTTTTTGAGCTGCTGTTTTGGCTTGTTGTCGTTGCGCTCCCTGTTTGGATTTGGCTCGATGCATTCGCGGCGCTTTTGGCCGCGTCAATTTATCTGGTCCTGTACATTCTGATTCAAGATTGGAAATTCACACGTTTTCAAAAATGGCTTAATTCGGCATCTCTACAATTCAACCCAAATTGGAATGGTGCATGGCTAGATGTTGCAGCACGAATTCATCGTCAGCAACTTTTGGCTGACAACAGTGCAAAGCTCAATGAAAGACGCTTGCAGGATTTTCTGTTGGCCATACAAGCTTCTCCCAATGGCGTCATATTGCTAGACGGTGAGGCAAGGATTGACTGGTGCAACGACACGGCCGCTTCTCATTTGGGCTTAGATGTCAAAAAAGATCGCTTACAACACATCATTCATTTGGTTCGCGACCCTCTTTTCGCCCGATATTTTGCTCAGGACAACCACCCGAGTGAAGTGTTGATCGATGGCAGATCTACGTCAGTCTCAAACCTTCGCAAGCTCTCAGTTCAGTTGCACAAATACGGTGACGGTCGTTTGCTATTGCTGTCGCGCGATGTCACCGAAGTGGTTAAAGCAGATGCGATGAGAAGAGATTTTGTCGCCAATGTTTCGCACGAAATTCGAACACCACTCACTGTTTTAGGTGGTTTTGTTGAGACCTTGCAATCTGTGCCACTTGACGCACAGGAAATGCAAAAATACCTTCAACTGATGTCAATTCAAGCAGAGCGGATGCAATCCTTGGTTGCAGATTTACTCACCTTGTCTCAGCTTGAGGTCACCCAATCACCCAATGGCCAAGATTACATCAATCTCCCTGATTTGGTTGTTCAAGTCATGTCTGAAGCCAATGCCTTAACCTCATTGCTTGCAGACCAACTAAGTGGACAAAAACACGCGCTGGTTTTTGACCAAGTACCTCCTCTCAGAGTAATGGGCTCCCAAAAAGAACTGTTCAGTGCACTGTCCAATTTAGTCAGCAATGCAATTAGATACACACCACTGGGTGGGTTGGTGCATTTAACTTTTTCACAAACAGATGATCAGCTGACTATTTCCGTTAAAGATACAGGTCCTGGCATTGCTTCTGAGCACTTGCCACGCTTAACTGAGCGTTTTTATCGAATTGATCAGAGCCGGTCGCGAGAAACAGGCGGCACAGGCCTTGGTTTGGCCATCACAAAACACGTCATGCAACGCCATGGGGGTGAACTTCAAATTCAAAGCGAACTAGGCAAGGGTTCTAGCTTTAACTTAATTTTCCCAGCAAGTCGAATCTCCAATCAGATTGCTACGCCCGATCTGCAAACACATACTTAGTTGCTCACTCGAACATTTGCACGACAGGCCTAGAACCATCTATCCTGCGTCTATCACATTTAAATTTTTTGAAACCTCTAAAATAACAGAAAAAAAGTCACAAAATAGTGACTTTTGACGATCAGTACTTACGCAAGCAATTAGATGCAAAACGGACAATTATTAGCAGCCATCGATTTGGGATCAAACAGTTTCCGACTAGAAATTGGGGTGTTAGAGAACGATCACATCAGGCGAGTTGAATACCTCAAAGAAACCGTTCGCCAAGGCAATGGCTTAGATTCAGACAGAATGCTGTCAAAAGAAGCCATGCAAAGAGGCTGGGAATGCTTGGCTAGATTTTCCGAAAGGCTGTCGGGCTTCGGGCCCAGTTTTGTTCGAGCTGTTGCAACTCAAACAATGCGCGAAGCCAAAAACAGGGATGAATTTATAAGTCATGCCGAGAAAATTCTAGGCTTTCCAATCGAAGTCATTTCAGGGCGGGAAGAAGCACGTTTGATTTATTCTGGCGTCGTTAATTTGTTGCCTCAATCAGATGAAAAAAGACTTGTCATTGATATTGGTGGAAGATCGACAGAGATCATTCTAGGCAAGGGCTATAAGCCGCAGACGATGGAGTCATACCGTGTAGGCAGCGTCAAATGGTCCATGAAATACTTTGCAGATGGCCAATTTTCGTCTTCGGCTTTTGAATGGGCGGAAGTCGCGGCCAAAGCGGTGCTCGATGAAGCGTTGTCGCTCTACCCTAAAAACTCATGGGACATTGCCTATGGCTCATCTGGCACCATCGGTGCAGTTGCAGATGTTCTGCAAGCAGCAGGATGGCCAGACGAAGTCATTACCCGTGAAGGCCTTGACTGGCTGAAAGAGAAGCTCATCAAAGCAGAACGCATCGAAATGCTGCGATTAGAGGGCGTCAAGGAAGACCGAAAGCCGGTCATTGGTGGTGGTTTAGCGGTTTTATGCGCACTCTTTGACCTCATGCAAATCAACACCATGCATGCTGCCCAGGGGGCTTTGCGTCATGGGGTTTTGTACGACCTGCTTCAGCGGGAAGAAAATACAGACCTCAGAAGTGCCATGGTGCTAGCCTTGGGAAATAGATTTGCAGTGGATCTAGCCCAAGCAGACCGTGTTGAAAGAACAGCCCTGGAATTGTTCAAGGACATCATAGACAAATCAAGTTTCCAAGCCGGACAAGCCAAGCGACTCGAAAAGAAACTCGGCTGGGCTGCTCACTTGCTAGAAATAGGTACCCGCATCTCTCACAGTGACTTCCACAAGCATGGTGCCTATATTCTGGACAACGCGGATTTGCCAGGATTTTCCATGCCTGAGTTGCATCGCTTGAGCCAACTCATTTTGGGCCACCGCGGTAAACTCAAAAAACTAGAGATTGAACTGAAGAATCCTGAATTCATGACTCAGCTTATCAGCTTGCGACTTGCGGCCATCTTGTGCCATGCCAGAAGAGAGCCCGACCTCAAAGGTGTTAGCTTCAAACCCATGGAAGGCAATAAAACAGGCTTTGTCATTGAGTGCAAAAAATCATGGATTCAGCAATGGCCACAATCGGTGCATTTACTCCGAGAGGAATGCATTGCATGGCAAAAATCCAGCTGGCAATTGGAGTTTCTTGAAAACAATGGGAAAACGATATAAACTATTTGCATGTTTAACTCACATCCATTTTGACCATGTCAACTGAAACTTCAACTGTTGCTGCACCCACCCACAATGCCGTTGCCAGCAAGGCCCTAGCGCCCGCCCCTTCCAAAGTGCCTGCTGCACCCGCTAAAAAACCAGTTCGCAAAGCTGCCAAAAAGATCAGCCCAGCCAAACGTGTTGCTAAAAAGCCTGCTGCTAAAAAGCCAGTTCAAAAAGCAGTGCCCCAAAAAGCACCCCAGAGTGCAGCCAAGAGTACGGCCAAGCCTGCACCAAAGCCTACCCCCAAACCAAGGGCCAAGCCTGCGCAGCAAACCTCACCTGATCTCAAATTGAAAAAACCCAAATTGGTGCGCGACAGCTTTACCTTCCCCAAAGATGAGTATCAAGCCATTGCGGGCTTGAAACAAAAGGCTTTAGGGCTCAAGCACAGCGCCAAGAAGAGTGAAATTTTGCGGGCAGGCCTGATGCTCTTGAATGGTTTGACCGACAAAGCCTTTTTGGCCGCGCTGACCAAGGTGCCTGCGTTGAAAACAGGCAGACCCGCCAAGTCTTAATCAAAGCAGTTCGGGTGTTTGAACGCTCACAACCACAGTTTGCGTCGTCCCTTCTCTCACCCGACTCCTCAGCCACCACACTGAGCCTTTGCGCACCGAGCAATCTCCATCGGGAAGGCCCAGCAGGTAGGCTATGGCTTGGCCTAAAACGGGTTGATGTCCCGCTATCAAAACAGACATTTTTGATTCTGGCCATCCAGCAGTCAGCAATAAATCATCCAGACTCCCATCGGGCAACAGCTCCGATTTGTATTTCACTTTTCGGCCCAAGTGTTTGACTGTTTGCTCGCATCGCACGGCAGGACTGGACATCACGCGCACACCTTCAGGCAGTTGACGGTCAAGCCACTGACTCATTCGCAGAGCTTGCTTCTCGCCCTTGGGCGTCAAAGTTCGCGACAAATCATCTTGCCCTTCTAAAGCTTCAAATGCTTCAGCGTGACGCCAGAAGATGAGGTCCATGATATTGATCGTTGAAAGTTTGCCACTATCGCGATTTGACATTGCTTGGCGAGTACTTCTTCATCAGCAATGCCTGTGCACTTTGCGTTTTATGGCCTTTTTTATCAACTCGCACATAACTGCCGCTTGACTCCAAAGTCCAGGCATTGCGTGTGTCATGCAAATAGGCCAATAGACATTCGTCCACAATTCTTTGTCGCAGAGCCAAATCCAAAACAGGCCACGCAAGCTCAATGCGGCGCGTCATATTGCGGGACATCCAGTCTGCACTTGCCAGATAAATGTCTTGAACGTCTCCCGCTTCAAAGAAAAATACACGCGAATGCTCTAAAAATCGGCCAATGATAGAACGAACTCGAATGTTGTCAGTCTTACCAGGTAGGCCGGCAGGCAACATGCATGCACCTCTCACAATCAGATCGATCTGAGCACCTTTTTGTCCCGCCATAATCAGAGCATGAATGAGCAAAGGATCGGTGAGAGAGTTCATCTTTGCCACAATTCGAGCCGGCAATCCCTTTTCAGCAGCAGCCCCTACGGAGGCAATTTTTCCGATCATTTGCTTCTGCAACAAAAATGGTGCTGGCCACATTTTTTTCATGCGACCCAATCTGCTGGGACTGGCCAAATGCACAAACATAGCATCCATGTCTGCAGTCAAGCTGGCATCACATGTGAGGTAGCTCAAATCGGTGTAAAGCTTGGCGGTTCTGGGGTTGTAGTTGCCCGTAGACAAATGTCCGTAACGCTTGAGGACGCGCCCCTCGCGCCGGGTCACCAGCAACATTTTGGCATGCGTTTTCAAGCCAACCACACCGTAGACAACCTGTGCACCCACAGACTCCAACTGCTCAGCCCAATTGATGTTAGCCTCTTCATCAAAGCGCGCCTTCAGCTCCACCACAGCTGTCACTTCTTTACCGCGCCTCACAGCCTCTCTAAGCAAATTCATCATGGCAGGATCGCTGCCAGTTCGGTAAATCGTTTGCTTAATGGCCAACACATTGGGATCATCTACGGCTTCTTTTAAAAAAGCCAAGACGCCATCAAAGCTTTCAAAAGGTTGATGGATCAATACATCACCTTGCCGCATGCGTGCAAAAATGGAGGCGCCTTGCGTCAACTGCTGAGGAAAACTCGACTGATAGGCTGGGAACAGCAAAGCCGGATCAGATACTAGATCAATCAATTGAGTCAGTCGCACCAAATTCACTGGGCCAGCCGCCCTGAAAAGGGCCGTTTCTGGTAAAGCAAATTGCTTCAGCAAGAAATTTGACAAGTGTTCCGAGCAGCTGTCTGAGACCTCTAAGCGCAATGCCTCACCATATTGTCTGTGCTGCAAACCCTTGCGAAGTGCAGTGCGTAGATTTTCAACGTCCTCTTCATCAACCGACAAGTCAGAATTGCGTGTGACTCTGAACTGCGAAAATTGCCCTACTTCGCGGCCTGGAAATAAATCACTCAGGTGCGCGCGAATGACACTCGACAACAAGACAAAAGACTTGTCGCCCCCCGCCACTTTAGCGGGCAATGGAATGACCCGCGGAAGTACACGCGGGACTTTGACAATCGCAATGTCATTAGAGCGACCAAATGCATCTTTGCCAGACAATTGAACAATGAAGTTCAAAGATTTGTTAGCAACTTGCGGAAAAGGATGTGCAGGATCTAATCCAACTGGAACCAGCAGCGGCTTCACTTCACGCCGAAAAAATTCTTGAACCCACTTCTTTTGAGCTTGATTGCGCTGGGCATGAGACAGAATCTTGATCTTTTCTTTTTCCAACCTCGGCAACAAAACATCGTTGTACAACTTGTATTGCTCGTTCACCAAAGATCTGGCGGTCTCGTAGACTTTCTCGAATGTCTCCGTGTTGTAGCTGCCTTTTGTGTCTTGATTTCTGTAGGCGGACATGTGCAAGTCAGCACGTACTTCAAAAAACTCATCTAAATTGGAAGATACGATGCATAAATACCTCAGTCTTTCTAGCACCGGCACTTCGGGTCTTTTGGCCCAATCAAGAACCCGTTCATTGAAAGCCAATAGACTGCCGTCGCGATCGAGCAGTTTGATATCGGAGCTTATTTGGGAAGGGTGTGTTTGGCTAGAAGAATTCACTTGTAAGTATCCATCTGAAAAATAGGTCTCAAACAGAGATCAAGACTGAAACGCTCATTCTTCTCCCACATCATGTCATATTTGTGACAAATTGATGATAGTTAGCCCATATTGGTGTATCACAAAACAGATTTGTTCATCCGCACAACTGAAACAGTCGCATTTTGCAGCTGCCAAGCCCTAAACCGGATCCAGATGAAACGCACAAACAGATGGACAGTCCAAATTGCAACCAAGGAAAAGACAACATCACTCAAAAAATGTCCTCCTTGCATCACACGAACCAAACCAATCGATCCGCCAGCACTTAGTCCCACTAAAAGCCAAAACTGGCGACGCCTTCGAATACCAAACACACCCACCGACATCAAAGCAAAACCAATGGCTGCGTGCCCACTGACGAAGGAACAATTTGTTTGACAAAACTGGCTCGGCACGAAGACAGGCACATACGCGGTGCTACCTGCAAAATTTTGTACATCTCGCGGCCGCGGACGACCCATGCCGTCTTTCAAGAACACGTGAACCACCAAACCAATGCCCAATATCACAATTGCAAATACGGCAACAGCTCTGCGCCAATGCCGTCTTGAAATCATTGCAGGCTTGAAGATCGCTAGCAGCGTCACACTTATGGCGATTAAGAAAAACAAACGTCCAAGCCATGGTGTTCCGCGGTAAAAAACATTAACAATCCACCAATCATTGGCTGGAAAATAACCATGATCTGCATAGAACAAATTTGAAAATTCCAGATCGGCTTGAGGGAAAAAACTGAAAACAATACCGGCAAATGCAAACAACACAAAACATCCGGGTGCGCAATGCCAATTTCTAAGGATTGAATTTTTCATGGGTTGGTCTTTGCTATTTCTGGCGACTTAACGATTGAAAGGGGCCCGTGAACCGCCAAAATTTCCCAATCTGGTGGCCAATAGGGCTGGATATTTTTAACCAATGCCAACTCACCTGGCATAGGCTCACGCCTTGGTGACTCTTGTTGGCGATATGTGGCAAACGAAGGCAAATGAACACCCCACTGAACCACAACTCGCTGGTCTTCTTTGAACATCATTGCCAGATCGTGCGCTGGCGCTTGCAGCGTACGCGACCACCAAGGCAGCGTGACCATCGACAACACAAGGGATTGATAAAGTGCCAGTGTGAAAAATAAATAGCTTGTCTTCACTTTTAAATTCGCTATCTTGCTCAATCGAAGAAAAAATATAAACGCAGGTGCCACATAAATGATCAGGGGCAAGGCAAAAATCCATACCTTCATATCTGTTTGAGGAGAGCCTTCTAGCAAAGCTTTGTAGTAGGGGTCAGAGACCCATTCGGGATAGTCGTGCAAATAGCTTGGACCCATGATCAAAATGGACAGGCCCAAGAGCGCAAGTAGCCAAGTCAGGATCCAAGTTAAACGACTTGCATGCAAAGAGGAGTAAGCAATGATGAAGCACATTGCAGGACCTGCATACAGCAAATAGTGAGGTAGCTTGGTATTGGCCAGCGTGAAAAAAACAAAGACAAACAAAAACCAAATCCAACAATATTTCAGAAATGGGTTTTCCCAATGCGTTTTAAAATTTCCTAACGCTCTCAACCACAAGGCCGACCAAGGCAACCAGAGCAGAGGCAATGCAATGAGAAAGTAAGCCCAGTGCCCAGAGTGGCCTTCCATGCTTCCCATAAAACGCTCAACGTTGTGCTTGAGCAAAAAGCCTTCAATAAAATGTCTACCGTGCCTTAGATAGGCATAGACATACCAAGGTAAAGCAACGACAGCAAAGACAAGCCAAGACCGCAGATTCAATATGAGAAGCTTAATTCGCAAGCGGTAAGCAGGTGCAAAAAGCCAATAAATTAAAAGCGTACCCACTGGCACGACCAATGCCACCGGTCCCTTCACCAAAAAGCCCAAGCCCACCCAAAGTGCAACTCGCTGCCCCGCCCATGCATGGTTATTTTCGAGCGATCGCCAAAGATCTAAGAAAATCAAAACGAAAAATAAACCCAGTAGTGCATCGGCAGTGGCGGTTCTGGCCATCGCCCATGGACCAAGGCTGGTTGCCGAAACAATGGCGGCCATCACTGCAGCATGGCCCCCCCACTCTTTCTGAGCGAACCTGGCTAGGGCCAAGCTTGCAAGCCATCCCGACAATGCAGAAGGCAAACGGAAAGCAAACTCATTGAGTCCAAAGATGGCTACACAAATAGCTTGAAACCAATAAACACCAATGGGTTTGTCAAAACGATCGATACCATTCAAGGTGGTATGGCCCCAATCTTGAGAAACCAGCATTTCTCTGGTGGCCTCTGTGAATGCGCCTTCGTCAACATCAAAAAGAAGCGACTGATCTAAACCCAAAAGAAACAATCCCAACAGAGCCATCGCGCCAACCAGCCAAGCCAAGTGGTGAGAGTGATTTGAATCAGTTGGCTGCATGCCATCCCTCATTCATATTCAGGCTGGAAGAATGCAAAGTATGATAAGAATTGAACTTGCCAGCATCGTAGTAGGTGCGCATCAAAATCTCTGCAATCACGCCAGTAGTGAGCAATTGAAGACCGCTCACTACCGCAAAAAATCCCAAGAACATCAAGGGACGATTGCCAATTGACTCGCCTAAAAACTTCAAGATGCCTAGGTAGGTCAATATAAGCAGTCCAATGCCCGTCACAATGCTGCCGAGACCGCCAAAGAAATGACCAGGACGCGAACCAAATCGCAAAAAATAATGGATCGACAGCAAGTCAAGCAAGACCCGAAAGGTTCTAGACAAACCGTACTTAGACTGACCTTTGGTTCTAGGAAAATGTGCGACTGGCACTTCGGCCATGCGCTGCGGTGAGGTGACAGTGGCAAGCCAAGCGGGAATGAATCGATGCATCTCGCCGTAGAGTCGAACTTGGCGAAGCACAGATGCTCTGAAAGCCTTCAGGCTACAACCTAAATCTTGAAAGTGAAGTCCACTGACATTTCGGATAAGACGGTTGGCTATTTTAGAGGGCACTTTTCGAAGCCAAAAACCGTCTTGACGTTTCTGCCGCCATCCTGCCACCATGTCGAGATCTTCAGTCAATAACTTGTAAACCAATGCAGGAATATCCTGGGGATCGTTTTGCAAATCCCCATCCATGGTCACGATCACATCGCCTCTTGCTGCATCGATGCCAGCCTGCATTGCTGCTGTTTGCTTAAAGTTTCTGAGAAGTCGGATCAATCGAATATGAGGCCCCACCTCTTTTGCAGCTTTGCTCAACTGCTCCCAAGTGGCATCACTGCTGCCATCATCGACAACGATCAACTCCCATGAAAAAGCATAGTTTTTCAAAGCTTGATGAACAGCAAAGATCAAATCAGCAGCAAGTTCCTCTTCATTGAACATAGGCACCACCACAGAGAGGGTGTGAACCATCAAATTTGATTTAGCACTTTTGAGAGTCAAAACATTAGACATGAGAACTGCCTCTGCTTGAATCAATTTTGGATGCGAATAATCCGTGAAAAATCATAGAAATCAAAGCACCCAAAAGAGAAATAGAAAGGAAAAACAAATGAGAAAACAAAACAGATGCCATAAGGTGTTTCATATCGGCCCAAGGCAATCCCAGCCCTGCCCATACTGCAGCCTCGTAAGTTCCCAAACCAGCGGGGCCTGTCAGTGGCAACAAAGCTGAAAGTTCTCCAGTCAATGCACCATCAAGGCATTGAAAGAGTGGCAGTCCAGTGAGGCTTTGCAACATGATGGCAACAACAGCAAGCTTGCAAAACCAGTTTGCGGCAGAACAAGCCCAGCCCCAAACATCAGAACGTTGATGAAGAAAAGCTCGCAATTGGCGAATGATGAAAAGACGTGACCGCAGCAGCCGAAGCCAATACTTCTGCGTTAACACGGCCAATACAATGCAACACAAAATAATCAGCACTCTGACTTCTGGTCGGAAGAACGGCAAAATTAAAAAAGCCATTGACAGAAGCACGACAGCATCTTGCAACCTCAACCAAAGCAAGCTGCGAATGCATTTCTGCCAAGAAACATCGAATAAATTTCTAACCAAAACTGGGTAGCCCAACTCACCGACTCTAAAGGGAACCAAAATAACGGCTGCATTGTGCAAAAAGATAAGGTGCAATGCTTGAAAGAAATTGATCTGACCTTGCGATTTCCACTCCAAACGGAATCGGATGGCCCGAAAAATAAAACTGAGCACCCAACCTAATACGCACAAAAATACCAAAGATAGGGGCAACTCTACATAACGGCTGTAGGTTAAATCCCAGTTGGAATTTCGGACCAAAATCAAAAGCAGCACCAAGGAAAGCACCCAAAATGCGATTCGATAAAACCACTTTCGCAGGCGGATATGCGAAGCTAAGTTGCTTTCTAAAATTAAGGGTTGCATCACTCAACAACCCAATCAGGCAGCTCGCGACCGAATTGATTCATTGATCAACAAAAAGGCCTTGAGCATAGAAAGGCAGCCCAAGCTCAATTGAAAGAGATAAACAAAGAAAAAATCAGATTGCGGATAAAACAGATACGTGGCAATCAGAATATGAATCAAAATAAGCAAGAAAAGGCCTCTTTGTGACCTGAACCAATGATTCCACGTGTGGTACCGCTCCCAAACAAAAGTAAGCGCAACTACAAAAAATGCCAATCCGGCACCGACGATGACATCAGAGGGCCAATGCGCTCCAACTGCAACCCGCGCCCATGCAACCAGACCTGAAAAGACAGCGATCAGGCATAAATTTGACCAAAGCACGCCACGTTGTCTGAACACGGTGCACAAAATAAGAGCACATGAAATTGCGGCAAACGCATGTCCAGATGGCATAGACCCAGTGATCAAAGGTGGATGATCAATCAATGACAACATCTCTTGACCCAATACGTTAGCAGGTCGTGGTATGGGAAATAGGTTCTTGATCAATTGAACCGACACCGCACCAACCAGCCATGTTTTGATAATCCATGACGTCACTTCTCCACGACGGCGCTCAGACACTAACAAAATGAGCAAAACAACCCAAGCATCGCCACAAATATTGATCAAAGACCACAACCACGCGGGTAAAAACGGATTTGTATGGATAGACAGCATCCATTTTTGATTGAACTCAGAACCAACGAGGGAAATACTTGTTAAAACACTCAGGCACAAAATAAATCCAACGGAAATGAGGATTCGTTTTGAAGTTAAGCTGTGTTGTATTGAAGAAAAGTTCATAAATTTGCCAGTAACAAGCCAATGGCTCACTGCATGTGAACATTTCAACTAAGTTTCATGACAATGTCATGAAACCAAATTAGATTCAGACTGATGAAAAGAAAAGTTCTGATCACAGGTGCAGCAGGATTCATTGGATCCAAACTTGCTGATCACTTGAGTGAACTTGGCCACGAAGTTATTGGCTGCGACATTTACAATTTCCGGAATCAATTTTTTGATGTTGGGGATTCAAATCACCTTGCCCTCCAACGCCTTAGGTTTGATCGAATTGCACATTTCTTAAAACGAAATGGCATTGAATACTATTCAATAGACATAGCAGACCCATCTCAAGTCAGCAAACTGTTTCAGAAAATTCATCCTGATGTCGTAGTCCATTTGGCAGCACAAGCAGGCGTCAGACATTCAGTCAAATCACCCATGGATTTCGTCAAATCGAATTTGAATGGGTTTGCCAATGTGTTGGACTCGTGTAAAACACATGAGGTTAAGAACTTCTTATATGCAAGCTCGTCAAGCGTGTATGGCGCACGAACCGAAGCGCCATTTCAAGAGTCTGATCGTTGTGATTCGCCTGAATCATTCTATGCAGCCACCAAGATTGCCAATGAGCAAATGGCAAAAGCCTATTTCGCACAATATCAAACACCCTCTCTAGGACTGCGATTTTTTACTGTCTATGGTCCATGGGGTCGGATGGACATGGCGCCCTACCTGTTTGCCCAAAAAATGCGCCGACAGCAGGCAATTCAGTTGTTCGGAAACGGATTGTTAAAAAGAGATTTCACATTCGTTGGAGATACTGTATTCGCAATTGCTCGCCTAATTGAAAATGGCATCAACCAATCGCAAGCAGATGTCGTCAACGTAGGGCACTCCAATCCCATAGAAGTCAAAGAGTTTGTTCAAACGCTGGCTGATTGCTTGAATGTACAACCCATCATTGAATTACTGCCAATGCAAGTATCCGATGTGCCATTGACTTGCGCCAGTGATGCAAAACTCAGACAAATGATTGGTGAATGGCCACATACCAGTCTTAGAAATGGCTTGCTTGAAATGGTTGAATGGTTAGAAAAATGGAACCCATTGTGAGCTAATCACTGGAATTTATAAATTTTGCAGTGATGACTCTTTTTCAAAAAAGTATACAAAAGGATTTGCTTCGGAATTTTGGGGGCGCAACGGTCATCCTTTTCACCATTGTCATGACTATCATGCTCATTCGCATCTTGGGCAGGGCATCAAAGGGGCAAGTCGATCCTTCAGAAGTGATATTGCTAATTGGTTTGAATGGCATCGGCTATGCGGCGCCCATTCTGACCTTGAGTTTGTTTGTTTCTGTGGTCTACACATTTTCGCGCATGTACCTCGACAGCGAAATGGTCATCTGGTTTTCAAGTGGCGTCAGTCTCATTAAATTTCTCAAACCACTTTGTACATTTGCATGGCCCTTTATCTTGACCATTGCGTTGTTGGCACTTTTTGCCTGGCCATGGAGCAATGTCCAAACTCAGTACTTGAAAGACAGGTTTGAAAAGCGAAGCGATATTGAGCGAGTAACTCCAGGGCAATTTCAAGAATCAAATTCCAACAAGATGGTCTTTTTCATTGAAAAAAAACAGAAAAATGATGACGAAGCCACCAGTGTTTTTATATCGAAATTAGATGGAAATTTAGAAACCATCACAACAGCCAAAGCTGGAAATGTCGAATGGTTTGACAAAGACAAATTTCTATCACTGAAACAAGGACAACAAACCGTCATTGATCATCAAACAGGCCAAGTTCGAATGACGGAATTTAACCAATTCAAGTATTGGTTAGACCCAAGCAATCGGCAGATCTTGTCTGGCACGCAAAGTCAGATGTTAAGCACAGTTGAATTAATCAGAAGCAAAGAACCCAATCATCAAGGAGAACTTTTTTGGCGCATTGGCTTGTTCATAGCTGCAATCAACTTAGCCTTGTTAGCCATTCAACTTGCGAGCGTGAATCCCAGGATCGGCAGAAGCTATTCTTTAGGTATGGCGCTACTGTGTTTTGTAGGCTACTACAACATGCTCACCGTCGGCAAACGCCTGATTGCCGATGGCATTGCTACTTTTGGCGGCATGATGCTAGCCGTCCATGGCACAGCGACGCTCATTGTGTTGATTTGGTATTTGCACTCTGAGATCAATTTGCACTGGCGCAGATTGAGCGTGAAGGCATCGTCAATTCACTAAAGCTCATACATGAAGCTTTGATTTCCGTCACGAAAAATACACGAATTAGTCACAACACAGAAATTTTAGCTCTCCAAAATTAGGCAATCCTTGGAGATCACCATGAAAATTTCAATTGTCGGCGCTGGTTATGTAGGTTTGGTTACTGGCGGTTGCTTGGCAGATCTGGGCCATCAAGTCATTTGCATAGACAGTGATGCCAAGAAGGTTGGCACTTTGAATGCTGCTGGCTTGCCCATTTATGAACCTGGCCTTCAAGAACTGATCGCCAGAAACAGGGCAGAAGGTCGAATTCACTTCACTACAGACATGGCGCAGGCAGTCGAGCATGGAGAGGTTATTTTCATTGCAGTTGGAACACCATCACAAGAAGACGGTTCGGCAGATTTGCAACATGTCTTGGCGGTTGCCAGCCAAATAGGTCGACATTTGAAGAAGTTCAAAGTCATTGTGAACAAGTCAACAGTGCCTGTGGGTACCGCCTATCGAGTGCAAAAATGTCTTCAGGATGAACTGGACAATCGTGGAATGACTGACTCTCTCTTTGAAGTCATATCCAACCCAGAATTCTTGAAAGAAGGCGCAGCCATCAAAGACTTCATGCATCCCGATCGAATTGTGATTGGCTTGGATGACAGTCCCAATTACAAAATGGTTCACCAAAAGATGGAGCTTCTCTATTCCAGCTTTAACAGGCACCATGCTCGCACCATCTGGATGGACGTTCGAAGTGCGGAACTCACTAAATATGCCGCCAATGCCATGTTGGCAACTCGCATTTCATTCATGAATGAAATTGCCAACCTCTCTGATTTGCTGGGAGCAGACATCGATAGCATCCGAAGAGGCATTGGGGCAGACCAACGCATTGGACATGACTTCTTGTATGCTGGAACAGGTTATGGAGGCAGTTGCTTTCCCAAAGATACACGCGCTTTGATTCAAACAGCCTTGGACTGCGGAAGTCAAATGAAGGTGGTCACTGCCGTTGAGAACGTCAATGATCAGCAAAAAACTTTACTGGTTTCACGTTTGGTTCAGCATTTTGGTGAAAATTTCAACGGCTTGAAATTTGCTATTTGGGGTTTAGCGTTCAAACCGAATACAGATGACATGCGCGAAGCTCCAAGTTGGGTCATCATCCAAGAACTTCTCAAGCGTGGCGCACAAGTTAGTGCATTTGACCCATTGATATCCAAAGAAGGGGCTGACGCTTTAGCTCACCATATTCAAAACAAAGCTGATTTGTCTCGCTTTCACATAGCAGACTCTGCCTATGCAGCTGCCAACAATGCAGATGCGCTGCTGGTCGTCACTGAATGGAAAACCTTCCACCATCCTGATTTTGATGCACTCAAAGCCTGTATGAACCAAGCTTTCATTCTAGATGGACGAAATTTGTATGATCCACAAATGCTTGAAGATATGGGTATTGCCTATCAGGGTATTGGCCGACGAAATCAACTGGCCCTGAACTTCAAGGCAGGTCGAAATCTCATCAAATTAGAGGAAGCATCGGCATAAGTCAAATATGCCTAAGGGTTTCTTTTTCCTGATCAGCGCTCAATTTACGTCTGGTCTGGCAGACAATGCTTTTCTCATTTTAGGCATTGCATTTTTAAGTGAACAAGGCTATCCAGGGTGGTGGGCGCCACTTCTGAAGTTTTCTTTCACTCTTTCATATGTACTATTGGCACCGCTGATGGGGCCACTTGCAGATGCCTATGCCAAAGCCAAACTCATGGCTTGCATGAATGCACTCAAAGTGGTGGGAGTTGCATTCATTTTCACCAATTTTCACCCCATGCTGGCATTTGCCATTGTAGGTCTGGCTGCTTCGGCCTATGCCCCTGCCAAATATGGTCTCATGACGGAGACAGTACCCGCTGAACAATTGGTCAAGGCCAATGCTTGGTTAGAAGTCTCCGTTGTCATGTCGGTTATTTTGGGTACGGTTTGCGGCGGGTTCCTTGTTGCTGCCAAAAATTTTGAGTACATGCTGATACTCAATCAGACCCTCATTGAAAATTTAAACTTGTCATTGCAAACTCAATATGCTGGGCCTTTGATTTCATTGATTGTGATCTACATCACAGCAGCAGTTCTGAACTTCAAAATTCCACACATCGACATCAAGTATGAGCAGCAAAGCATGAAACCGATTGCACTGTTTAGAAATTTTTTCCAAAGCAATCGGATTTTGTGGACCGATCCTTTAGGGCGAGTGTCATTGGCAGTCACTACCCTTTTTTGGGGCATTGGTGCAGTCGTTCAATTTGCAGTCTTAGTCTGGGCAAAAGAGGCACTTGACATGCCTTTAGAACAAGCAAGTTTGCTTCAAGCGGTCGTAGCCATTGGCGTTATTGTTGGTGCGGGGGCAGCAGGTCAGATGGTGGCTCTTCACCACGCTTTCAAAGTTTTACCATTGGGGATCTGGCTGGGATTATCCTTGCCAGCCTTGGCTTTCTCGTCATCACTTTGGGTTGCAGTTCCAATTATGCTTTTAACGGGCTTTGCTGGTGGAATGCTGATGGTCCCAATGAATGCAATATTGCAAAATCGAGGCTATCAACTTCTAACTGCAGGACGCTCTATCGCTGTACAAGGCTTTAATGAAAATGCCAGCGTCTTGATCATGCTTGGCATATACAGTTGTCTATTGGCATTTGAGATTCCATTGCAATGGGTCATGACCTTGATGGGTACATTCATGGCAATTGGCATTCTTTACTTCATGCGAATTGCATCCCAGAAAACTGATTCAACTTGCTCAGAAATTTGATCCCAATCCAAATGGACCACTTGCTGACGTGTACTTAGGCTAACTTGCTCCAACAAGGAAGGCGACTTGAAAATGGCGAGGGCTTGATCAACAAATCCATCGGAATGAGCCTCAGGCACCAGCCAGCCATTGATGCCAGGCTGAACCCAATCGCGAGCAGCCGCACAGTCAAATGCCAGAACAGGAATGCCGCTGGCAAGGGCCTCTAATGTGACGTTGCCAAAAGTTTCGGTTTGGCTTGGAAAAAGAAACAAATCAGAGCTGGCGTAATAAACCGCCAATTCAGCTTGCGACAACATACCCGGAAAAATGATACTGGGAAACCGATGCTGAAATTGCTCACGAAGTGGGCCATCACCCACCATGACCAGCTTAAAACTTGAACCCAAGAAGCGCAATGCTTCGTAAGTTCTAAGGACCTGCTCTAAGTTTTTTTCTGGGGCCATTCTACCGACTGAGATCAAAACTTTGGAGTGTTCATCAGCGCCCCAAGATTGGCGTAGCTGAGCATTGCGTTTACCCATGTTGAACAGCTTGGTATCGACACCGCGCGACACAACTTTCAAGTTTTCAAACCCAATTTCACCGAGAGTGCGCTTAAGCTCATTGGTGGGCACCATGGTACAAGCAGTGGCATTGTGAAATTTACGCAAATAGGCAACGATGGGCTTGCGAAGCCAGCCCACACCGTAGTGCTTTGAATAGCTTTGAAAATTGGTTCGAAAATCGGAGGTGACAGGCAACTTTAAAACCTTTGCCGCTTGAAGTGCTGACCATCCCAAGGGGCCTTCCGTGGCAATATGGACCACATCAGGACGGCGCAAGGTCCATGTTTTAACCAAGGTTTTTTTACTGGGCAAACCAAGTTTCAATTCTGGATAGCGCGGTATAGGCATACCACGCATCAACACTTCTTCAAGCTTGGAGTCGTTCAAATGTCCGTCTGTTTTGGTTTGGCGCGGTCGTATCAATTGAACATCGTGGTTCCGATGGCTTAATCCTTGCACCAACTTGGCCAAAGTAACTGCAACACCATTGACTTCTGGCGGCCATGTTTCAGTCACAACCGCAATTCGCAGCGAAGGACGGCTTGCCGGATAGTCTTCTAGAACGATAGGCAGATCAACAGTGTTTTCCATAACGCCTATCTTGATTGAACTTTTTAACAACTTAATGACAAACCAATTAAATAAATTTTGATGAAATTTCAATGACAAATGAAACTTGTCATTGAAATTTCATCGTTTTAAAGAATGATTGGTCTATGCACAATTTGTGCTGCCTCAAATTTGACCCCAGGAGACTTTGTGACTACATTTTTTGAAGCCTTAAGAATTCAACGATTTGATGACCACCGCTATTACCACCATAGCCGCATCAACCAAACACTGCACCTCATCAGTGCCATCAGCTTTGTGATTGCTTATGCATTCTTGCTGATCGACCCAGTGATCTCAGCACTCATTGCTTGGCTCATCTCAATGACAACACGCCAATCTGGTCACTTTTTCTTTGAACCCTTGGGTTACGACGAAGTTAATCAGGCTAGCCATGAATACAAAGAAGAAATTAAAGTTGGTTATAACTTGAATCGCAAAATAGTGTTACTCAGCATTTGGGCGATTCTCCCAATGGCACTTTATGTACAACCTGGTCTGTTTGGCATCATTGAGCCATGGGAAACATTGACAGAATGGGTTCGCCAAGTGGGTGCGTCTTGGCTGATCTTAGGTGCCGGTGGTTTGCTCTTTAGAACCATTCACCTTTTCTTTTTGAAAGATGTACAAACTGGTTTGGTTTGGATGACCAAGATCATTACCGATCCATTTCATGACATCGTTTTGTACCACAAGGCTCCTTTGTACTTAATGAGGGGCGAATTGATTGACACCAATCCCAAGCAGATGTATCACTGAAACTGATTGCCCCAACAAAAAACCCGCTCAATGATGAGCGGGTTTTTTTTGACCAATTAAATGGCAATCAATCTGACATCAAGCGCTGTAGATTCGCTTTTCCGCTGCCGTTGGAGTCTCTACCTTGTAAGTTCTGCTAGAAATGGTATCAATGAAAAACCATTCACCCTGAACCTGAGCTTGGCTGATGCTTAATTTCAAGTAGCCCCGACGTGAAGAATCCATCCATTTGAGGTCGTTGACGACGCCTTCAAAAATGGCTTTCACTTGGGCAGGTGGCAAGGCCAAATAGGTTTCCAAGCCAGGAGAGCTCACGCTGGAAGTAGCAAATTCTTCACCCACTTTTCGTCCATTCATGAGCGTCAGGTTGCTGTGCCAAGCATTGTGTGTATCGCCCGCCAAAACGACCAAGCGCTTGTTCAATTGTGCGGCGGTAGACAACAGTATTTCACGGGCGGCAGGATAGCCATCCCAAGCGTCCAAGTTGTAGCCCAATTTCGGTTGAGCCAACAAAGCTGTTTCTACATCCGACAACTGCAACCCCATCGCTTTCTTAGTCTTTGCAGTCAAGTAGTCTGTGATTGCTTTTTGGCCAGCAGCCAAAGCTTGAGGGCTGGTATCAGAAGAATTCAAGGCCTGAAGAATGGTGACTGGAAACTCCATTCTCGCCATTAAGACTTGCTGACCCAATACCTGCCAAGTGGCTTGAGATGTGGACATTTGTGTTTGAATCCACAGCAATTGCTCAGCACCTAAAAGCTGTCTTGTAGGCGAGGACAATGCAGCCACTGCTGCAGCTTGTTTTGCAGGATTGATTAAGTCTGTAATTTCAATTTGCAAATCTCGACCAACACTGCGTGTGTCAAGCATGTGCAAACTCAGCAAATTTCCAAAGTTAAAACTTCTGTAAATTTTCGCCTTGTCTGAGCCCGAACGGATTGGCATCCATTCATGATATGCCTGTATGGCAGCTTGCTTGCGAGCAGAGAAAGGCCCTTCAGTTGCAGGCGAGTGATTTTCAGCACCGTCCTTGTATGTATCATTTGTAAATTCATGATCATCCCAAACCGCAATGATCGGTTTGTTGGCATGAAACTGCTTTGAATCAGCATCTGATTTATATTGGGCATGACGAATGCGATAGTCACTGAGCGTCAAAATTTCATTGGCAGGAACAGAGGTACGTCCCAAACTCGCAGCTTTCTCAGATGCATAACCTGTCGCTGCATATTCATAAATATAATCACCCAAATGGACTGCAACATCGACATCTGAACGACCCACTTCTGCGTACACATTGAAAAATCCAGCTGGATAATTTGAGCACGACAAAACAGCCAACTTGACTTCACTGACGGAGCCTACTGGCAAAGTTTTTGTTTTCCCAATAGGGGAAATATGTTGCCCAGACTTAAAACGGTAGAAGTAAGATTGATTTGGCGAAAGGCCAGTTGCATCGACCTTACAGGTGTGATCCGAATCAGAGCTAGCTTGTGCTGAACCAGAAGCGATGACTTTGGAAAATTCAATATCGGAAGCCACTTGCCATGACAAGGCCACCGGATCGACTGAATCTTGGAACTTGGCATGCGTCCATAAGATGACTCTGTCACTCAAAGGATCACCACTGGCAACACCATAGTCAAAATTAACCATGGTGGACTCATTGCTTCCACAAGCACTGAGCATGCCACCTGCAGTGAGTGCGGCAGAAATTGAACTGACCCGGATGAGGAAGTCACGACGAGCTTGGATTTTTTTCAAAGTGGTCACCTGTAATGATAGAAACAGACGACAGTCTTATCCGCTCACATGACAAGACAGTGAAATACTTGGAAAAACTTGTCAGCTTGAACACAAAATGTGTCATCAATTTTTCACAACACCGCTGTACAAATTGAAATCATGTGTTTAGATCAGAACACAATGGCACCAATTAACGCAACAATTTTCAATGACAAACTCCACCAACATCAAGTCATGCAATTCTTAAAAAGCTCAAACAATTCATTATTTGAGAATGAGCAACTGATTCAATACTTAACGAATCTACTTTTATTTTTTGCGAAATCTGTCATTTGGCTTATGCCATTAATTTTTGCGATCATTTTTTTAAAACCACAATATTTTCTAAATTACAAAGACACGCTACGTAAATTGCGTATTCATCACAAAGCTCTTTCTCAAGGACCGGTCAAACGGTATTTTGAAAACTTTTTCAAGACTCGAATTGATCAAACCAATCAAATATCAGGCGAATGCAATCAATGTGGCAACTGCTGCCTGAATCAACAATGCGTTTTTCTAGAACCAATTGAAGACGAGAAATTTCAATGTGGCGTCTACAATTCTCCATTTAGAAAATTCTCAAATTGCGGCGCATTTCCTATTTCAAGCGAAGACATTGAAAGGTATGCATGTCCTGGATATGTATTCAATCCCTATCCAGTGATCAACATTCAATGTTCAAGTTCAGTCAAAACTTAAAATCAAGTTGATGCTACTTCCCAGACCTTCAAGATCTGTACTTAAACTGAACTTTTTTATTTCAAAAACATCTCTTTCAAAATACTTCGTCGAATCAGTTTGTTGGTTAACTCAATAGGTGCCCAGAACCACTGAGCTGATTTCATTGCCTCACAAGCTTTCACAAATTTTGTTAAAACTTCTTCAAAATCTGCATCGCTGTAATTGAGGCTGAAAATCAAACGTCCCGTTCCAACCCAACTTAATGCCAAACCCTCGGAACGCAAATAATACTGAAGCATCCAGTTGTATCGGCTTGCTTCCGTGTAGTACAAACTCCACACGCTAGACATGTTTGCGGCCCGCAAAGGAAGACCTTTGTCAGTCATGACTTGGTTGAATTTTTCACGCCGCTGATCCCAAGTTTGATCAAGATTGTTGTAAACGGCTGACAACTCAGGTGTTTCAATCTGTTCTAAGAATACTGACATTGCGCCCATCACATGGGGATGTGCATTGAAAGTACCTCTTGCAAAGCAGATGTCGGCAGGCCTTTCAGATCGAAAACGCTTCATCAAGTCAGCTCGACCGCAGACCACACCAACGGGGTATCCACCACCCAAAGTTTTACCGTAGGTCACCATGTCTGCTTGCACGCCAAAATAGGCTTGTGCCCCACCCTTTGCCAACCTGAACCCTAAAAATACCTCATCAAAAATGAGCACGATGTTGCGCTCGGTACAAACCTGACGCAATTTTTTCAACCAAGTGGTATAGGCCTCTCTGTCATAGGAGGCTCTTCGGCTGCTGTCTACAAGTGAGGAATCACCTGGCGCACCTTGGTTCAAATGAAGCGCCTGCAAGGGGTTAATCAGAACGCATGCAATGTCTTTTCTAGTTCGCAATACTTTGAGTGAGTTCTCATGCATATCCCGTAGGGTGTATGTTTCACGGGGCGGCATGGGATTACCCGGCCCAGGCTGCACATCTTCCCACCAACCATGATATGCACCACAAAACCGCACCAAGTTTTTACGGCCGGTATGGTACCTGGCAAGTCGTACAGCTTGCATCACAGCCTCAGTGCCAGACATGTGAAATGAAACCTGCTCAAGTCCCGAAATTTCTTTAAGCCTTTTCACGTTGTAGGCTACACAAGGATGGTAAGCACCCAATGTAGCGCCAACGTCTTGTACTCTTTCGGAGCCTTCCTTCATGCACATCTTGTAAAAATCCGCCCCAAATACATTCACACCATAGGAACCAGTGAGGTCATAAAACTTCTGGCCGTCTTGGTCTGTCACAAATACGCCATCAGCAGACTGTATAAATGCACCAACTTTCAAGTGCTGTCGTACCAAAGTACTGAATTGAAATGGAACGCGGTAGGCTCCAGTGAATTGCAAGTCAGAAATGATTTCACGTGCTTCAGCCGTCATTTCAATGCTTTTTGGATGGCGAGTTTGTAAATCATTTGCCAATTGATAAAAAGCAGCTCGTCTTGTACTCGCAACCGATTCTGGTGCGCCATCGCATGAAAAGAATTGTGCTTCGTTGAATTCGTAGCCTGGCAAAAACGAGACAACTCGCTTTGCCATTCTGGAATGACCTGTGAGAGAGGGATGCTTGGCACGCGACAGTTCTAATCTGCGCTTAATGTATGGAATTGAAATTGCAAGAGCACCAAGGGATAAAGCTAGTTGAACAGACACGTTGAATCCGGAGATGAGTGGTTGAAGTCATCTTTTTATTTAAATTTCGTGACAGGAAAATGAAAATGAAACAATTAATTCAAAGAATCACCACACAAGAGGACTTGAACTTTTTGTTAACCAATCGCATTCCGCGAATCACCCTGACTCGCTTTATTGGCTGGTGGAGTCAAATCAAGAACCCCATCATTCGAGATTTTTCAATCGGTATTTGGAAGTTTTTCTCAGATCTTGACTTGAGTGAAGCACGAAAATCAAAATTTGACAGCATGCACGATTGCTTCATACGCGAACTCATCCCGGGTGCTCGCACGATTGACATGCGCGATCACGTTTTGAGCAGCCCATGCGACGCAATCGTGGGCGAATGCGGCGCCATAGATCACACGCAAGTATTTCAGGCCAAAGGTTTTCCATACAGCCTTTCTAGCTTGATGGGGTTCACCCCCAGAACTGGCGAGTTGGTTGAGTCAATTAAAAATGGAACTTATGTCACTTTGCGCCTAACTTCAAGCATGTATCACCGTTTTCATGCGCCGGCCAACGCTACGCTGACGCACGTAACGCACATTGCCGGTGACACCTGGAATGTCAATCCCATTGCATTGAAAAGAATTGAACAACTTTTTTGCAAAAATGAACGCGCTGTTCTTAATTTCAAAATGTCCGATGGCACCCCCCTGATCATGGTGCCTGTTGCAGCCATTTTGGTTGCGAGCTTGCGTTTGCATGCCGTCAATTTGCTATTCCATGTCGATTACGAAGGTCCCAATGAAATTCCCTGCGCCATCGAAACCTACAAAGGGCAAGAGTTAGGCTGGTTCCAGCATGGTTCGACCATTTTGGTATTTGTTCCTAAAGGATTCAAACTGGCAGATGGCATTCAAACAGGTGAACGAATCAAAATGGGCCAAGCTTTGCTGGAGAAAATCAATTGAATACACCTTCATCACTGCGCAAGTTGCTTGCAGCTTCAGCCATTGCACTGAGCGCATGCGCGCCACTGAATGAGATTCCAAAGGCATCCAACAAACCCATCAATGTCTCTATTTTGGCGTTCAATGACTTACACGGCCACCTTGAACCACCAGGCCTCAGCGTCAGGGAGAGAATAGACGGTCACTTGAAAGAAGTCCCTGCAGGTGGTGTTGCCTATCTTGCCGCTGCCATTCAGCACTTCAAAAAACTCAATCCACTGCATGCAGTAGTCTCAGCTGGCGACATGATTGGTGCTTCGCCACTGACATCTGCACTCTTTCTAGACGAACCCACCATTGAAGCGGTCAATGCAATGGGCATTGATTTCAATGCTGTTGGCAACCACGAGTTTGACAAGGGCACAGCTGAACTTCAACGAATGCGCAACGGCGGTTGTGAAAAGCACACTCGCATCGATCCTTGCCAGGTAAATCGGCAGTTTGCAGGTGCCAATTTTGAATTTTTAGCAGCCAATACCAAGCAAGAAAACAATCAAACTTTGTTTCCAGCCTACGGCATTAAATCTTTCAAGCAAGGTCAACACACCATCAAAGTCGGCTTTGTGGGCTTGACACTCAAGGCCACGCCCAACTTGGTCACACCCGAAGGCATCAAAGGTTTGAGATTTGAAGACGAAGCCAACACTGCCAATGCCTTGGTGCCTCTGCTCAAGGCTCAAGGTGTTTCTGCGCTGGTTTTGGTAATCCATGAGGGAGGGCTGATACAAGGCAATCACAATGACGCCTCATGTCCAGGCCTTACAGGCGACATTGTGTCTGTGCTTAACAAATTAGACACAGCCTACGACGTGGTCGTTTCTGGACATACACATCGCGCTTATGCTTGCCAGTATCAACAGATCAATCCTGAAAAACCATTTTTGCTGACCAGTGCGGGTCAATACGGAACACTTCTCACCCATATTCAATTGAGCATTGATCCAATCACCCAAAAACTGCTAACTAAGTCAGCGCACAACACCATCGTTCAAAGTGAATCATTCACGAACCCAGCGGGCGTCAAAGTAGAACTTGAATCTTCACTGCCAAGCTTTAACAAGGATCAGGCAGTTGAAAAAATTGTCAATGAATATCGCTTGGCATCTCAGGTTCAAGTATTGAAGGTCATCGGCCAGCTTCCTCACTCATTCACGCGAGCAAGTTCTGCCTCAGGCGAATCTGCATTGGGCAACTTGATTGCAGATGCCCAGTGGCATTCCACATCTTCTGAATCTCGAGGCCAATCAGACTTTGCTTTGATGAATTCGGGCGGAGTGAGGGCTGACTTGAGCGTTCCAGCTGGCGGTGGCACTGTGAATTTTGGCCAATTATTCAAAGTACAACCTTTTGGCAACACCTTGGTTGTGAAAAAAATGACAGGACGTCAGATCAAAGAATTGCTGGAGCATCAATTTGCCAACATGGCGCGCCGTAGAGTCTTGTTTCCATCTGACAATCTGCGATATGAAGTAGATCTTAAGCAGAGTTTGGGTCAACGCATTCTGAATATTCAAATTCGACAGCAGCCTATTGAGATAAACCAGACTTACAACGTCACCATGAACAGTTTTTTGGCCAGTGGTGGCGATGGATTTCATCAATTTAACAATGCCCCCACTGTTGCTGGCGGCGAGCTTGATGTAGATGCGCTTTCAGACTACATACGCAAAAATCCCAGTATCAAAACGCCTACTGTACAAAGAATTCGAATGTTGTGAAATGACACACAGCCGGCAGAAGTAACACATCTGTCACACTTTTTTCATATGCTTGCCCTTTATTCTTTATCGGCTAAGTCAAATGCGCCAATGGCAGCAAATTCAAAGAAAAAAGGCACGCATTGAAATCATCCCAATGATTGATGTGATGATGTTTTTGTTGGTTTTCTTCGTCTTAATCAGTGTCAATGTGATTCCAGCTTTGGGAATTAAAACGGAGCAACCGAACTCTTCACAGGTTCAACAACTGAAGACCAAAGACATTCAAGTTGTCATTACCCTGGGCAAAGAAAATGTTATTCAGGTTGACGGAAAAGACATTGAGCTTAGCAACCTAGCAAGTGCAGTCCGTCTAAAGGCCGGACAAGCAGATCAAATTGCAGTGATAGTCAACAGCGACAAAGGCGCGGAAGTTCAAACCTTGGTCGATGTGATGGACGAGCTGAAAAAATCTGGTTTGGCTAAAGTTTCATTAGCGGCACGAGAACGAAAATGACGCCCTTGATCGATCAATTGAACAACGAACGACACAAGCTTTCAGGCTTGGGGTCTTTGTTGTTGGTGAGTGTGGTTTTTTCAATGGCACAGTCACTTCAAGGACCCGCTGAATTGGTAGCCAGAGATGTCATCGAGCTCACGACAACGCTCATCGAGCCACTCATTCAGCAAAAGCAACCTAGCCCGCCCGAGCCTAAAACTGTTGTGCAAGCCAAAGCTACGCCCTCAGTTACGCCGGTACCGTCCGAGCCCATCAAGAATTTGAGCCCAGTAGAGACCCTTAAACCAGCGGCATTGCCCCCTGCCCCAGCGCAGGCTTTACCCCCGCCCCCTTCCTTGCCAGCACCAAGCGTGGTGCAGGCGCAGGAAGCGCCAAAGCCGTCGCCTCCTCCAGCGCCTGTCTCAATCAGTCTTGAGAACAACTACACCGCCAGCATCAGGGCCACATTGAACAGCAACAAGCGTTATCCAACTGGCAGAGAAGCCAGTTTGCAAAGGCCTGCCGGCAAAGTGAAGCTTTGGTTTGTATTGAATCGAAACGGTTCCTTGCAAGAGGCAGGCATCGATGAGTCGAGCAATTCGATCATTCTAGACAACGCTGCGCTTGCAACGGTCAGAAGAACCACCTACTTGGCATGGCCAGAGGGAAGTTGGCCTGCCCAAAGTCAGCACAAATTCACCGTCACCTTAGATTTCGTTCCTCTCAATTAATTTTTCAATCAGGAGTTTTTTATGCAAAAGTTCAAACCCACCCCTCTTGCCTTGCTGATCAGCTTGGCATTTACCTCACCCATGGTGATGGCCCAACAGGCTACAGATGTTGGCCAAATCAATGTCCAAGGACTTGTTGGCGGAACCGATTCTGGCTTGATCATTCAAGAAGAATCAGGCAAAGCACGCAGCGCCGTCAACCGCGCCTATTTGGATAAATTAAACCCTTCTACCAATGCATTTCAAGTCATTGAATTGCTGCCTGGCGTCAACACATACAGCTCCGATGCCACGGGTTTGTTTGGTGGCGGCATTCGAGTCCGCGGCTTTGCTGGCGATCAAATCGGCTTGACCATCAATGGCGCACCTGTCAATGACTCAGGTAACTTTGCCGTTTATCCACAGGAATACACAGACTCTGAGAACCTTTGCGAAGTTTTTGTAACGCAAGGATCAGCCGATACTGATGCACCTCATGTAGGCGCATCAGGCGGCAACATCGGTATGGTGACATGCGCGCCAAAAGACAAGTTTGGCATGCGCGCTGCCGTGTCTGCAGGACAATTGAAATACCAGCGCACTTTTGTGCGTTTAGACACAGGAAAGTTTGGCCCCAGTAACGCAAAAGCATTTGTGTCTTACTCAAAAACCTCTGCCAATAAATTCAAAGGTCCAGGCGGCGCTGACCGCGAACACATTGATTTGGCTGCAGAAGTCAGACCCAGTGCAGATGTATTATTGAGCGCAAGTGTTTTGTACAACAACGCGATCAACAACAATATTCGCACATTGAACAATTCACAAATTGCCACAAATGGTCGCAATTTTGACTTTAGTAGCGTGGTTCCACAACATCTCACGCCAGTTGCAGGCACTGCACAAACGGAGGTTTCACCAGCAGATGGCTACTACCAATTTAACATCAACCCATTTCGCAATTATTTGTTTACCAGCAAGGCGGAATTTAAAGTCAACAAAGATTTGACAGTCAGTGCAGAGCCCTATTTCTGGTATGGCTACGGCACCGGCGGCAGCCAATTGCAATTATTGACCGAAGGCGGCACAGGCACCATGGCCACTCGCGTACGCGACATCAACGGCGATGGCGACACATTGGACAAAGTGCTAACCTACGGCAGCAGCTTGACTGAAACCAACCGCCCTGGTGTTACATTCAAAGCCAATTACCGCATTGAAAATCACAATATCAATGTGGGTTACTGGGTAGAGCGCGCAGTTCACCGTCAAACAGGTCCTCGAGTTACCTTTGACAATGCGGGCAACCCATCTAATTTGTGGCTAGACAGAGAGTCAGCCTATTTGCTGCGGACTGATGGCACGCCATACCAAGCACGTGACTGGAGAACAATTAGCACAGGCACATCACTTTATTTGCAAGACAGCATTTCTTTGATGCAGGACAAATTGTCGATCCAACTTGGTATTCGCAACTCTTCCATTGATCGCGACTTCACCAACTATGCCAATGCTGGCACCTTTGGCTCAGGACGTGCAGATTTAGATTATCAAATCAAGCGGACTTACAGCAAAGTACTGCCTAGCTTTGGCGCCAAGTACAACTTGGATGCAGAAAAATCTGTCTTCTTCAATGTGGCAGAGAACTTCCGTGCACCCTCCAACTTTGTTCTATCCAACTTATGGACTGGCGGCTCGGTTGTCAATGGCACCTTGACTGGCGCCACACTTCGCAACCCAGTGGTTGGCATTGAAACCTCAACCAACATTGATCTTGGCTACCGTTTACAAAACAAAGACACCACATTTTCTGGCTCATTGTTCCATGTGAACTTCAAAGACCGGATTGCTTCATCTTGGGATCCCGTCAGCTTGACTTCATTGGATTTCAACGTGGGCAATGTCACTTTGAAAGGCGCTGAAATTGAATTGGGCCAGAAGTTAAACAACAACTTCTCTGCATATGCTTCAATGACGTACACACAAAGCAGCATGGAAAAAGACTTGAAAGTCAACGCTACTTTGACCGAAGCTACAGCTGGCAAACAAATGCCCGATACACCCAAAATGATGGCTGCATTGGCATTGGGCTACAAAGAAGGTCCATTGTCTGGTCTGATTTCAGCCAAGCACACAGGCAAAGCATTCTCAACCTTGGTCAACGATCAGTCGATGGATGCCTACACCTTGTGGAACTTGTCTGTGGGTTACAAGTTACCCGGTACAGCGTTTTTCAAGTCTCCAGAAGTGCGATTGAATGTTGACAACTTGACCAACGTTGAATACAAGCGCACCAGCTCGCCTAGCGGTTCTAGTTTCACTGCGCGCGCCTTGCCATTGGGCACGTTGGCTGGTTCCAATCCAAGCTACAACATCGGTGCACCTCGCTTTGCGAGCTTCACACTGCGCTCTGACTTCTAAGGTAACAGCATGATGGTTTTTTTGCACGATGCGTCTTTGTACTTCCTTTATTTGGCTTTAGGCCTGGCTGTATTTCTAGCCATTGAAAGAAGTATCTTTTACACACACGCAAACCGGCAAATTAAAAGCCTGCTGCAAGCGCTCAAAACCAAGTCCCCATTGCCTGAATTTAAATCAGGCGATGTGGGCGAGGTTGTCGCCCATGCATTTGCAAATGGCTTACATCCGACTGCCTCCCAAAAAGTAGCCGATGATGTGGCGGAGCAGGCATTCATTCGTGTACAACACCAATTGAATCAGCATCTTTGGGTTTTAGATACGATTGTGACTGCCGCTCCCCTGCTAGGTTTACTCGGAACGATTCTGGGTATTTTTGACACATTTACAGCTTTGGCAAAATCAGGCATCTCAGATCCACAAGGTGTCAGTGCTGGCATTGGCACAGCATTGTTGGCGACCGCCATTGGCATTGGTACGGCTTTAATTTGCCTGATTGTCTACAACGCGTTCTTAGCCAAGGTAGAGCGCCTTGGTGATGAAACTAAATTGGCATTGCTTCAAATGTCAAATCAAAACACATGATGTGTCCAAAGGTGCCATGTTGATCAATCAATCCTTGTATGGTGCAAAACGCCTGATCACTGGCCTCTTTTTATTCAGCTTGCTCTCCGCTTGCTCTGTCCAAAATCTTCTGCTTCGCAATGCAGGCGATATTCTGTCTAAAGAAACCAGCGCCTCTGACGAAGACCTCGAATTATTGATGCACGCCAGTGCATACCATCTGAAGTTGTCGGAATCTTTGTTACAAGAAATTCCAAACCATGCAAAACTCGCAGAATCGGTTGCTCGTGGTTACACACAATATGCTTTCGTTTTTTTAATGGACGAAGCAGACCGAATTGAATCGGACAGTCTCCAAAAAGCCAATCAACTCAGAACACGCGCAGCCAAGATCCTGATGCGGGCTCAATCAAACGGGCTTAAAACTTTGAATTTGCTTTACCCACAATTGGGCACCTACTTGAACAACCCCGCTCAAAGACCAGCTTTCAAAATAAAGCCTGAAGATACGGGCTTGGTTTATTGGACCATGACGGCTTGGGCTGGTGGCATTTCCTTGTCTAAGGATTCGCCAGATGTGGTGGCCGATTTGCCCCAAGTACTTCGATTGGCAGAACTGGCTTGGCAAGCCTCCCCTCAATACGATCAAGGTGCATTGGCCAGCATGATGGGCACGCTTGAATTGGCCAAGCCAGGCGGCCAAAATGGCATTGCTGAAAAATATTTTGACATGGCCATTGCCTGGCGAGGGAGTCAAATTGCACCCCTCATTTCAAAGGCAGAAAATTGGGCAGTGGCAACGCAAAACCGCAGTGCCTTTGAACAACTGCTCAAACAAGCTATCGATTTAGGACACAACAAGTCCGATTTGATCAACACCGTCATGACTCGCAGAGCTCGCTGGCTTCTCGATAATGCCGACAATCTATTTTAATTTCTTCAAAGCCGCTCATGCTCACACGATACTCTTTGTTGCGAATCAGCTTGGTTCTGTCCTTGTCTTCTGTCTTTGCTGGTACCTCTTTTGCATCCGATCCACAATTGAAGATTGGATCTTTGGTTCCCAAAAATTCGCTTTATCACCGGCAGTTGATGGAGGTAGGTGATACTTGGAAAAAAAGTCAGTCAGGCGCCGCAAGATTCAACGTCTTTACCGACGGCAGCCAAGGTGGTGAAGCAGAAATGGTCCGCAGAATGCGCATTGGCCAATTGCAGGCAGCCCTATTGTCTGTGGTCGGGCTGCGGGAAATTGAACCCTCCATTGCTGCACTTCAGAACTTACCATTGGCATTTCGCTCTTGGGAAGAACTGGACTACGTTCGCGAAAAAATGCGTCCCAGCATGGAAAAGAAGTTTTTAGAAAAAGGCTATGTGGTTTTGGCGTGGGGTGATGCTGGATGGGTGCGTTTCTTTTCTAAGCAAGCCGCATTCAGTCCAGACGACTTCAAAAAAATGAAATTTTTTGCATGGGGTGCAGAGGCAGAGCAGCAAGAGATAATGAAAAGCTTGGGCTATACGCCAGTCCCCCTCGAACCTACTGATATTTTGCCCTCGATCCAAACAGGCATGATTAATGTGGTGCCTTCCACACCCTACTTTGCGCTAGCCTCACAAATTTACAACACAGCGCCAAACATGCTGGAAATCAATTGGGCACCCATAGTGGGCGCCTTTATCGTGACAAAAAAAGCCTGGGATGGCATGTCACCAGAGGTCCAGACCACATTGAAAACGGCCTCTGACAAAGCCGGCGTTGTGATTCGCGCACAAGCTCGCAAAGAGGTAGATGAAGCCGTAGACGCCATGAAAAAACGTGGACTGCAAGTCAACAAACCGAACGCTGAACAACTGAAAGAATGGCGCGCTTTGAGCGAAGCACTTTATCCCCGCATTCGAGGAAAAATGGTTCCTGCCGAAACTTTTGATGAAGTATTTGCTCACCTCAAAACCTATCGAGCATCCAGGAACCAATGAAGTCCCAGCTTAATTTCTGGCAAATCTTGAAGCATTGGGATGCTGCCATTGCAGCGTTGGCGTTGTGTGGCATGGTGGTTATTCCTGTCCTTGAAGTCCTGATAAGACCCATCCAAGGCAGTGGCATCGAAAATGCGCCTGTTCTTGTTCAACATCTGGGTCTGATTTTCTCTCTGGCAGGTGCCGTTTATGCAGAACGAACTGGCCATCTCACAAGTATTGGCTCATTGTGGCGTGATGTCCAAAAGCCTATTTTGCAAAAATTAGCGCGCAGCTTTGTCTTTTTGCTATCAACTTTCATTTGTGGCTTGTTGTCGTTAGCCAGTTACGAACTGGCTGTCACAGAAATTGGAACCGGACAAACCATCGCTTATGGTCTTCCAACTTGGACTTTTCTATGTGCCATGCCAATCGGATTTGCCATCTTAGGCTTTAAATTCGGCCTCAAATGGAATGATCAATTCATCCCAAAATGGATGGGCATATTGACAGTTTTTGCCCTGGCTTGGCACGCAGGGCCTTGGCTTTCAGCACTCCACTTGCCCTTGGCATTGCTGACCTTGATATTGCTACTTTTTCTCGCCTTGGGTGGGTCTATCTTTTTGGTATTGGGTGGCTTGTCATGGGCACTGTTCTCATCCGAAAACATACCCATGGCGTCCCTCGCGCTTTCTCACTATCAAATCACGGTCAATCCATCCTTGCCGGCACTGCCACTTTTTACATTGGCGGGGCTCATATTTGCAAATACAAAGGCTGCCCAAAGGCTGAGTGTTCTGTTTACAAGCATCTTCGGCTCTGGACAAACGGGCAGCATTTTGGCTGTCGCTTGCCTTTGCAGTTGCTTTACGGCGCTCACAGGTGGCAGTGGCGTCACCATACTGGCTCTGGGTGGCTTGCTTCTTCCTTTGCTCCTCAAAGTGGGCTATCCCGAGTCTAAGAGCATTGGACTCATTACCAGTGCCAGCTCGCTCGGTGTTCTGTTAGCGCCTTCAGTACCGCTCATCATGTACGCCATCATGGCCAAAGTACCCATCAACACCATGTTTGTTGCGGGCCTCATTCCTGCCATCTTGATGATTTTTTGTTTGGTGGTCTTTGGTGGATTTTTAAAGCGGGGGCCGACGCCAATTTCTGATGTCCACAATTCAATGCTTACACCCCTTCAGCCAAATGAAACAAAGCCATTGAAGACGGTTTTATGGGATGCCAAGTGGGAATTGCTAGCCCCCTTCATAGCTATTGGCACTTTGATTTCAGGCATTGCAACACCCACAGAAGGCGCAGCAATCACTGTTGCATATGCCATCGTTACACAATCTTTGTTTCACAAAGAACTGTCAGTTGCCACATTTCATCACTGCCTCAAGCAATCGGCACAAGTCATTGGCGGCATTTTGCTCATCATGGGCATGGCTTTGGGGTTGACCAACTATTTGATTGATGTGGGCATACCAGACCTGGCATCTGATTGGGTGCAAAGCATCACGACCAATAAATATCTATTTCTGTTAGCCCTCAATGTATTTTTGTTCTTTGCTGGTGCCTTGATGGAAATATATGCTGCCATCATTGTGCTGGTGCCACTTTTGTTGCCCTTGGCCATGAGTTATGGCATCGATCCCATTCACTTCGGCATTATTTTTCTAGCCAATTTGGAAATGGGATTTTTATGCCCCCCAGCAGGCATGAATATTTACTTTGCAAGCGCAGTCTTTAAAAAGCCGCTGAAGGAAGTGATTCAATCTGTATTACCGGCCTTGATGGCCATCTTTATTGGCACAGTGATCATTTCTTGGTTTCCATTGTTGGTCATGGGATTGCCTCAATTTATTTTTTCTTCACCTTGAATCTGAGTAAGGATTTTCAACATGTCGTTCGAAAAAACCAGAGGCTCATTTCAATTTTCAATGCCCCTCTTCATTTCCATATTGATCGTATGCTGGTCAACTCAACTTAGCGGCTGCGCGCCTCTTGTATTGGCAAGTGCAGCCCTGGCTGGCAAAGTGGCTTTAGACCGCCGCACTGCTGGCATTCAACTTGAAGACGAAGCCATTGAGTTTCGTTCAGAGTCAGGGCTTCGAAACCAACTGCACGAAAGTGCCCATGTCCGTGTCAGCAGTTACAACCGTATGGTGTTGCTGACTGGAGAGGTTGGCAGTGAAAACGAGCGTATGTTGGCTGAACGCTTTGTCAAGAGTCAAGACAATGTCAAGTCAGTCGTGAATGATTTGACCATCAGCCCCGAAAGCTCTTTGACACAACGTGCCAAAGACAAAGTCATCACTGGGCAGGTACGTGCGATCATCATTCAAGCAAGAGACATTCACTCTTCAGCAGTTCAAATTGTGACCGAAAGAGGCATTGTCTATTTGATGGGCCGCTTGACACCAGCCGAGTCGGAACGTGTGACTGATTTGGTCAGTACCAGTCAAATTTCAGGGCTTCAAAAAGTTGTGAAGGTGTTTGAAACAATTTCAGATACCGACTTGAAAAGATTGGTAGCACCTTCTAGACCTTAGTCTAACAATCTGCACTTATTTGGCTGACACTAAGTTGTCTATGAATGAATTGCTAGATTTTTCCCAGCTAAACTCTAAAGCGCGCTCTCGAGCTTGCGCTCTTGGAATTTGAAGCGCCGACTGAGTCGCTTGCGCCAAGTCTTCACTCAAGATACCCCCCTTCACCACGCCGGTGGTGTGGTTCTTGAGTACCTCCTGCGGACCATCAACAGGAAATGCGGCTACAGGCGTTCCACAAGCCATGGCTTCCAACATGACCAAGCCAAAAGTTTCATGTCTGCTTGGAAATACAAAAACATCCGCCGTGCTGTAAACCTTAGCAAGCTCAGGTCTTGGGAGTAGTCCTAGCCAAGTGATATTTGGATATCGATTTTTCAAATCAGCCTCAAGTGGTCCCACACCACAAACAACTTTGGAGCCGTTAAACGGCATTTTTAAAAACGTTTCAATATTTTTTTCGTATGAAACTCGCCCCACAAAGACACCAATTGGGCGTTTTAAATTCGCTAGAGCCTTGTAGTGTGTTGGCTCATTTTCAAAGCTGAACAAATTAACATCAACGCCATGAGTCCATGACTTTAAATTTTTGAATCCCCGGGAAGACAGTAAATTTTGTACGCCATATGTCGGCACCATCACACCCGCCGAATGTCTGTGGAAATACTTGAATATTTGATACCCTATAAACAATGGAAGTTTGACTGCTGCCTGCAATATTTCAGGAAATCTTGTGTGATATGCAGTTGTATATCGCCATTTGTTTTGACTGCAAATCTTTCGAGCAGCCCAGCCCAAAGGTCCTTCAGTGGCAAGATGAATTGCATCAAATTCGCTTGTCTTTAGCATTTTCTGAAGCGCAGGTAGAGGTTTGATGGCCAAGTCAATGCCGGCATAACCAGGGCAAGGCTTTGTTTTGAACAAGCCAGGGTGAATCACTTCAACTTGGTGGCCTGCAACTTTTAATTCTTTGGCCAACTCAACCAAGGTGGTAACGACGCCATTGACTTGTGGCGTCCAAGCATCTGTCACCAAGATAATTTTCATGCATGTACCAATGAAGTTACCTTGGTAGTCGCTTTTTGTTCTGAATTTGGATCAAAAGTCAATATTTCCAATCGACCATCCTGGTGCTCAACCAAGGTACTTAAACTTTCCACCCAGTCGCCGTCATTGCAATACAAAACACCATCAATATCGCGAATTTCTGCATGGTGTATGTGCCCACAAACAACCCCGTCATAGCCCAATTTTTTTGCTTCGTGTGCAACGGCTACTTCAAAATCTGAGATGAAGCTAACGGCTTTTTTGACTTTAAATTTCAAATATGCAGAAAGTGACCAATAAGGCAATCCAAGTCGACCTCGCATGTAATTTAAGTGGCGATTGGCCTTGAGCGCCCACTCATACAAGGTGTCGCCTAGATAGGCTAGCCATTTAGCAAATTGAATGACGCCATCAAAATAGTCACCATGAATCACCCAGAGTTTCTTACCATCTGCCGTCACATGAACCGCATGCTCTAGAACCTCAATACCACCAAAAGAATGATCCAGAAAATCACGCGCAAATTCATCGTGATTTCCAGGCACATAAATAACTCGACAACCTTTGCGCGCTTTGCGAAGTAGCTTTTGGACCACATCGTTGTGAGCTTGCGGCCAGTACCATTTTCGCCTGAGTTGCCAACCGTCAATAATGTCTCCGACCAAATACAAGGTGTCGCAGGTATGATTTTTCAAAAACTCAAGCAAAGCTTCTGCTTGACAGCCTGGGGTTCCAAGATGAAGGTCTGAAATAAAGATAGCTCGGTAGTGCCGAGTTGTTTGACTTTCGCCTGGCATAAACTCCTGAGCATCTTTGAACATCATCATGCACCTACAAAATGCTTGCGATACCGAAGAGGTAAATCCTTCACCTGCATCAACATCGGTAAATCTGCTGTGTTGAAATCGGGATCCCATGCGGGTGCTCCCAGAATTTTGGCGCCAAGTCTCAAATAGCCTTTGATGAGAGCTGGAGGCTCTACGGGCAAGTGAGAATTTAATTCTTCAATGGGCAGTGGCAAACGGGGTATTGCGTGAAACTCAATAGACGCCAAGTTTGTTTGAGAAAGTTGCTTCCAAATACTGGCAGCCGTATCACCACTCACAATGCCGTTGTGCAACATGGGTATGCTTGCGCAACCAATCATGGTATCGAGTTGATTGCGAGACATGAACTCAAAAAGAGCACCCCACAGCGCCAATATCACGCCACCGTGACGATGGTCTGCATGCACACAGCTTCTACCCAACTCAACCATGCGTTCACGCATGAAACGCAGACGCGTCAGATCAAATTCAGTATCCGTGTAGGTTCCGCCTACCCTTTTGGCTTGGGCAGGTGTCAAAACGCGATAAGTTCCAATGACAGCTCTTGTGTCGCCATCACGAACCAAGAGATGCTCGCAATAATCGTCAAATAAATCAATGTCATGCCCTGCCAATGTGTCTGGCAACCGCGCACCCATTTCATTCGCAAACACTTCATAGCGAAGTTTTTGGGCTTCTCTTACTTCATCCTGATGTTGAGCCCAGCTAACTTCGATGGGAGATTTCGAAATTTTTGAGCAGTTGGTAAAACCTTGATTTTGAGGGCTTTGATGAAGTGACCCCCGTGGCAATGCAATTTGCGAAATAGGAAAAGTGGGGTTTGGCAATTCTTTCAAGATGTTCTCCAAGTTGTCTTAACTTGGAAGTTGATCATCCTGTTTTGAAGTTTCAAATAAATTTCAAAGATATGAAATATTTATGACAATGCGTGGTTAAAATTTTGCTACAAAAAATCACCCCAAAGGGAGTTGCGTAGAAATTCTGGCAACATTGTGCAATGAACAATTCAAACTCTTCTAAGGTTACAGCGAAGTCTTCTAGCAGAAGAATTCAAGTTCGAAAATCTGGCGTGCACGGCAAGGGTGTGTTCGCACTACAGGATATTGAAAAAGGTGACGTTGTCATTGAGTATGTTGGCGAAATTATCTCTGCAGACGAAGCAGAGAAGCGGCACCCTCATGACCCCAATGATCCGAATCACACTTTTTACTTTCAAATCGATGATGACCGAGTGATCGATGCGCTGCATGGTGGCAATTCAGCGCGTTGGATCAATCACTGCTGCACACCCAATTGCAAACCTGAAGTCATTGATGGCCGTGTCTTCATCAAAGCCAAGAAAAGAATTCAAGCTGGCGCAGAACTCAATTATGACTACGGCCTCATCATTGATGAGCCTATCACGCACAAACTCGTTGCTCAATATCCCTGCTGGTGTGGTAGCCCCAAATGCCGTGAAACCTTATTGGCCTATAAGCCACCATCTGGAAAAAAAGAAAAGAAGAACAAAGAAAAAGCAGATGAGATCCGCAAAGCCATTCAAAAACTGAAGTCAAAGTTAAAGCGACTGACAGAAGTTTGAAACCATCCATTGGATGCAAGCAGCTTCACTGCGTGAAAATTCGCTGAGTTTTTCCCTCAACACTTTGAGAGATTTTGACCGACTATTCATCAATAGACTCGGCTGTTGTTTGGTGCACAGGGCAAATTTAAGCCTCTGAAGCACGCATTGAAACTCAAATGCCCTGTTGCTTCTTGAATGAAAATGTTACTGTTAGCCTCCTTCTCTTATTTTTTCAATTCATGTCAATCACTGTTCACCCATTTGATCAAGCAGTCAAGCTTGACCTTCAAGCTGATGGCGTTTGGCGGGGCCATACCGATCCGGCCTATGGCAACATGGTGGGGCCCTTTGGTGGTATCACATCCGCCGTTTTGCTCAACGCCATCCTCAAAGATCATGCTCGCATTGGCGATCCCATCTCACTCACAGTGAACTTTGCCGGCCCCATCGAAGACGGACCTTTCAGCATTGAAGCCAAGGCTGTACGAACCAACCGCTCAACGCAACATTGGTCCGTGAACTTGTATCAGCACAATGGTGAACTGGCCACCACCGCCAGCGCCGTGTTTGCCATTCGCCGTGAAACCTGGGAGTCTACTGAATTAGCCTTTCCTGTACGCACACCGGCGCTTGAGCTAAAGCGTGCCGATACATCAAAAGCACCTGAGTGGACACGCCGATACGACCTGCGCCCCCACAAAGGTTTGATGATTGACGGGCAACTGCAAGAGAGTGAACCTAATGCTGAAACAGAGTTTTGGGTTCAAGATGACCCGCCAAGGCCATTGGACTTTTTATCGCTGACATCTATTTGCGACTCTTTTGTGCCCAGAATCTTTGTGCGGCGACAGGGTAGGTTTCCGGCTGGCACCATCACGCTCACCACACACTTTCATGCTGACGCAGAAATGTTGAGCTCACAAGGCTCAAAGCATGTCTTGGGTTTGGCCCGTGCGTCCAAGTTTGGCATGGGCTATCACGACCAATCTGCAGAAATTTGGAGCGACCAACAGCAGCTTTTGGCAACCAGCCATCAGCTGGTCTATTTCAAGGCTTGAACCTATTGAAAGAAACCATGTGCTGTGGCCAATGTTCCACCGGCCTTCACAGCAATGGCGCAATATTTGAATTCAGGAATTTTCCCGATCGGGTCGAGCGCGGCATTGGTCATCAAGTTGGCAGCCGCTTCGTAATAAGCAAAGGGCACGAACACAGCGCCCTGCGGCGTGCCGTCATCACGGCGCACGCGCAAGCACACCTCGCCCCGTCTAGAGGCCAAGGTGATCACGTCACCCGCGCTCAAGCCCAAACTCAATAAATCTGCACTGCACATCGACGCAGTGGCTTCTGGTTCAATGGCATCGAGCACGGTGGCACGGCGCGTCATGCTGCCTGTGTGCCAATGCTCAAGCTGCCGCCCTGTGATGAGTACAAATGGATATTGCGCATCAGGCCGCTCGTTGGCGGGAATGATGTCTGCTGGTACCAAATTGACGCGACCATCAGCGGTTGCAAAATGTTCTTTGAACACCGTAGGCTCCCCGGGATCCTCGTCTGTGAGGCATGGATAAGTAACGCTAGACTCACGCTCCAAGCGCTCCCATGAAATACCGCTGATCACCTCGTGCATGGCTTGACGCATTTCTTCGTAAACCTCCGCCACACCATGGTACTCACCTGCATACTGCCAATTTAGACCCATGCCTTTGGCCATTTGCTGGATGATCCACAAATCGGCTTTGACAAGACCCGGTGCTTGCACGGCCTGCCGCCCCATTTGCACCATGCGGTCTGTGTTGGTCACAGTGCCTGTTTTTTCTGGCCACGCAGTTGCTGGCAAAACCACGTCGGCCAACCACGCCGTTTCTGTCATGAAAATATCTTGCACCACCAAGTGCTCAAGCGAAGCCAGTGCATGGCGCGCATGGTTTAAATCGGGGTCGCTCATGGCGGGGTTCTCACCCATGATGTACATGCCGCGCACTTTGTGCGGGTCGGCATCATCGGCCAAGGCCTTGTGCATGATTTCAACCACGGTGTACCCGGGCTGCTTGTCGAGCGGCGTGTTCCAAAACTTTTCAAACCAATCATGCGCGTCAGGGTTGCTAACGCGTTGATAGTTGGGATACATCATGGGAATGAGGCCCGCATCGCTGGCACCCTGCACATTGTTTTGACCTCGCAATGGATGCAAGCCAGAACCAGGCTTGCCAATTTGGCCGGTCACTGTGACCAGCGCAATGAGGCAGCGTGCATTGTCAGTGCCATGAACGTGCTGGCTGATGCCCATACCCCAGAGGATCATGGCCGATTTGCTTTTGGCAAATTCTCGGGCGACTTCGCGCAAAGTTTCGGCAGGGATGCCGCACAAGGGGGCCATGGCTTCGGGACTATAGCCTTGAATATTTTGCTTCAGCGCTTCATAGTTGTTGGCACGTGTTTTTATAAATTCTTGATCGGCCAAACCCTCTTCTATCACGGTGTAAATCAGTGCGTTGAGCAAAGCCACATCGGTGTCAGGCTTGAATTGCAAGGTGCGCCAAGCATGCTTGCCAAGGTCTGTGATGCGCGGATCGGCTAAGACAATTTTGGCGCCTCGCTTGGCTGCATTTTTCATCCAAGTGGCTGCCACTGGATGATTGGCCGTGGGGTTGGAGCCGATGATAAAAATAAGTCCCGCATGCTCCACGTCATTCACCTGATTGCTAACTGCCGCCGAGCCTACGCCTTCTAACAAGGCGGACACGCTGGAGGCATGGCACAAGCGAGTGCAATGGTCGACGTTGTTGGAACCAAATCCAGTGCGGACCAACTTTTGAAACAGATAGGCTTCTTCGTTGCTGCCCTTGGCAGAGCCAAAGCCTGCCAAGGATTTCGGGCCATGAGTGTCACGCAGCTGCTTTAACTTGCCTGCGCCTAGGGCCAATGCCTCTTCCCAAGTGGCTTCTCTGAACACAGAAGACCAATCTGCGGCATTTCGATTCAATGCGCTAATCAAAGCCGGATCTTTGGCTATGCCCGATTTGCGGATGAGCGGCACCGTGAGGCGTTGTGGGTGTTGGATGTAGTCAAAGCCAAACCGTCCTTTGACGCACAAACGATTGTGATTGGCAGGCCCATCACGACCTTCCACGCTCACTATTTTGTTGTCTTTCACGTTGTAGGTGAGCAAACAACCCACACCACAGAAGGGACACACAGAATCGACTTTTTGGTCCACCACTTGCGAGCCAATTTGCGTCTTGGGCATCAGCGCGCCTGTTGGGCATGCCTGCACGCATTCGCCGCAGGCCACACAACTGCTGCTGGCCATGCTGTCTTCAAGGTCAAACACAATTTGGCTGTTTGCACCACGGTGCGCGTAACCAATCACATCGTTCACTTGCTCTTCGCGACAAGCCCGAACACATCGGTTGCACTGAATACACGCATCGAGGTTGACTGCCATGGCCGGGTGCGACACATCACACGCAGGCTGCTCTCGGCGCAAACTCTTGAGTTCTGGGCGAACCGTCACATTCAATTTGTGGGCCCAGTCACTCAGTTCGCCATGCTGCCCTTGCTCTGTCCATTTGTACCCATCATCAGGCATGTCAGACAACAGCAACTCCAACACCATCTCTTGACTTTTCTGAGCGCGCAAACTTTGGCTCAAAACCTCCAGCCCTGGCGTCACGTTGCGACAGCAACTGGGGGCCAGCGTTCTCTCGCCTTTGATTTCCACCACACACGCACGGCAGTTGCCATCTGCGCGCATGCCTTCTTTGTAGCAAAGATGCGGAATGTCAACGCCATTGCGCTTGGCCGCATTGAGGATGGACTCACCTTCAAAGCCCAACACAGTTTGGTCATTGAGCTTGAACTCAATTTTTGGGGGTGACATTAATTTTGGCGACAAAGGTGCATTCATTCAAATGACCTCTTGTGGAAAATACTTTTCAACACAGCGAACTGGGTTGGGCGCTGCTTGGCCCAGGCCACAAATGGAAGCATCGATCATCACTTGGTTCAAATCTTCTAAGGTGCTAAGGTCCCATACCGGTGCTTGCATCAATTGCACCGCTTTGGCCGTTCCCACACGACATGGTGTGCACTGCCCGCAGCTTTCATGCTCAAAAAACTTCATCATGCTGAGTGCGGCATGGCGCGCTGAATCTTGATGACCCAACACAATCACAGCAGCCGATCCAATGAAACAGCCATAGGGTTGAAGGGTGTCAAAGTCGAGAGGAATGTCTTTAAGAGAGGCCGGCAAAATACCCCCCGAAGCGCCACCCGGCAAGTATGCGTAAAACGTGTGGCCGTCTTGCATGCCGCCACAATATTCTTCAATAAGTTCAGCGACGGTAATGCCGGCAGGTGCCAATTTAACGCCTGGTTTTTTCACGCGACCACTCACGCTGAAACTGCGCAAACCCTGGCGATTGTGACGGCCAAAACCAGAGAACCATTGGGGCCCCTTTGTCACAATATCGCGCACCCAATAAAGCGTTTCAAAGTTGTGCTCCAAAGTGGGCCGGCCAAACAAGCCCACTTGCGCAATGTAAGGTGGGCGCATTCGCGGTTCACCCCGCTTGCCCTCAATGCTTTCAATCATGGCCGACTCTTCACCGCAAATGTAGGCACCTGCGCCGCGCCGAAGTTCAATGAGAGGCAAGCCCACCGGTGGATTGGCCTGGAGCTTTTCAAGTTCTCGGCTTAAAACTTGACGGCAGCCATGGTATTCATCGCGCAGATAGATATAAATAGCCTCAATGCCCACCATATGGGCGGCCACCAGCATGCCTTCTAAAAAGCGGTGCGGATCGCGCTCCAAATACGTTCTGTCCTTGAACGTACCGGGCTCGCCCTCGTCAATATTGACAGCCATCAGCCTAGGCGCAACCTGATCTCGCACAATGCGCCACTTGCGCCCTGCTGGAAAACCAGCGCCACCCAAGCCTCGTAAACCAGAATCTTCCATGGCTTTGAGAACGGCTTCAGTGTAGAGCTTGCCGCCATCCACATCCCTTAAAAGGGCATAACCACCATCGGCCACATAGGCTGCCAAGTCGATGTAGTCAGGCGCCACGGGTTGAATGCTTTGAGACTGCACAGCTTGCATGACTTTTTGTGAAGTGGCATGCCCAATTTCATGTTGGTGAACCACCGCTACAGGCGCTTGCTCGCATCGACCCACGCAAGGTGCTGAAACCACTTTGATGTTGTTTATACCGAAAGAAGCCTGCAATTGACCAAGCAGCGTCGATGCGCCTGCCAAGTCACAACTGAGGCCATCGCACACACGCACAGTGAAAAGAGGCGCCTCTTCACCTTCGCAAATGATTTCAAAGTGGTGATAGAAAGTGGCCACCTCATAAACTTCAGCCATTGCAATGTTCATGAGTTTGGCCAAAGCCACCAAATGGCGTTCGTGCAAACCTCTGAATTTGTCGTTGATTTTGTGAAGATGTTCTATGAGCAAATCGCGGCGTTGTTGCAAGACTTTATCATCCATCTGCAACAAGGCACTTACTTCAAGCAGCGAAACGTTATCCGCTTGCCGCCCTTTGAGTTGGCTTTTTTGGCGAATTTTCAAGCTCATGTCTTCGACACTTGCAAAAGCAACGACAGAAAGTGATTTAGATTTTTGGGTGTCCATGCAGGTGAGATTTTATTTGTTCATCTGATTTAAAGATTAAAGTAAGTCTATTCTCTTGGAGTTAGCTTTGAAAAACCTTCGAAACGCACTATTTGTTCCTCATGGCTCCCCCACTTTCGCCTTAGAACCCGGTGCAGCAGGCGAATCCATGAGCCAATTGGCCTCATCTTTAACCAGGCCACGCGCCATTGTGATCATTAGCCCGCACTGGGACACCGCCATTCCCACCGTTAGCACGGCCACACAACTCGAAACCATTCACGACTTCTATGGCTTTCCCGATGCGCTCTATCAAATCCAGTATCCCGCGAAGGGCTCACCTGATGGCGCACAAGAGGTGGTCAAAGCGCTCCAAAAGCGCTTCAAGCAGGTGGACACGGCCCCCACACGCGGCTTAGACCACGGCGCATGGACACCATTGCGTCAAATGTTCCCGGATGCCAGCATCCCCGTCATTGCTGTTTCCATTCAAAGCCATGCAGGCCCGGCCCACGCACTGGCCATGGGTGAGGCGCTTGAAGAACTGACCTACCAAGGCTTCTTGGTCATTGGCTCGGGCAACATCACCCACAATTTGGGCGACTTGCGCATGGCGGCCATGTCAGGCGGCCAAACCCCCGCCTATGTCAAAGCATTTGCTGACTGGGTGGAAGTGCAATTGCAAGATAAGAACGTGCAGCAATTGATTGAATACCGTCAACATTCTCGCGAAGGCGTTCAATCACACCCTTTCGAAGATCACCTTTTGCCTTTGTTTGTGGCCATGGGTGCCGCGGGCGCAGACGCCACCGCCAAAGCTTTTTTCCGAGGCATCAGCAGCTACGTCATTGCCATGGATGGCTACACCTTCAGCTAAAGGCATAAGATGAGGACATGAACCTCAACCCATCGACTCTGGGCATCTTCAAAGGCCCTCTGCCATTCAATTTCCAGCTCTCAACCGTGTTTTCCATATTTCAAGTGGCCCTAATCTCGTGTAGGCTTGTCGAGTTGTTTTAAGAGGTACCTTCATGTCAGACACAGCTTACATTCCCCCTAAAGTTTGGACTTGGACTAAGGCCAATGGCGGTCGATTTGCCAACATCAATCGACCTGTTTCAGGACCCACCCACGAGCTAGAACTGCCACGCGGCAAGCACCCCCTTCAGCTTTATTCCTTGGGCACACCCAATGGCATCAAAGTGACGGTCATGCTTGAAGAGTTGTTGGCATTGGGCCATCAAGGCGCCGAATACGACGCATGGCTCATTCGCATCAATGAAGGAATGCAATTTAGCAGCGGCTTTGTAGGCGTCAATCCGAACTCCAAAATTCCAGCCTTGCTGGACTACAGCACGCCACAACCCCAACGTGTATTTGAGTCTGGCTCCATCCTTTTCTATTTGGCTGAAAAATTCAATTCTTTTTTGCCAACCGACATCGCCAAACGCACCGAGTGCATGTCTTGGTTGATGTGGCAAATGGGCAGTGCGCCTTATCTCGGGGGCGGTTTTGGACACTTCTATGCTTATGCGCCCACCAAAATTGAATACGCCATCGACCGCTTCGCCATGGAAGTGAAGCGTGAGCTCGATGTCTTGAATCAAAGGCTGGCCCATAACCGATTTGTAGGCGGCGATGACTACACCATTGCAGACATCGCCATTTGGCCTTGGTATGGCAGTTTGGCAAAAGGCGAACGCTATGAATCGGGCGAATTTTTACAAGTGCACGAATACACACATGTGATTCGCTGGGCCGATGAAATTGAAGCGCGCCCTGCTGTTCAACGAGGCCGCATGGTGAACCGGGTCATGGGGCCCTTGAGCATGCAGTTGCACGAACGCCATGATGCCAGCGATTTTGAATCTAACACGCAAGACAAACTTCAGAAAAAAGAATGACGCATGAACAAAGCGAAGCGCTGAGTCAGTGCTTCGCTACGGGTTCATCTTCCGTGTAGATTTTCCCGCCCTTCTTCAAAGCAGAAAATTCGCGCTTTGACTGAAACAGAGGAAAGAACATTTGGTGATACCAGTGCTCTTGCCCAAACAACTGGTCGTCTTTCAATCCCACTTGTTTGGGGTATTTGCGCGTGATGTAAGCCGATCCAAAAATGATGTCCCAAATGAACAAGAGGTTGCCAAAGTTGCCCTTGTAATGACCCACTCCATCTTTTTGCGTAATGGCATGGTGCGCCCAGTGGGTTGCGGGGGTTGAGATGGTTCTTTCCAGAACCCACATCAAGGGTCGCAAGGCGCGAATTTTGTAAAGCGGCTCGTCCCAACGCCAAGCGCAGTGGGCACCCATGATGACGCCCAATTTGACCACCACGTATAAAGCATACACCATGCCGCTGACACCCATGTAAAGCAAAATACCTGCAAACCACAGGCCAGGCATCATGAGGTAATAAAAGAAATTGTTGCGATAGGTAATGCGAATGCTCATGTAAGCAGCAGAGTGATGCGCACGGTGCAAAGGCCACAGCAAAGGCGAATGCGACAAGCGATGCCACCAATACTGCGTTAGGTCATCGCACAAAATCAAGATGCCTACCATGGCCCACCAAGGCCAATCGGTGAGCACATCCTTGTACTCTGGCGCTAACCATGTGCCCAATTTGGCTGTCGTGAGCATGGCCAAGGGCTGCGTGATGGCTACCAAGCTTAGAAACATGAACAGCTCTAACTTGGTGTCGTTGGCAGTCGCCGTCACTGTGTTTTGATACCGTCGGCTAATAAGCTCCATGGCAGCAAATCCCAGAATCATGCTGAGCACCAGAATGTTCTGAATTTGCGTTGCGTTCATATAAAGTTAACCCAATTGAGCCAAAGCTGCCTGCAAACCAGCGAGGCCGCCGACCCGCTGGTCATTGATGAAAACTTGCGGCATTTGACGCACGGCTGGCCCGCACTTTTCATAAAAAGCAATGCGCTCTGCTTCGTCGTCAATTTTGATTTCTTCGTAAGCCAAAGATTTAGATTTGAGAATCATTTTGACTGACTCGCATTGGGGGCAAGCCGACTTGGAATAGACAACAATTTTGAGGCTCATAGACTTGGCGAGGTATGACAAAGAATGGGGTGCAGGATGAAATTCTAAGTGAGCGAGCTGCTTTTCTTCAAAATATGGCTTTTCTTAAGATTTTCGGCCTAGCACAGCCCTTGATTTAAATCATATGATAACCATTTGAACAGGTAGATACTCACTCTAAACCGCCCTGAGATTTCCTTGGCGGCCACTCAAAAGGAGCTCAAAATGACACAGGTTTTTAAAGTAGAAGTAGAGAACATCAAGTGCGGTGGTTGCGAAAACTCCATCGTGAAGGGCATCCAGAGCGTTGCCAAGGTGACCGACTTGGTCATTGACCGCGAGAAGCAGTTGGTGAGCTTTTCTGGAGAAGAGTCCATCAAGCAACTCGTCATCGACAAGCTCAAATCGATGGGCTACCCCGAAAAAGGCTCCGTTTCGGGGCTTGAAGCGGGCATTACCAATGCCAAGTCTTTTGTCAGTTGCGCAATTGGTCGAATAAGCTAAGACCACACCACCGAAGTAGCTCGACTGTTAGGCTGACATCACTCGCTCTTGTGGCGGCAAACCACAAAGCGCAGCAACCAGTTGCTGTGCAAAACTGGGTGTCAACTCATGACCGCGCCAAACCGTGTGGGCATCCGATCGCACCATGACAAATGCGTGTTTGTATTCTGATGGCACATTGAGAGTGCCAGACACCTTCAAAATTTTCAAGGGCATGCCAACCTCAGAAGCGGCCTCAATCAAACAAGCGACCGATTGTTCATTGGTGGGCTTGAAACAAAGCAATGTATAGGCTTTGCCTAATTCATCGTAAAGGGAACGCCCCCCCTCCAGCCAAAAGTGCGGCGCCCTGCAACCTGGCACCGTAGAAGCTGTAAAACCACCCATGCTGTACTCGGGTGCTTTCTCTTCGTCGTACACCATGACAGGCGATTGGTCGTAAAAATAGCCAAAGTTCAAACCCGCGCAACAGTATTGCTGAACATTCAAGTTGTAAAGGTCTTGACCAAAAGAAGCTCTGGCTGCCGCACCTTCTGGCGAGCTGTCTTCTAATTGCTGCGGAATTTCTCGCCGCCGCTTGCTCATTTCATGCGCATGGTTCATGGCAAACCGAGAAACCTGCTCGGTAATGGGATGCCGTTCTTTTTCATAAGCAGTTAAGGCCAGCGGCGATGCCCAAGCCTCAATTTGTGCAGACAAATGCCAAGCCAGATTGGCGGCATCTGCCAGACCAGCATTCATGCCGTAGCCTGCATAAGGCACCCACAAGTGCGCGGCGTCACCCGCCACAAACACTCGACCTTGCTGCAGTTTGTCGCTCACCAAACGTCGGCCAAACCAATCCTCTTTGCTCATCACTTCGTATTGGAAATTAGCGTCCACGCCCATGATGGTGCGAATGGCCCAATCGCGATCGACCGACTCAAAATCAGCCTCGTTGTCGCGCAGGTAGTTGTGAATGAGCCAGACCTCTTTGCCATCGATGGCGTAAATATTGCCACTGCGCCGAGGGTTGACCGTGAACATGGCCCAAGCCGGCGGTGCTTTCATGTGTTCAATTAATCTTGGCGCCCGAATGCAAGTGCTTTGCACCCGCTGCACCACTTCATCACCCACTAATTTGGCGCCCATGCCTTTTCGAACCATTGAACGACCCCCATCGCAACCCACCATGTAAGTGGCTTTCAAGGTCAGCGTTGGAGCATCGGGCGTTTCTAAATTTTGAATTTGCGCCGTGACCTGATGTTCATCTTGCAAGAACGACACCACTTGATGCCTGTACAAACATGTGATCAAGCTGTGCTTTTGAACATGCCGTCTTAAGATGGGCTCAATGAACCTCTGATTGATTCTGTGAGGAGGCTCCGGCGTGGGCCAATGGCCATCAGGCCCTGAGTGGTCGGTCAGACGCGTGTTTCTGCCAGGGATGTGAATTCTTGCAATCTCTTCTCCCAAAGTGCTGGTGCGATACGACACGTCGTGCGGATAGTCATCGGGCAAGCCCGCTGCACGCAAATCTTGCGAAACACCCAAATACCTAAACAGCTCCATGCTCCTGGCTGATATGTGGTTGCACTTCACATCAGGCAAGGTCTCTGCCAATCGCAGTTCCACCAGATAGCTGGCAATGCCTCGCTTGGCCAAGCACAAGGCCATGGTCATGCCGACAGGGCCGCCGCCCACAATGAGGACGGGCACATCCAGTTGACGTTGTTCAGTCATAAGTCGATTGTCAAAGCATCGTATTCAAACATCCAATCGTAGCGCCTTCTCACTTTTTCTGGCTCCCATTCAGCGCTCACATAGTCCACGGCCTTGGCGGCGTCGGAGAGTTGAGGGTTGTGAAAGCGTTTGGCATTGTCGCTAGATCGGTTCACGATGTCGGCTGTGCGTTGCCAACGCACATTTTCAAATTGTGCAAAGGCTTTTTCGGCTGTGTCTTGGGCACTCAGGCAGCGTGCCATCACAGCCGCATCTTCTATGGCCATGTTGGCCCCTTGCGCTAAAAAAGGCAAGGTGGGATGCGCTGAATCGCCCACCAAACAAATAGCGCCTTGGGCCCAGCCTTTTTGAGGCGAACGACCTAGCAAGGCCCACTTGAATGGCTGTTCAATTTTGCGCATCAGTTCGCCCACATCGGCGTGCCAATGCCCAAAATCTTGAAGCAATTCTTCGTGAGTCCCCTGCTCTGTCCAAGATTCACCGCGCCAGCCATCTTTTTCGATGATGCCTACCACATTCATGAGCTGACCACCCCGCACAGGGTATGTGATGACATGCGCACCCGGCCCCACCCAATTGGTACCGACTTGTGCCTGCAAATGTGCCGAAATGGTATGCACAGGAACCAGGCCGCGCCAAGCCAACAGACCGGTAAATTGGGCCTTGTCTTCGCCCAACAATTTTTCTCGCAAAATGGAATGGACGCCATCGGCTGCTATCAACCCATAGGCCTTGTGTTGGCTGCCATCTTGCAACTCAAAGCTTGCGCCATCAGAGCTGCTTTTCGCAGAAACCACTCTGGCGTTAAGCCTCACAGGCGCATCAGATCTGGCGTTAAATGCTGCCAACAAAATCTTGTGCAAATCGCCCCGGTGTACCATCCAATAGGGGGCACCAAAACGCGACAAACAATCATCGCCAAGGTCAAATAATTTCCAGCGCTGACCCGTGTTCCACATCCGAATTTCTTTGCCCTTAGCTTGGCACACGACCGCTTTCAAGGCAGGCTCTAAACCCAAGCTTTGAAGCACGCGTGTGCCATTGGGAGAAATTTGCAAGCCCGCACCTACCTCCCCCAATTGGGATGCCTGCTCATAAACATCTACCTTCCAACCCCGATGCAACAACGACAGTGCTGTCGTTAAGCCAGCAATGCCCGCGCCTGCAATGGCAATTCTTTTGTCTGTCATTCGACTTTGATGTTGTTTTCCTTGGCCACTTGCGTCCAAAGTTGAATTTCTTGCGAAATTGTTTTTGCAAAATCGGCTGATGTTCCGCCAACAGGCCTGATGTCCAACTTGGCCATGCGCTCTTGCACATCAGGCAAGGCCATGATGCGGGCCACCTCTTCTTGCAAACGCTTCACGATGGGGGCTGGCGTTCCTGCGGGTGCCAACAAGCCACTCCAAAAGTTAACCGCAACATCAATGCCCTGCTCTTTCAAAGTGGGCACTTGGGGGTAGGCTGCGAGTCGCTGCTCAGAGGTCACACCCAAGGCACGCAATTTGCCAGATTTGAGCAAAGCGGCAATTGGGCCAGAGTCAATCAAGGTCATCTGGACTTCTTGGGTGAGCACTGCATTGATAGAAGGGGCGCTGCCTTGATAAGGCACATTCAATGCCCTCAAACCGGTCTTGGCCTTGACCAACTCCATGACCAACTGGAAGGATGCGGATGGGTAAGAGTAGTTGAACTTGCCTGGATTGGCTTTGCTTAGGTTCACCAGCTCGGCAAATGTTTTGGCCGGCGATGCTTCATTGACAGCCAAGATCATGGGGAACGAACCTGCCAATGAAATGGGGGTCAAATCTGTGACGGGGTTGTAAGCCAACTTGGCCACCAAGGCTGGATTGAAAACAATCGGGCCACTGGCGGCCATGAGCAAGGTGTAACCATCTGGTGCAGATTTCACCACCAACTCAGTACCCACTGCCGCACCCGCACCTGGTTTGTTTTCAACCATCACCGGCTGACCCAAGGCTGGCGCTAATTTTTCAGCCAACACGCGCGCCAAAATATCATTGGCGCCACCAGGTGCATAAGGCACCACGATGCGAACCGCCTTGTTTGGCCAAGCGGTTTGTGCTTGAGCCACGCCACACACACTGGCCATCATGAGCGCGGCCATGCCTATCAGGGTATGGCGCTTGTGGGTAAAAAGTTTAGAATTTTTCATATCGGTCTCCTGTTTGATTTCGTTCAATTTTGATGTTTGGTTTGAAAGCATTGGCTGCATATTTAAAGCGGTGTGATGCGAACATGCAGCAGTGCGCTTTGACCCGCATCTAGAGCAGCCAAGCAGCGTGCAATGGCGGCCTCTGTTTGCGAAGGGTCCACCAGTCTTTCGCCATGAGCGCCCGCCGCTTCGGCAATGGCCGCAAAGTCGGTGCTATACCCCAAGTCGGATGCAAATTGATTGGTGCTCTTGGCTTCGCCCTGCGGATACATGCGCAAGGTTGATTCCTTCACAGCCGACCAACCACCGTTGTCCAAAAGCACTGTCAAGATGGGCAAGTTGTATTGACGAGCGACAGCAAAGACTGAGCTTGGATTGCTGAAGTAAAAAGAGCCGTCGCCCACAAAATGGATCACCCGGCTTTGAGTTTGCGCCAGCTTGATACCAAGGGCGGTGCCTGCAGAAAAACCAAGACCTCCGCCCGACAAGCCCATCAAAGTGCCAGGAAGCTCGCGCGGAATTTGCTCAAACACCGCCATGGTGTTGCGGATGGCTTCGTTCAAAATGACATCTTCTGAGCGAATTTGTTGGCCGATGGCAGCACACAAAAAATGGGGGTTGATGGCATTGACCTGGCCTGGCTCTTTGGCCATGGCCGTTGCTCTTTGCTGATTTTTTTCGTGTTCGGCTTGAATGATCAAGCTTCTTTGACTGGCCATGTTCTTGAACGAAGGCGTTGCAGTTTCTTCGATGCATTCAATCAACTGCGTGAGCAATTGAACGCTGTCGCCTTCAATGCGCGCATTCAATGGAAAACCCCACATTGGAATGTCACGCTTGATGGCGTCGACATCTAGCTGGGCCCAATAGGCAATGGGATTGACGCGCGTGGTTTTTGGAATCCAGGGCACATCGACATCGACCATCAAGCCAAAGTCTGCCTGCTCAGTGAATGCAGCTGGGTTGTAGCCTGCAAAAAAGGGCGAGTTGCGGCGAATATTCAAGTAAATTGAATTGAACTCACACACACGCATGCCACACACCATGGCGAGCTTTTCAATCAAGGCTGGCGCTGCATGGTTTCTGCCAGCATAGGCAGTGACCAACATGGGGTTTTCAGAGGCCATCAATTTGGCAGCAATCTGCTCAATGGCTTTTGCATCAGCGCCTTGCGCCTTGACTGGCATATGATTTTGATGGCCATAAGCACCCATGCTTTGAGCATCGACAGGTGCTGCCAGCACCTCTCTGGGCAAGGTGAGGTAAACCGGTCCTGTGGGGTCACTTTGCATCACAGCGCCAGCCCTGGAGATCACCTCGTGTGCCATGGAAGGCCATGCCAAGTTGTATTCCCACTTCACATAAGGCCGAACCACACTGGCCTGATCGAAAGGCTCTTGGATGAAATGCACATAGGTGTCGCGCCCACCGGTGGCACTGTCAAAGGTGCTCATCGGAGCGCGCCCCGCAATCAAAAGCACCGGAATACGGGTGCGACACAAGTTGTGCAAGCCCATGGCCGCATTGGCTGTTCCTGCATCAACGTGCACCAACACAGCTTGGCCTCGCCCCGTTGCAACGGCATAGCCACCCGCCATATGAACCGCTGTGTTTTCGTGAGGACAAAGAATCAATTTTGGAAATGCACGCCCCTGCTCCCGCCAATGGGCCATCTCTTCAATGAGTGGCGCGTGGTCTGTGCCTAGGTTACAAAACAAATATTCAATGCCAAGGTCGACCAAGCCTTGGAGCAAGTCGTGCGAGGCGGTGCGGGTGTAATTTTCGGACATTCTGATTGATTGAGCAGGCTAGCAGCCCTCGCAACATGAGCAAAGATTTGCCCATGACAGTATCACGCTACCTAGTTTAGGGAAATGATGGAAACCCCAAGTTTGTGAGCTTCTGAAAGGCTACGCTGAGCCAGAAAACTGAAGCGCGGCGCTAGGCCTTCAAAAACATTTGCTTCACGGCCTCGCGCGCCTTGACCCTTTGCGGCTCCTCTGCGTGATTTAACTCACGAAAGGGACCGTTCAACATTTTCTTCATCATGCCCATTGAAAGCGACTCTAAAACGCTTTCAATGCTTTGGCCTTTGTCTATCAACTTGCGTGCTCGCATGACTTCCGCTTGACGCCATGAGTCTGCTTGAAAGTTCAACTCTTGAATAAGCGGTACTTCGTTGCGATGCGCCAGCCACGTCATGAATTTCTGCACGCCATCGTCAATGATCACCTCTGCGTTGACCACGGCTGCTTGCCTGTTCACTTGTCCGCTGCTGATCACTTCTGTGAGGTCGTCAACGGTGTAAAGATATACATCGCGAAGGTCTTTGACCTCAGGCTCAATGTCGCGCGGCACGGCCAAATCGACCATGAACATGGGCTTGCTTTTTCGCTTGCGCAAAGCACTTTTCACGGCTCCCAAGCCAATCAAGGGCAAGGTACTGGCCGTGCAACTGATGACGATGTCAAATTCGTGCAATCGCTTGGGTAAATCTGCCAAGGAGATACTTAGACCGCCGTGCGATTGCGCCAACAAATCGGCACGTTCGGCAGATCGGTTGGCAATCGTGATCGATTTGGGCGACTTGGCAGCAAAGTGCGCCACGCACAGCTCAATCATTTCACCAGCACCCACAAACAAGATATTGGTTTCTTTGATGTTCTCAAAAATACGGCCCGACAATCGCACAGCAGCAGCAGCCATGCTGATGGAGTGGGCACCAATTTCTGTAGAGCTTCTAACTTCTTTGGCCACTGCAAAAGAACGCTGAAACAACTGATTGAGTGTGGTACCCAAGGCACCCGAGTCGCTGGCCATGCGAACAGCATCTTTCAACTGACCCAAAATTTGAGATTCGCCCAAGACCATGGAGTCGAGGCCACTGGCAACTCGAAATGCATGCCGCGCAGAAGCATCGCCCTCAAAGCGATAGGTGTGTGAGGCCAAGACATTCACTTGCGTATTGCCAGCTTCTGCCAACCAACTCAATGTTTGCGGTATTTGAACTTCATCGCCCGCGCAGTAAATTTCTGTTCGATTGCAGGTAGACAGAATGGCCACTTCCTTGTGCGTAGCAAAGCTTTGTCTCAAACCTTTCAAGGACTGATCCAATTTTTCTGACGCAAACGCAAAGCGTTCACGCAAGTCAATGGGTGCGGTTTTGTGATTCAGCCCTAAGGTCCAAACAGCCATTTAGCCCACCGCTCTCAAAATAGGGGCGACCTTCAAATCAGGCCAGCATGCTTCTATGCGTTTTTGAATGCCTGGCGCTTTCAGGCCATATTGCTGCATCAATTTTTGTGGATCACCGTGCTCTGTGAATTCGTCTTCAAAGCCCACCACCAACACGGGCATGACAATGCCCATGTCTTGCAAGGCCTCCAAAACTGCCGCGCCTGCACCGCCCTTGCGTGTCGCATCTTCTAGCGTAACCAGACGGTCATGGGATAGGGCAATTTGCTTCAAGGTTTCAACATCCAAGGGCTTGGCCCAGCGCATGTTCACAACAGTGGCATTGAGGGACTCAGCCACTTTAAGCGCCTCGTAAAGCAAGGGGCCAAACGCAAGCAAGGCGATGCCTTGGCCTTCGCGCCTGACTTCTGCTTTGCCAAAAGGCAAAACATCCAGGTCAGAGCCCACTTGTGCACCCACACCTGCACCTCTTGGGTACCTCACTGTGACAGCATGGTCTTGTGCATAGGCCGTGCTGAGCAATTGACGGCATTCAGCCTCGTCTGCAGGGCAGGCAATGCTCATGTTGGGAATGCAACGTGTGAAAGCAATGTCGTACATGCCTGCATGCGTCGGGCCATCAGCACCCACAATGCCAGCACGATCAAGTGCAAACACCACTGGCAAGTTTTGCAGTGCCACATCGTGAATCAATTGGTCGTAGGCTCTTTGCAAGAAAGTTGAATAGATGGCCACCACAGGCTTCAAACCTTCGCATGCCATACCCGCAGCAAAGGTTACGGCGTGTTGTTCTGCAATGCCCACATCGTGATAGCGCTGGGGATACTGCTGGCTGAAACTCACCATGCCAGAGCCTTCTCGCATGGCCGGCGTGATACCCACCAAGCGCTGATCTTTTGCAGCCATGTCGCACAGCCATTGACCAAATACTTGCGTGAATGTGGGCTTGGGAGGCGTTGAAGCGGCAACGCTGACAATGCCTACAGCAGGATCAAATTTACTGGGGCCGTGATAGGCCACTGGGTCGGCTTCGGCCTTTGCATAGCCCTTGCCTTTGCGCGTCACCACATGCAAAAACTGCGGGCCGGGTTTGTTGTACAAACTTTGCAAGGTGTCGACCAAGTCATCCAGATCGTGGCCATCCACAGGGCCCGTATATTCAAAGCCCAAGTTTTCAAACATCGTCTGGGGCTGGATGAAGCTTTGCGTTTGCTGCTCAATCATTTGCGCCAAGGCGTACAAAGGGGGCGCATTTTTCAGCACTTGCTTGCCAATTTTTTTGGCATCGGCATAAAACCGGCCGCTCATCAGTTCATGCAAGTAATGGTTCAAGGCTCCCACGGGGGGGCTGATGGACATGTCGTTGTCGTTCAAGATCACCAGCAAGTTGCAGTCGCTCGCACCCGCATTGTTCAAGGCTTCGTAGGCCATGCCCGCTGTGAGAGCACCATCGCCAATGATGGCCACGGCTTTGCGCTGGCTGCCCATTTGTTTGGCCGCCATGGCCATGCCGAAAGCGGCAGAAATACTGGTTGAAGAGTGCGCGGTGCCAAAGGCGTCGTAAACACTTTCCTCGCGGCGAGGAAAACCGCTCAAACCGCCCAATTGGCGCATGCTGCCCATTTGGTCGTTGCGTCCCGTCAGCATTTTGTGCGGGTAAGTTTGATGGCCTACATCCCAGACCAAACGGTCTTCAGGGGTGTTGAAAACATAGTGCAGGGCCACGGTCAGTTCAACCGTTCCCAAGTTTGAGCTGAAATGCCCACCCGTTTGCGAAACCGACTGAATCAAACGCTCACGCAAGCTGTTGGCCAAAGGGGCCAAGTTGCTACGTGACAGGGTTCTAAGCTGCGCTGGGGACTGAATCCAATCAAGCAGGGCATTCATCATTTGCCTCAATATCTGTTCAATGAATGCATAATTTAACTGGATTTGACAAAACGTCAAGTTAAATTGACACTTTACGTAATTTTTTAAGTTGACACTTTGTCAGCCCGCTTGTTTAACTTCGATTGTGATTCACATGCCTTTGACCTTTCCTTTCTCAGCCATTGTGGGCCAGGACGACATGAAAATGGCCATCGTGCTCACGGCCATCGACCCCAGCATCGGGGGAGTTTTGGTCTTTGGTGATCGCGGCACGGGTAAGTCAACAGCCGTTCGAGCCCTGGCGGCCTTGCTGCCCAAAATGCGCGCTGTGGTGGGCTGCCCTTATGGCTGCGACCCTGAAAATGCCAAATGTCCAGACTGCGTTACAAAGGCCGCAACGGTCAGCAAAACTGGCAATGCCTCAAAAAATAGCCAATTGGTTGCGGTACCTGTCGTTGATTTGCCACTGGGCGCCACTGAAGACCGAGTGGTCGGCGCCCTGGATCTGGAACGTGCGCTCTCGCAAGGCGTGAAAGCGTTTGAACCAGGACTTTTGGCACGCGCCAATCGGGGTTATTTGTACATTGATGAGGTCAATTTGCTGGAAGACCATTTGGTAGACCTCCTGATAGATGTGGCGGCCTCAGGCGAAAACGTGGTGGAACGGGAAGGACTGAGCGTGCGGCACCCTGCACGTTTCGTTTTGATTGGCAGCGGCAATCCGGAAGAAGGCGAGTTAAGGCCTCAGTTGTTGGACCGCTTTGGTTTGTCGGTGGAAGTCAAAACACCCGACTCCCTTGCACAGCGAGTGGAAGTGGTGAAGCGCCGAGATGCTTTCGAGCAAAGCCCACAAGCCTTTACCGACCAGTGGAAAAAAGAAGACGACCGCGTCAGGCGCAGCATTGTGGCTGCCCGCAAACGATTGGCAGATGTGGCCATTCCAGATGAGGCCCGCGAATTTGCCGCCCAACTTTGCATGAGTTTGGGCACCGATGGTTTGCGCGGTGATTTGACCCTGGTTCGCGCAGCGCGGGCTGAAGCCGCTTTGCAAGGTGCCGCCAAAGTTGGGCAGAAGCACCTGATCAGGGTGGCACCTTCTGCGCTGCGCCATCGCCTTCGCCGCAACCCCCTGGATGATTCCGGCTCTTCAACGCGCGTGGAGAGAGCGCTTGCAGAACTGACAGCACCAAAGCCCAAGGCCCATCAGGCCTAGGCAGAAAAAGGCCCCGACAACCCATGCAAGGCGACGCCGCAACCATTGCCGCACTTTTTGCAGTAGACCCTGTGGGTCTCGGCGGTGTGGCACTTCGCTCGCCTGCCTGCGATGAGCGTGACCAGTGGCTGGCTCTTTTAAAAAATCTTTTACCGGCACAGACGCCCGTTCGGCGTGTGCCGCTCAACATCAATGACACAGCCTTGTTGGGCGGGCTGGATCTGGGCGCCACGCTACAAGCAGGCAAGCCAATTGCCCTTCAAGGTTTGTTGTCGCAAACCGATGGCGGCGTATTGGTCTTGGCCATGGCAGAGCGCATGAGCGTGTCTGCAGCAGCGCGCTTTGGTAGCGTGCTAGACACGGGCCTGGTGGCATTGCAACGCGATGGTTTAGACACCTCGGCGAAGGCCAGGCTGGGTTTGGTCGCCCTTGATGAAGGCGCCAGCGACGACGAGCAAATGCCCGCTGCACTGGCTGATCGACTGGCCTTTCGCTTGCTAATGGGCGCCCAAGACGAGGATGAAGAAGGACCCGACTGGACAGCCGAAGAAGTGCTGAATGCTCGGCAAGGTTTGCCGCAAGTGACGATGGACGACGAAGCTGTCAAAGCCCTTTGCGCCGCTGCATTGGCGCTGGGCATTGACTCGCTCAGAGCCAGTGTGTTTGCCGTGCGTGTTGCGCGGGCCGCCGCTGCGCTAGCGGGCAGTCCATGCGTGGAGGAAGAACATATCGGCGTTGCGGCTCGATTGGTTCTTGCACCTCGCGCAACTCGACTGCCACCGCCAACACCCCAAGAAGATCAGACCGAGAACACCCCTGAAGCCGCTGAAAACTCAGAGAATCCACCGCCAGAACCTGAGCCAGCATCTAACAGGTCAGATACTGAAAATCAGGATCAGAGCGACACCCATGACGACCCTGAAGATACGCAAAACGAAGAACCTAGCCTGCCCGAAAATTTGACCGAATTGGTGCTCGAAGCAGCTCAAGCCGCCATTCCAGCGGGGCTCTTGGCCAGTTTGAAAATTGGCCAATTGCAACGCGCCAAAACACCCACCTCGGGCAGCGCGGGTGCACTGCAAAAAAATGCATTGCGCGGCAGGCCTGTTGGTGCACGCAAAGGCGAGCCGCGCGCAGGCCAACGCATCAATGTGCTTGAAACACTGAGGGCCGCTGCGCCTTGGCAAAAAATACGCCAAAAGCAACAGGCCACTTCTGAGGGCCAGAAACAACGCATCGTGGTGCGAAAAGAAGACTTCCATGTCACGCGTTTTCGCCAATCGGGTCAGACCACCACCGTATTTGTGGTCGATGCTTCAGGCTCGTCTGCACTCAACCGTTTGGCTGAAGCCAAGGGCGCTGTTGAGTTGTTGCTGGCCGACTGCTATGTGCGGCGCGACAGTGTGGCGGTGCTGGCGTTCAGAGCTCAAACAGCGGAATTGATTCTGCCGCCCACACGCTCTTTGGCGCGCGCCAAAAGAAGCTTGGCCGGTTTGCCAGGTGGCGGAGCCACACCACTGGCCCATGCCATCGAAGCATCGATGTTGTTGGCTGAGCAGTTGCGCAAAAAGGGAGAAACACCCATCGTGGTTTTGCTCACAGATGGCAAGGGCAATATTGCACGCGATGGCCGCCCAGGTCGCGCGCAGGCTGCAACAGATGCATTGGCTGCGGCTGCAGAAATGCGCCTGAAAGGCTTCAGCACCTTGCTGGTGGACACCTCGCCTCAAGCGCAAGAGGCCGCTCAAAATTTAGCGCAAGTCATGGGTGCGCAATATTTGGCCTTGCCCTATGCCGGCGCCAACTCTTTGAACCAAGCTGTTCGTGCTGTGGCTGGCAGGGCTTGAAACAAAGTTCAATGTGAGCCAAAGACAAGCATTAGTTTGGGACACAGATGGCCGCCAATGGCCATTGCGCCATCTTTCAAGCTTCATTGAAACACCCAAGCTGCGCTGGCATGTGCAATTGGCTCAGCACCCCAACCCTCACGCCTCAAGCATCTTGCTGCTGCACGGCACAGGTGCCTCGACCCATTCGTGGCGTCACTTGATTCCCTTGTTGAGTGACAAATACACCGTGATTGCCATCGATTTTCCGGGCCATGGCTTTACCTCAATGCCTGAGGACAGCGACGTTGCCACTTTGTTTTCAATTCCGGGCATGGCAGCAGGCGTGGCTGAGTTGTTGGCACACATGCAAATCAAGCCCGACATGGTGGTGGGACATTCTGCGGGCGCTGCCGTGGCCTGCATGCTGACACTCAATGGCCATTTGCAACCGCACCGATTGATCTCGTTGAATGGGGCCTTGTTGCCATTGGATGGTGCTGCGGGGCAATTTTTTTCGCCCTTGGCCAAGGTACTGACCAAGGCGCCTTTTTTGCCAGAGTTGTTTGCATGGCAAGCTGCTCGCCCTTCTGTCTTGCAAAAGCTTTTGGACGGGACGGGCTCCAAACTGGATGAGGAAGGCACAAGACTTTACAAAACGTTGATGAGCAAGCCTTCTCACGCACAAGCGGCGCTTTACATGATGGCGCACTGGGATTTGCACACCTTTTGGGAGCGGCTTCGCACGCTTCAAGATCCTCTTTCTTTGATCGTCGGATCCCAAGATTTGATTGTGCCGCCTTCAGTGGCCTACCGGGTGGCAGAAACACTTTCACATCTGCGAACTCAAGACATTATTTCGCTGCCCAACCTGGGGCACCTGGCCCATGAAGAGCAGGCTGAATGGGTGGCCAATGTGATCTGGCCGCTTGGTTCGCCATCCAGCGCACCTGCAAATTAATTCAAAAAACCTAGGCAACTACGGTTGACAGACACAATTCAAGTGTCTATATTTGTTTACACATCTAATTGACAGGTTAAGTTGTCACTTGGCAAATAGCTTCTACATCCATTGGAGACAAATCCATGAAGGCAATCACAAAAATCGAGCAATGTTTGGCCATGGCCTTGGCGTCTGCCGATGACCCCAATTGCCCTCCTAAGCTGGCTGGTGCCGTGCGCCATGCGGTGTTTCCTGGTGGTGCTCGCGTTCGGCCTCAGCTGGCCTTGGCTGTTGCACAGGCTTGCGGCATGGACGATCCCCGCCTGAGCGAAGCTGTTGCAGTGTCCATTGAACTCATGCACTGTGCCTCATTGGTTCACGACGACTTGCCTTGTTTTGACGATGCTCAAACTCGCCGCGGCCGTGCCTCTGTGCATTTCGCTTATGGCGAACCTTTGGCCGTGCTAACCGGCGACGCACTGATCGTGTTGGCCTTTCAAACTTTGGCCAATGCAGCCACCCAATCACCGCTTCGCTTGCCGGCTCTGATCCAAATCTTGGCCTCTTGTGTGGGCATGCCCGCGGGCATCGTGGCGGGTCAAGCTTGGGAATCTGAGTCACGTGTGTCCCTCATGCAATACCAGCGTGCCAAAACAGGCGCCCTATTTGTGGCCGCCACCAGCGCGGGCGCTTTGAGCGCAGGCGCAGACCCCAAGCAATGGCAGGGTCTGGGCGATTGTTTGGGCGAGGCTTACCAAGTGGCCGATGACATTCGTGACGTGATGGGTCAAGCCGATTTGTTGGGCAAGCCCGTTGGTCAAGACGCACAGCACGACAGGCCCAATGCCATTGCCAACCTCGGACTGTCAGGTGCCATTACGCATTTTGAAACCCTCATTCAAGCGGCATCCGATTCCATTCCAGAAGGCGCCAACGCTCAGTCGATGCGCGACTTGGTGATGCAACAGTCTGAACGTTTGGTGCCGCGTGCGGCTTGCGTGGCTTATCGTGCCAGCGCCAACCAAGGCGTTTCACACTGAGTGTGACCAAGCACAGGACGCACACATGAAAACGCTAGATTTAGCCTCTTCTGCGCAGAGCGTGGGTCGAAAAACACCTTGGCGAGATTCGCTGGAAGCGGTCTGGGATCGCATGATGACCAGCACCTCTTTGTACCGCTGGAGCGTCTCAAATCCCCTCACTCGATGGATTACCCAGCGCCGTGCGCGCCAAGTGTTTGACCTGATGGCGGGTTTTGTGTATTCACAAGTTTTGTTGGCATGTGTGCGTTTGCACATTTTGGAAACGGTTGCCGAACGCCCACGCACCCTCGAAGAATTGGCCCAGTTCACCAACCTGCCTGTGGCTGGTTTGCAGCGTTTGTTGCAATCGGCACTGGCCTTGCGCTTGCTCGATTTGCGCAGTGAAGGACGCTATGGCTTAGGCGCATTGGGTGCCCCTGTGGCGGGCCATGTTGGCATTCGCGCCATGATTGAACACCATGCTGTGTTGTACCAAGACATGCAAGACCCTGTGGCCATGCTCAAGGGCACAGACCAGCCAGGCGCCATG